>NZ_JAVLAT010000001.1:812500-1057500 GCF_032190615.1 Brucella pseudogrignonensis
TCGATGATGCAGACATTGATGCAGCTGTAGACGGTGCCATGCTTTCAAAATATCGCAATGCCGGTCAGACCTGTGTTTGCGCCAACCGCATCTATGTTCAGCGCGGCGTTTACGACAAGTTCGCTGAAAAGCTGGCGCTCAAAGTGAAAGAGCTGAAAGTCGGCAACGGCACCGAGCCGGGCGTCGTCATCGGCCCGATGATCGAAGAAAAAGCCATCACTAAGGTCAAATCGCATATTGAAGATGCGGTTTCAAAGGGTGCGAAGCTTATTGCAGGCGGCAAGGAACTGGGTGGCCTGTTCTTTGAACCGGGCATTCTAACCGGCGTTACCTCGGATATGCTTGTTGCCAAGGAAGAAACCTTCGGACCGCTCGCACCGCTCTTTGCCTTCGACACTGAAGAAGAAGTGATTGCTGCTGCCAACGACACGATCTTCGGTCTGGCTGCCTACTTCTATACGGAGAACTTCAGCCGCGCGATCCGCGTCAGTGAAGGACTGGAATATGGTATGGTCGGACACAATACCGGCCTGATCTCCAACGAAGTCGCACCTTTCGGCGGCGTGAAGCAGTCGGGCCTCGGTCGCGAAGGCTCTAAATATGGCATCGAAGAATATCTCGAAACCAAATATATTTGCAGCGCCTACACGCGTTAAAATAGACTTGATCGACATTAAGAGGTGGCGCGCATTGTTCGTGCCACCTTTTTTATTTATAGAGAGTGCAAATATCCCCGAATGTTTGCACCTATAACAATCCGGAAAAATCATGCTGCGCCGACTCTATGACTGGACGATCTCGCTTGCTGCCCGAAAGTCTGCCGAATATTGGCTCGCTTTCATCGCTTTTGTAGAAAGCTCAGTGTTTCTGGTGCCCGCCGATGTGCTCTTTCTTCCGATGGCGCTCGCACGCCCTGAACGCGCCTATCGCTATGCGCTTGTGGCGACGATCTTTTCCGTGCTTGGCGGTATAGCAGGTTGGTATCTTGGCTATCATGCCTATGAACAGGTCGCGAAACCTGTGCTTGAAATGTATGGTAAGCTCGACACATTCGAGCAGATGCGTGGCACGACCAGCGCCGACATGATTTTGCTGATGCTTATCACATCCGGCCTATCGCATTTGCCGCCGATCAAAGTTGTCACCATTCTGTCCGGTGCTGCGGGCATAAATATCTGGCTATTTATTGCATCGGCAATTATCGCTCGCGGTGCACGCTTCTTCTTCCTTGCATGGCTGTTGAAGCGTTATGGCGAACCGATCCGCCACTTTATTGAAAAGCGCCTCGGCCTACTGGCTGGTCTGGTCGCCGTGGTGCTGATTGCACTGTTCCTAGCGGTTAAATATTTTCATTTTTGATTTTGCCTCAAGTCAGTCAAATTTAATTGCTTGGAAGCAAACTAGAATTCTAGACTACTGATAAAGCCAGTGTGGCGCAGGAAATTTCATATGGCATTTGCCCTTAATAGACCCGTGGGCAAAATTCAGGCTTGGACCGCAGGCATCATGACAGTCGGACTTGCAGCGACGGTCGGTACAGCTCTGGGCTTCGAGCATCTGGCTGGCTTTATGCCGTGTAAGCTCTGCCTTGAAGAACGCACACCATATTATATCGGCATTCCGGTTTTGGCTGCGGCTTTGGTTTCTTATGGCTTGAAGTGGCCACCGATCCTCACACGCGGTCTCATCCTGATCGGCGCGCTGCTGATGACCTTTGGTCTGGCACTTGCGATCTATCACACCGGCGTTGAGCTTAAATATTGGCCGGGTCCGGCTGATTGCAGTGCAGCCACCATGAAGGTCACACTCGATGCAGGCAATCTGCTTGGCGATCTCAACGCGACCCGCCCACCAGCATGCGATAGCGCGCCGGGCTTTTTCCTCGGCCTGTCATTTGCCGGATGGAACGTCGTCGCAAGCCTGCTCTTTGCAGCAATTGGCTACTACGGCGCTTTTGCAAAAGGTGAGAAGTAAGAGCGAATTCTGAGGAAGTTTTTCTTTCTTCGCAAGAGCTCAAGTATTTTGATCGAAAAGCGGCAGGCCGTGGCGAAAATGGTGATTTTCGAGTACCGAAATGGAGTGTACTTTTGGGTACATGAGCATCGGAACGCAGACAAATTGCCATTTGCAGACCGGCATGGCGACTTTTGGAACAGATACTAAGGTTCCAATTCGACATCCCAGTAAAGAAAGTCGAGCCAGCTATCGTGGAGATGGTTCGGTGGGAAAAGACGTCCGTTTTTATGCAGATCATGCATCGTGGGTTGAACCGGCTTCTGGCGTGGCCACATATGCGCGCGCGATGGCATCAAGCCGCCCTTGCGCAAATTGCATGGAGAACAGGCGGCGACCACATTTTCCCACGTCGTCGCACCGCCATGGCAACGCGGGGTAACGTGATCAAACGTCAGATCATGCGGTGAGCCGCAATACTGACACTCAAAACGGTCACGCAGAAAAAGATTGAAGCGGGTAAACGCCGGATGGCGCGGCGGCTGCACATAATCCTTGAGACAGATCACGCTTGGCAAACGCATGGAAAATGTTGGCGAGGATACGACCTGATCATATTCCGCCACGATATGCACGCGTTCAAGAAACACGGCCTTGATCGCATCCTGCCATGACCAAAGCGACAGAGGATAATAGCTGAGCGGCCTGTAATCCGCATTGAGAACCAGAGCAGGCAAACCACTGCTCGACACCGTTCGGGGAGAGACGGCTACATTCAAAGGCACACCTCCTTCAGAACAATTCCGAAAGAAAAGTGCGAATGGCTTTCCATGCGGAACTGCGCTTCTGACGAGAGCGCCGCGCGTCCATCATGGGCGCAACCTACGACGCTCCAACCTTGTAATAGCATTTCCAGCAAAAGTACGAAGCGGTTTTGCGTGGGATAATGCGTAGAAACAGATGGTTACAGCGGCCTTACCGCTGTAAGGCGGCAGTGCGATAGGCAGGGTACCAAGTTTCTGCGAATCGAAATGCCGTCATTCACCTGATGCGAATAATGTAATCCCGACATGACAGCATTGTGAAGCAGAAACGCATTTATGTCCCCGTAAACACGCAAGATTTACATAAGCGGCGCCGCCTCCCGCCCCTTGATCGCAGCGTAATATGACCAAAATAAACGCGCTGCCACACCGCGCCATGGCGACCAGTCTTCCGCAAGCAAGCGAAGCGCCTTTGTATCGGGTCTCGTTTCATGTGCAAAAGCGTGACCGACAGCCGTTTGCAACGCCACATCGCCAGCCGGAAACACATCCGGATGACCAGCGGCAAACAGCAGATAGACTTCAGCCGTCCATGGACCGATTCCTTTGATAGCGGTCAGCGCCTTGATCGCTTCTTCGGCAGGCAGATCGCACAGCCCATGCAGATCGATTGCCTCTTCTGCCAAAGCTTCACTCAAAGCAAACAGCGTTCTCTGTTTTGGCCGCGAAAGTCCGGCAAAACGCCATGCGTCTTCCCCGCCTGCAATATAAGCTTCCGGTGTCATCGGATCGATCACCTGCTTGAACCGCGCCCATATTGCTGCCGCGCTTGCAGTTGAAACCTGTTGCGCAACGATAATCGAGGCAAGACTTTCAAAACCCGGCTCAGATCTTCGAAGCGAAATAGCGTGGGACCGACTGCGGATATCAAGCAACCGTGCGTCGGCTAATCCCAATGCTTCAAGCCCGGCTTCAATATCATCCAATGTATCGATCCGCCGCATCGTCAGGCCTTTCATTTCAGTGTGGCACAACGTACCAATGCAGTCAGATGACAATCAACTGACATGATCATGACCCAGCCAGTATATCGCTTCGCTCCAAGCCCCAATGGGCAATTGCATCTTGGTCACGCCTATTCCGCCCTTCTCAATGCACAAATGGCGCAGACAAGCGAAGGGCGCTTTCTGCTTCGCATGGAAGACATCGACACCGCCCGCTGCACGCCGGAACTTGAACAGGGCATCTACGACGATCTCCACTGGCTCGGGCTTGAATGGGAACAGCCGGTACGCCGCCAGTCAGAGCATTTCGGCGAATATCGCAACGCCCTGACCAAGCTCGCCGACAAGGGGCTCGTCTATCCCGCCTTTCTGAGCCGCACCGAAGTGCGCGAGATTATCGGCGAAGCCCATGCCAAAGGCCAGGAATGGCCCACCGACCCTGACAGCACGCCGCTGTACCCGCATGGTGAACGAAACTTCAGCGAAAAAGAGCAGATGGAGCGCATCGTCTCCGGTGCGCCCTATGCATGGCGGCTCAATATGGAGAAAGCGCTCGAGGTGGCTGGCGAAACGCTGTTCTGGAACGAAAGCGGCTACGGCCCGAATGGCGAAACCGGTCGCGTGAACGCCGATCCCGCTCAATGGGGCGACGTGGTGATTGCCCGCAAAGACACCCCCACCAGCTATCATCTTTCCGTCGTGGTGGATGATGCGCTGCAAGGCATAACCCATATTGTCCGCGGACGCGATCTGTTTCATGCAACATCCGTGCATCGGCTTCTGCAAAAGCTTCTGGACTTACCGCAGCCACTTTATCATCATCATGATCTTATACTCGGCGATGATGGTTTGAAACTATCCAAAAGCCGCAAGGATACTGCACTCAGCAGCTTGCGCGAACAGGGCTTTACGCCTGACGATATCCGCGCAAGACTGTCGCTGTAAAAACTATTTTCGCCGCAGCGTCACAGATGATGTGCCCGCACGCTGATTGACGAAAGCGCGCTAAAGCGGTTCAAAGACAGCATGATAGCTGGCACTGAAGGGTGCTGGCGGTGATTTTGTTTATTTTGAAGGAGGCAGAGCCATGGTTTCTCAGAAAGCCGGTAACTACGTTGAGATAGAAGGCTTGCGCGTTGCCCCTGAACTGGTGGAGTTTCTGGCCAAGGAAGCAGCACCCGGCACTGGCGTTGAACCAGACGCCTTCTGGAAGGGCTTCGCTGCCATCATCCGCGATCTCGCACCGAAGAATCGCGCCCTCCTCAAAAAGCGCGACGACCTGCAGGCCAAGATCGATGCCTGGTACAAGGACAATCGCGACAAAGGCTATTCGCAGGCTGATTACCAGCAATTCCTGAAAGACATCGGCTATCTCCTGCCCGAAGGCGGAGAGTTCAAGGTTTCGACCGCCAATGTCGATCCGGAAATCATGCATATTGCAGGACCGCAGCTTGTCGTTCCGGTCATGAATGCCCGCTATGCGCTCAATGCCGCCAATGCACGCTGGGGTTCGCTCTATGACGCGCTTTACGGCACCGATGCTATTTCTGAAGATGACGGTGCGGAAAAAGGCAAAGGCTACAACCCGAAGCGCGGCGAAAAAGTCATCGCATGGGCCAAGAATTTCCTCGACGAAAGCGCACCGCTCAATGCGGGCAAGTGGGCCGACGTCACCGGCCTTTCCGTTAACGACGGCAAACTCGGCTTAACGCTTGCCGACGGTTCGGGCACCGCCTTGAAGGACGGGAGCCAGTTCAAGGGATATAATGGCGATGCGGCGGCACCGACCAATGTGCTGCTGGCCAAGAACAACATGCATGTTGATATCGTAATCAATGCGGACAGCCCGATCGGCAAGAGCGACCCGGCCCATATAGCAGACATGGTTCTGGAATCGGCGATCAGCACGATCCAGGATTGCGAAGATTCGATTGCAGCAGTCGATGCGGAAGACAAGGTTGCCGTCTATCGCAACTGGCTCGGCCTAATGAATGGCAAGCTCGAAGACACCTTCGAAAAGGGCGGCAAGCAGATGACGCGCCGCCTTAATGGCGACCGCAGCTATAAGGCTGCCGATGGCTCGGAACTTAGCCTCAAGGGCCGTTCGCTGATGCTGGTGCGCAATGTCGGCCATCTGATGACCAATCCGGCGATCATTGATTCCGAAGGTCATGAAGTGCCGGAAGGCATCATGGATGCCGCCTTCACCAGCCTGATCGCACTGCATGATATTGGCGCGAATGGTCGCCACATGAATTCGCGCGAAGGCTCGGTCTATATCGTCAAGCCAAAGATGCACGGGCCGGAAGAAGTGGCATTCGCCAATGAAATCTTCACCCGCACCGAAGAGCTGCTTGGTATGAAGCCGAACACGCTGAAAATCGGCATCATGGATGAGGAACGCCGCACCACGGTTAACCTCAAGGAAGCGATCCGCGCTGCCAAGGAACGCGTCGTCTTCATCAATACCGGCTTCCTTGACCGCACTGGCGACGAAATCCATACCTCGATGGAAGCTGGCCCGATGATCCGCAAGGGCGACATGAAGCAGGCTGCCTGGATCGGCGCTTATGAACAGTGGAATGTCGATATCGGTCTTGAATGTGGCCTTTCCGGCCATGCGCAGATCGGTAAGGGCATGTGGGCCATGCCGGACCTGATGGCTGCGATGCTGGAACAGAAAATTGCCCATCCGAAGGCTGGTGCGAACACCGCCTGGGTGCCATCGCCAACCGCTGCAACGCTCCACGCAACCCATTATCATCAGATTGATGTTGCAAGCGTTCAGGAAAAGCTGAAGAGCCGCCCGCGCGCCAAGCTCGACGATATTCTGTCGGTGCCGGTCGCCCCGCGTCCAAACTGGACGCCGGAAGACATCCAGCACGAAATCGACAACAACGCACAGGGCATCCTCGGCTATGTCGTGCGCTGGGTCGATCAGGGTGTTGGCTGCTCGAAAGTGCCGGACATCAACAATGTCGGCCTGATGGAAGATCGTGCAACGCTGCGTATCTCGGCACAGCACATCGCCAACTGGCTCTATCATGGCGTGGTTTCGGAAGCGCAAGTCATGGAAACGCTGAAGCGCATGGCAGCTGTCGTCGACAAGCAGAATGAAGGCGATCCGCTTTATCGTCCGATGGCCGCAAACTTCGACAATTCGATTGCTTTTCAGGCCGCTTGCGATCTGGTTTTCAAGGGCCGCGAACAGCCAAATGGTTACACCGAGCCAGTCCTGCACCGCCGCCGGTTAGAACTGAAAGCGCAAGGCTAATCAGGAATTATTCGGACAGAAAGAAAGCGGCGGGAGAAATCCCGCCGTTTCTGTTTTCGAAATCACTTGACTCCATTATAATAGATATTAATTCTAAGATAATGGAAAACATGAATGAGCATCTCGACAACGCCATTGGCGAAAATCTGCGCCGCCTGCGCCTTGCGCAAGGCATGACGCTGGATGCGCTTGGTGACGCGTCAGGTGTCAGCCGCGCCATGATATCGCGGATCGAGCGTGGCGAAACCAGCCCAACCGCACAGCTTCTGGCGCGCATTTGTGCAGCGCTCGGCACATCGCTCTCAGCTTTCTTTGCTGATGCGGAAGCCCCCGCCTATCCCTTGCTCACGCATGATCGCCAGCCAGTCTGGCGTGACCCGGATACGGGCTATATCCGGCGGTCTGTTTCGCCACCGGCAACGGGGTCGAATATCGACATGATCGAGGTCGAATTTCCCGCAGGCGCAAAGGTCACTTTTGCACCACAGGCAGCCAATGCAGGCATCACGCAGCATTTGTGGCTCCTGAATGGGCAGATGGAAATCACCGTTGGAGCAACCGCCTATCAGCTTCATACCGGCGACTGTCTTTATATGCCGCTCGTTGAAGGCATCACCTTTCATAATCCCGGCACCTCGACCGCACGTTATACAATCGTACTCGAACGCCGCAGCAGTCTCTGAAAGTACAATATGATTCGTGTCCTTAACTACGAAGATGCTGGCTCCTCGCTTCTCCCACTGGCAGAAATCCTGACCGATTGCGTTAATGATGGCGCGTCAGTTGGTTTCATGGCGCCATGTGAATGGCAGGGCTTCATCCCTTACTGGAACCACGTCTTTAATGAAGTAGAGCGAGGCGACACGGCCCTTCTGGTTGCCGAACATAACGGCGAAATTGTCGGTACAGTTCAGCTTGGTCTCGCACAGATGCCCAATCAGCCGCATCGCGCCGATCTTAAAAAACTGCTGATCCATCGTAAGGCGCGCGGCCTTGGTCTTGCACGCAAGCTGATGGAAGCCGTTGAAGAAGAAGCACGTAACCGACGCAAGACACTTCTCTGCCTCGACACGGCGACCGGCAGTCCGGCGGAGGCGATTTACACACATCTTGGCTGGGAACGTGTCGGCACTATCCCGAATTATGCGCTCTATCCTGACGGCAGCCCCTGCGCGACCACACTTTTCTATAAAGGCCTGTGAAATGACCCTCACCATCCGCTTTGCCAACGAAGCTGACCTCCCTGCTCTGCTTGCGATCTACAATGATGCAGTCGAGAACACGCTTGCGATCTGGAACGAAACGCTTGTCGATCTGGAAAACCGTCGCGAATGGCTCGAAGCCCGCAACCGCGACGGCTTTCCGGTTCTGGTGGCCGAACGTGAGGAACAGGTCGTCGGCTATGCGAGTTATGGCCCATTCCGCCCGTTTGAAGGTTTCCGCCACTCATCGGAACTCTCTGTCTATGTGGCAAGCGATGCACGCGGCGGCGGTATCGGACGCGCACTTTTGGCCGAGCTTGTGGAAGAAGCACGCGAGCGTAAAGTCCATGTGCTGGTGGCGGGCATTGAAGCAGGCAACACCGCATCCATCGCGTTGCACAAATCGCAAGGCTTTGAAGATAGCGGCACGCTGAAACAGGTCGGCCAGAAATTCGGACGCTGGCTTGATCTGACCTTCATGCAAAAGATACTCTAATCAGCACCGTGCAATAGAAAGCGCAGCGGGCCATTGCCCTGCTGCGCTTTTTTTGTTTATACAGGCGTATTCGCAAGGACCCGGTGAAAGCCCGGGTGGCTCTTCTGGCCGCCTATCCGCCAGACAACGCAACAACATCCCCCATTTTTACAATCGGCCATGTTGAATCGGACGGCTCTCAACGCCCGTCTTCTATTTGCGGAAAATTCAATGACACGTCTTGCTGCCTACCGCCGCGAGTGGTTTTCCAATATTCGCGGCGATATTCTTTCCGGCATCGTCGTAGCACTTGCCCTTATCCCGGAAGCCATCGGCTTTTCGGTCATCGCTGGCGTCGACCCCAAGGTCGGCCTCTTCGCCTCTTTCGCCATTGCCTGCGTTTCCGCCTTCACTGGTGGACGTCCTGGCATGATCTCTGCTGCAACCGCTGCAACTGCTGTGGTGATGGTCTCGCTCGTCAAGGAACACGGGTTGCAATATCTCTTTGCAGCCACGATCCTGATGGGCATTCTGCAAATCTTTGCAGGCTTTCTCAAACTCGGGCGCCTGATGCGGTTTGTATCGCGCTCGGTCATCACCGGCTTCGTCAATGCGCTTGCGATCCTCATTTTCATGGCGCAGCTGCCTGAACTCATTCATGTTCCGGTTGAGACCTACTGGATGATCGCAGGCGGTCTCACCATCATCTATCTCTTCCCGCGCTTAACCAAAGCCATCCCCTCGCCGCTCGTTGCGATTGCCGTGCTCACCACCCTTGCATGGACCAGCGGCATGGATCTGCGAACCGTTGGCGATCTCGGCGAGTTGCCATCCGCATTGCCGATCTTCGCGCTTCCACAAGTACCGCTGACGCTGGAAACGCTGCAGATCATCCTGCCTTACTCGATCACGCTGGCGGCTGTCGGCCTGCTTGAATCGCTGATGACGGCCCAGATTGTCGATGACATGACGGATACCAACAGCAACAAAAACCAGGAATGTATTGGTCAGGGCACCAGCAATATCGCATCCGCCATGATTGGCGGCATGGGTGGTTGCGCCATGATCGGACAGTCGGTGATCAATGTGTCGTCCGGCGGTCGCGGCAGGCTGTCGACCTTTGTTGCTGGCTCTTTCCTGCTGTTTCTCATCTTGGTTCTCGACGATCTTGTGCGGATCATTCCGATGGCCGCACTGGTGGCCGTGATGATCATGGTCTCTATCGGCACCTTCTCATGGCGCTCGATCCTCGATCTGCGCCGCAACCCGCCATCCTCCTCCATTGTCATGCTCGCAACCGTCATAACGGTGGTTTCCACCCATGATCTTGCCAAGGGGGTTCTGGTCGGTGTGCTGCTTTCCGGCGTGTTCTTCGCAGGAAAAGTCGCAAAGATGTTCCGCGTGAGCGAAACAACGAGCGAAGATGGAACCGAGCGCACCTATACCGTTCAGGGTCAGATCTTCTTTGCCTCGGCACAAAACTTCATTGCCGCGTTCGACTTTTCATCACCTGCAAAAAGGGTAACGATCGATGTCAGCAATGCCCATCTGTGGGACATCACCTCGGTCGGTGCGCTCGACAAGGTGGTACTAAAATACCGTGCCAGCGGTACCGATGTTTCGGTGATCGGCTTTAATGAAGCAAGCAGCGATATGATCGACCGCTTCGCTGTCCATGATAAAGAACCGGGCAGCGCAAAGCTCGCAACACATTAAACAAAGAAAAAGGGCCGCTTTTGCGGCCCTTTTTTTATCAGTTCGGCTGTGGAACGGCAGTCCCGGTCGAAAGCTCTGTCAGACCGATATCACCTTCAACCTGATCGCTGCGGGCCATCAGGTAGAGGCCGAGCACAGAGGTCAGAACCGCGATAAACACCAGATACCAGGCATGTGCCATCGGGTTGACCGCCAGAAGCGAGGTTACAATTACGGGAGTCAATCCGCCAAAAATCGCATAGGAAATATTGTAGGAAAACGACAGGCCCGAGAAGCGAACGGGTGCCGGGAATGCGCGCACCATCACATAAGGGACCGCGCCAACCATGCCCACCGAAAGACCCATCACCGCATAAAGCGCGAACAGAACAGGCAGGGAAACCGCCGCATAGGTGTAGAACACGAAAGTCGCAACACCGAAGAAAATGCCTGCAACCGCAAAGAAGCGGCCGCTGCCAATGCGATCAACAATCGCGCCAGCGCTCACCGTTCCGAACATCAGAAACAGCGTGCCGAAGCTTGTGGCGGCAAGCGACTGCAAAGGCGTGTAGCCATAAAGCTTCTGCAGGAACGTCGCAGTCATCAATGTGGTGACGACGATGCCAGCCGACAGAATCCATGTCAGCAGCACGGAAATGATAACGCCATGCATGTGGTTGCGCAGAACAGTGCCGAGCGGCAGCTTGTCCTTGAGAAGATGGCTGTTCTTCATCTCGGTGAAGATCGGCGTTTCAGCCAACCAGCGGCGCAGGTAAACGGCGAACAGGCCGAAAATACCACCGATGAAGAACGGAATGCGCCATGCGTAACCGGCAAGGTCTTCCGGCGTGAAAATCCAGTTGATGGCGGTCGCAATCAGCGAGCCGATCATGATGCCGAGCGTCAGGCCGGAACAAAGGAAACCACACGCCATGCCAACACGATTGGCAGGGACATGTTCAGCCACAAAGGTCCAAGCGCCGGGGACTTCACCACCGATGGCAGCGCCCTGCAACATGCGGAAGATAATCAGTAGGATCGGCGCGCCAACACCAAGCGTTGCATAGGTTGGCAGACAGGCCATGGCCAATGTCGAGATCGACATCAGAAACACCGAGAACGCGAAGACGCGCTTGCGGCCAAACTTGTCGCCAAAATGCGCCAGTACAATGCCACCCACGGGGCGCACCAGATAACCAGCTGCGAAAATGCCAAAAGTCTGGATCAGCACCAGCCAGTCCGGCATGTCAGGCGGAAAAAACAGATGTCCGATAACGCTCGCAAAAAATACAAAAATGATGAAATCATAAAACTCCAGCGCGCCACCCAATGCCGAAAGGCCAAGGGTGCGGAAATCCTGCCGGTTGAGCGGTCGGGGATTGATGCTTGTATGGGAGTTTGTCGATGCCATCGATTCGTTCTCTTCTGATCGGGAATCCTGATATGGAGCCTCGTTTAAAGGCTGCGGTTTAATGCGCCAATTATGCCTTCGCTGCAAGGCTTGACTTTTAGCCAGTAAAACTTATTTTAGAATTATTCTAAACTATGGATTTGAGAAATGCTCAGCCGGTTCTTCAGCAATGGTCGTCGCCCCTTTGATTCACTCTCCGAACAGGAGATACTAGCGCTCGCAATTTCGTCTGAGGAAGACGATGCGCGCATCTATCTTGCCTATGCGGATGGGCTGCGCGACGAATTCCCACAATCTGCGAAAATCTTTGAGCAGATGGCCGCTGAAGAGCATGAACACCGCGATGCATTGATTGAGCGACATCGCGCTCGTTTCGGCGATCGCATCCCGCTTGTTCGTCGCGAACATGTGAGCGGCTATTACGAGCGCAAGCCGGACTGGTTGGTGCGCCCGCTTGGCATCGACAAGGTGCGCGATGCGGCAGCGCAAATGGAAGAGCAGGCCTATCGCTTTTACATTGAGGCCGCAAAACGTGTGACAGATGCACAGACCCGCAAGCTTCTCGGTGATCTGGCCCAACAGGAAAAGAAGCACGAAGCAAAAGCAGAGTCGCTGGAGAACGAACTCACGCCCAATGCTGTTCAGGACGAAGAACGTGCGCTGGAACGCAAGCAGTTCATCCTGACTTACGTGCAGCCTGGGCTGGCGGGATTGATGGATGGCTCTGTCTCCACCCTCGCGCCAATCTTTGCCGCTGCTTTTGCTACACAGGACACATGGCAGACATTCCTCGTGGGCCTCTCGGCTTCAGTCGGCGCGGGCATTTCGATGGGGTTCACGGAAGCCGTGCATGACGACGGTAAGCTTTCAGGTCGCGGCTCTCCGATCAAGCGGGGCATTTCCTGTGGCGTGATGACGACGCTGGGCGGCCTTGGCCACACATTGCCTTATCTCATTAAAGATTTCTGGACTGCAACGAGCATCGCAGCAATTCTGGTTTTCTTTGAGCTTTGGGCAATCGCCTTCATTCAGAACCGTTATATGGAAACACCTTTCTTCCGCGCAGCCCTTCAGGTCGTGTTCGGTGGTGCGCTTGTTCTTGCGGCAGGCATATTGATTGGCAGCGCTTAAACCGACATAGCATCCTGCGGCAAGGAAACAGGACCAGCAAAATCATCGATGGAAATGCGGCCATGCCGGGAAACAGTGACGAAACTGTTTGCTGGCACAGCCATCCAGTTTGCAGCCTCACCGTCCAGCGGCTCGGATACAACACAGATGCCGGATACACTGCCGAGCGTCGCTGTATAAAGCGTCGGCGCAAATGCATCGGTGGCATAACGGATTGCATATAGCTGATTGCCATCGGAAAAAGCTGCTGTCAGCCGCAAGAATGGTGGCACTCCCGCACCTATAGCCTCTTCCACGATTGTTCCGACCATCCGCTTCATAGCCAACACGGGATCGCTTTCAAGACCAAATTCGAGCAAGAGCAGAAAGATCAGCTCCGAATCTGTTGCGCCATGTTTCTGACGATAAATGTCGTCGCTCAGATGGCCTTCAAGCCTCCGTCGCACCCGGTCAAAATTACCGATCTGTCCGTTATGCATGAAACTCCAGCGCCCGGAGACAAACGGATGGCAGTTGGAACGACTTGTCAAACCACCGGTCGAGGCGCGAACATGAGCAAGAAAAAGGCGCGACCGGATCTGCCGCGCAAGACTGTGTAAGTTCTGATCCGACCAGGCGGGCAGAATATCGCGGTAAAGCCCCGGCTCGCTCCGATTGCCATACCAGGCGACGCCGAAACCATCGCCATTGGTCCGCGTTTTGGCTTCATGTGCATCGTGGCTTTGCGCCACGAGCGAATGACAGGGAGACGAGATAATGTCTTCCAGATAGGTTTCAGGTCCGAGATAGGCGGCCCAACGACACATTTTCGATCCGGTGTTTACCGGCCCCGGTTATGAGTCCGCTCATAAAGCTGGCGAACAATTGTGCTCGCAGTCTTCTCGAACAAAAATGGCAAAATTGCATGAATGAGTGCAGCGAATGCTGCACAAAAAAGCTTGAATGAAAAACGACCAGCAAAGGCCATATGCTGAAAATAGGTTTCGTCGACTGACTCTGGATGTTCAGTAAAGAGGCGTGTGATGCGAGTGGTCATTGGAAATACTCCCGTCGATGAGCAATTTGTTCCCGTTTATCCAGCGCAATCGCGCCTTTCTGGAAAATCATTTTAGCAAAAGCGGGCGAGATGAAATCTCAATTTATCCTTGATAATTGACATTATATGAGACAATCATCCCAATATGAAACTCACTTTAGACGAAATTGATCGAAAAATCTTGAATGAACTGCAAATTGACGGCACTTTGTCCGTTGATTCTCTCTCCGAGCGCGTACACCTTTCCCGCAATGCCTGCTGGCGACGCGTCAAGCGCATGGAAGATGATGGAATCATCAAAGCGCGCGTTGCTTTGATTGATGCTGAAATGGCTGGTTGCGGCCTGTCCGTCTTCATTCTGGTTCGCACATCGAGCCACGACCCCGATTGGCTTGGCAAGTTTCGCAGCGCCATGACACGCTTTCCAGAGATTGTTGGCGTTTACCGCATGACTGGCGATCTTGACTATGTGCTCAAAGCACGCGTTTCCGACGTGAAAGCTTATGACCGACTCTATCAGCGATTGATTGCAAGCGTTCCCTTATCGGATGTATCAGCGTCTTTCGTCATGGAGGAGATAAAGGAGACGACAGCCGTGCCATTAGAGCGCGATTAATTCGCCACTAAAGGGTAACTCATGGTGTAAAAGCATGATCCTGTGCCGCACTATCATTGCAAAACTCAAAATAGGCGGTACACCTTTGATGTGTTTTCACGTATGAGCGTCGCCAATTTAACTTCACGTAGGAAAGGCCCCCTCATGACAGCACCAACGCTCGGCATTATTCGCCTTGAACATGCGGAAGGCCTTGAACTCCCCGCTTATGAAACGTCCGGCTCCGCTGGTATGGATCTTCGTGCAGCCGTTGCCGAAGACCGTCAGATCGTTCTTCTCCCAGGTCGTCGCACTCTGGTACCAACCGGCCTTATCTTTGAAATCCCGGACGGCTATGAAGTGCAGATCCGCCCGCGTTCGGGCTTGGCTTTCAAGAACGGTATTACATGCCTCAACACGCCGGGAACAATCGATTCTGACTATCGCGGCGAAGTGAAAGTGTTGCTCATTAATCTTGGCGATGAAGATTTCCGCATCGAACGCGGCATGCGTATCGCGCAGGCTGTCTTCGCTCCGGTCGTCCAGCCAAAGATCGAAGAGCGTTCACAGGTAAGTCAGACAGCACGCGGTGCTGGTGGTTTCGGCTCCACAGGGACTGCCTGATTAAGCAAGATCAGAAAATTCAGACAGCCGGGTTCAACCCGGCTTTTCTTCTGTGCTCATACATTTCAACAATCACATTTAAACCATAAAACAACCGCTTAAAGGTCCTTCATATTAGGACTTTTGGGCGCATGACAAATAATTAAGATGAATTCCTGACTGCGCAGGCATAGATATCCGCCTAACACTATTTTTAAAATTGATTTCTCAGGGGTTACCGGGTGCTTAAATCCACTCATTCACTTGCCACAGCTCGAAAAAAGACTGCCACACGCAAACGCAATCGTTTGTGGATCGGTTTGGCTGTTGCGGCCATTGCCTTGGGAGCAGGCTGGTATTTCCTCAGTGGCAAAGAAACAGGCAGCCAAAAAAGCACCTATCTCGCTGAGACTGTTGAGCGCGGAAATATCGAAAATTCAATCACTGCGGTGGGAACATTGAGCGCGCTACGCAGCGTCAATGTTGGTGCTCAGGTATCAGGCCAGCTCAAAAGCGTCAAAGTTGACATCGGCGACACTGTAAAACAGGGTGACCTTCTGGCCGAGATAGACCCCTCGCCTTTTGAAAAAAAGATGGAAATCGCCAGCGCACAACTCGATAATCTCAAAGCGCAACTAGTGAGCAAACAAGCACAGCTCACGCTCAAAAAAGCCAATGCTGCACGCCAGCGCTCTCTGCTTGCAAGCCGAAACGCATCGCAATCAACAATTGATCAGGCCGATGCCGAACTAGCCGTGGCCGATGCCGATGTAAAAGCACTCAGTGCACAGATTCGTCAGCAGGAAGCCCAGCTATCCAGTGCCAAAGTAGATCTCGGATATACCACGATATATAGCCCGATTTCTGGCACAGTCGTCGACCAGACTTCTAAAGAAGGCGAAACACTGAACGCAGTGCAAAGTGCGCCCACAATTGTAACTGTAGCCGACCTTACGGTGATGACCGTAGAAGCACAAGTATCAGAAGCCGACATCAGCAAGTTAAAGCCAGGGATGCCAGTTTATTTCACCCTGCTTGGCCAGCCTGAAAAGCGCTTTACAGGTAAACTCCGTCAAATCAAACCGACACCCGAAACTGACAATAATGTTGTTCTTTATTACGCGCTGTTCGACGTTCCCAACCCGACTGGCGAACTTATGATCAATATGAGCGCGCAGGTTTACTTCGTTCTCGACAACGCCGAGAATGTACTCATTGTTCCAACGGCTGCACTAAATACAAAGAATAACAAAGAGAGTAAGCCGGAGGTCACGGTACAAGTCGTAGACAAAAATGGCGGCACAACGGAACGCGCCGTTGAAGTTGGCGTGCGAAATCGTGTGCAGGCAGAAATCAAAAGCGGTCTTGAGGAAGGAGACAAGGTCGTCGTTACGTCAGCATCAGGAACTACGAGTTCCAGCCAGCGTGGTCGCAGACCTGGCGGTATGTTCTTCTGATGGAGCGCGCCATGACCGATACTCCGCTCATAAGATTGCTGGACATTCGCAAAACCTATCACAATGGCGATCTGGCGGTTGAAGTTCTGCACGGGATAACGCTTGACATTCATGCCGGTGAGTTTGTTGCCATCAAGGGTGCATCCGGCTCCGGCAAATCAACACTGATGAATATTCTGGGCTGCCTCGACAGTCCAAGCGGCGGTGCATATCTGCTTGATGGCGAGGATGTCTCGACACTGGATGCCGATGAGCTGGCAGGTCTGCGCCGGCGCACATTCGGCTTCGTGTTTCAGAGCTATAATCTCATTGCCACCTCCACCGCACTTGAGAATGTCGAGGTTCCTGCGATCTATGCTGGCATGCCAGCTGCTGAGCGTCACGAACGCGCGGCAGCACTTCTCGATACACTCAAACTCGGGGACCGTCTGGACCACCGCCCCAACCAGCTTTCCGGCGGACAGCAGCAGCGTGTTTCCATAGCGCGCGCATTGATGAATGGTGGCCGCATCATCCTAGCGGACGAACCGACCGGTGCGCTCGATAGCCAGAGCGGCGAAGATGTCATGGCGCTTTTGCGCTCGATGCACGAGCAAGGTCACACAATCATCGTCATCACTCACGCTCGCGAAGTCGCGGAACGTGCCGACCGGCTGATCGAAATTCGCGATGGCCAGATTCTGTCCGATACAACCAAGCATGAAATCCCGGACACCGAAGCACCCAAAAACCTCCAGCAGATCACGCAAAGCGGTGCAGCGCATATCGCCGACATTTCCGAAGCGGTCAAAATGGCAATGCGCGCGCTGCGCGCTAATATCTTCCGCACCGTTTTGACGTTGCTCGGCATCATCATCGGCGTGAGTTCCGTTGTGACGATGCTCGCAATCGGCACCGGCGCGCAAAATTCGATCCTCGATCGCATCAATGCGATGGGCACCGACCTTGTTTTGATTCGTCCATCCATGCCCGGTTTCCGTGGCTCAGGTTCCATAGCAACGCTCGTCCCTGAAGATGCCGATGCAATCCTGCAATTGCCCAATGTGAAAACCGCCGTGCCCGAAGTCACGGGCAGCGTCACTTTGAGACGCGGTAATGTGGATTATCAGTCGCAAGCCAATGGCACGGTCGCCGCTTTTTCAGAAGCCAAATCATGGAAGGTAGCCACCGGCGATTTTATTACCCAACACGACATGGAATCCTATGCGCCCGTTGCAGTGCTGGGTTCGACCGTGGTCAAAACTCTGTTCCCGGACGGCTCGAACCCAATTGGTCAATATATCTTGATCAAGAAAATACCATTTCAGGTGATCGGAACGCTGGAATCCAAGGGCGCAGGCTTCGGTGGCTCCGATCAGGATGACGTCGTGGTGGTCCCGCTCTCAACCGGAAATCTTCGCCTCTTCGGCCAAAAATATGTCCGAACCATCACCGTTCAGGTGAAAGATGCCGACCTGATCGATACGACGCAAGATCAGATTCAGGAACTTCTAGATCAACGTCACAAGCAGCGTGACACGATGATCACCAACATGTCGTCTATTCGAGACGATGCGGCTGCTATGGGATCGACCCTCACGCTGTTTTTGGGATCCGTAGCCGCAATCTCGCTTCTGGTCGGTGGCATCGGTGTGATGAACATTATGCTGGTCAGCGTCACCGAGCGCACGCGTGAAATCGGCGTTCGTATGGCAACGGGTGCAAGACGGCGGGACATCCTCCTCCAATTCATTACCGAAGCGCTTAGCGTATCTGCAATCGGCGGCGCATTTGGCGTGATACTTGGTGTGGGAGCAGCGACGCTGATATCCTTCGCAGGTGTGGCGGTGGCCTTCAGCGTCGGCCCTGTGCTGCTTGCATTTACTTGCGCATTCGCAACGGGCCTCGTGTTTGGGTTTCTACCGGCCCGCAAAGCTTCACGTCTCTTACCAGCAGTAGCGCTCTCATCCGAGTAGCCAGCCCGTCACGGAAATAGAAAAGCTGGCCCGTTTTCACGAGGCCAGCTTTTTTAAGATTGCTTTGCGGAAGTTACTTAAACTGAATCGGTACCGTAATCGGCATGCGCGGTTTGGCAATTGCAGCAGGCGGTGCTGGCACCGGTGATGAATTACGCGTGGCTTGCACCGCCAGTTCATCAACCTTCGGATTGCCCGATGAGCTGGCCAATCGAACGGACAGAATATTGCCCGATGGATCCACCACAAACGCAACCTGTGCCGTACCCTTTACACCTCTTCCAGCCTGACGCTGCAAAGAACGTGTGCGACGGAGCAAATGCGCATAAAGCTTGGACTGCCACTTGTTGGAACTAATGCCGGCAGAGGCATTGTTGTCCCCACGGCGATTGGCAACTGGCTTTGCGCCTGAATCCACATCCATGCGCGGGGCGCTTGCTTCACGCGTTTCAGCAGCCTTCTCAGCCTTTTTGGGCTTTGGCTTTTCAACCTTCTTTACCGGCTTGGGCTTTTCAACCTTCGGCTTCTCAACCTGTGCTTTTTCGACCTTCGGCTCAGGCTTCTCAACAGGCAGCGGCACAGCGACTTCAGGCTTCGGAGCTTCGACCACATCCGGAATGACTTCTTCCGGTTCCTCAACAGGTTCTGGCTCAGGCTCCGGTTCGGGTTCCTTGATCTCTTCTGGGACTGGTTCCGGCTCAACCTGCTCTTCAGGCGCCACGGCAGTTTCCTGCTGGGGTGCTTCTGATGCTACCTCTTCCATCGGCGCTTCAGGCTCAAGCGCAATCTCAACAACCATGGCTGCAACTTGCGCACCATCCGGCTGATCATCGTCCTGGCTCACACTGATAGCATAAGCACCGGCAGCATGAACCGTCAGAACAATTACGCCCGCACCGATCCACCGCCCCGCATCACGCCAAAATGAGTAATGATGGCTATCAGTTGATGCCACATTCTTGATAGGAGGATGTTCGGGCGGAAGCCTGTTCATTACTGGGCTCCCTGTATAGCAGGTGTGGCGTCAGACGCAGGAGCTGGAGCGACACCATCGGTGGCTCCAACGGTTTCAAGCCCAACAAGCGCGATCTTCAGATAACCCGCTTCCCGCAACAAGTTCATCACACGCATCAATTCGCCATAGCCAACCGTTTTATCCGCACGCAGGAATACGCGTGCGTCCTTGTTGTTTTCAGACACACCATCAAGCTTTGCGCCAAGGGCTTCCCGCACAACCGTGTCGTTACCCACACTGACAGTAAGATCGTCCTTGAGCGTCACATAAATCGGCTTATCGGGGCGTGGTGCAGGCGTTGCAGTCGACGCAGGGAGATCAACATTGATATCAACCGTCGCCAATGGAGCCGCGACCATGAAGATGATCAGCAGAACCAGCATGACGTCGATGAACGGCGTCACATTGATTTCGTGATTAAGCTCCAGATCGTCACCGCCGCCTTCGCGAATTTTGCCAGCCATTTTGCTTACTCCGCAGCGTGCAACTTGCCTTCAGAAACACCAGCGGTCCTGAAGTCGAAATCACGGCTAACAAGGCGCTCAACGCCAGCACTCGCATCAGCGAGCAGTGAGCGGTAGCCAGTGATAGAGCGTGCGAATACGTTATAGATAACAACCGCCGGAATAGCTGCGACAAGACCAATAGCCGTTGCCAGCAGCGCCTCAGCAATACCGGGAGCAACAACCGCAAGGTTGGTCGTCTGCGCCTGACTGATACCGATAAAGGAATTCATAATACCCCAAACGGTGCCGAACAAACCGACGAACGGTGCAACAGAACCGATCGTTGCCAGAATGCCGGTGCCTTTTGAAAGACGGCGTCCGGCTTTTGCTTCGATGCGTGACAAACGCGAGGACACGCGTTCTTTCAGACCATCGCCACCCGCGCGCGACAATGCCAGTCCCGATAGGCGAACTTCATCTTCTGCTGCACGCACAAGAATTGAAGCTGGACCTTTCACACCATCAAGCGAACGGACCGCCTCAACAAGCGTCGCAGAATGGCCAATAACTTTGAGTGCACGCTTGGCGCGACTGCGTGCACCAGCAAGTTCGAGCGACTTGGCAACCCATATGGTCCAGGTCGCAAGCGAAGCTACCGCAAGGCCGATCATGACCGACTTCACCACCCAGTCAGCCGCCATGAACATGCCCCAAGGCGAAAGATCATGTGGCAACACGAAAGCTGGAGTCGCTACTTCAGCCGATGTTACAGGCTGGGCCACTTCAGGTGACGCCTGTTGTACTGCGGCTGATTCACCTGCTGGCGCACCAACGGGCGGCGTTTCCGCTGCTGGCTGTTCAGCAGCTGGAGCAGCGGGTGCGGGGGTGGTCGGCGCCTGACTCGTAACCGCCGGGCTGGTCGTCGATGGCTCAACTGTACTTTGCGCAGCGGCAGAACCTGCAAATGCCAGCAGCCCAATGCCCATCGCCGCAGCCGTGAAGCTCTTTCGCCAGAAACCAGTCATTTTGATCGCCTTTTGATTGTTCAGGTTCAAGCGCACATGACAGATCATCCATGCAGACCATCCCGGCGCCTGATCGGCCTTTTCTTAACTCTCATTAACATGATGATGCAAGTCATGTTTCATCAAATACGGCATTTTCCCTATTTTTCGGGTATTTAGAAAAAGCAACTGCGTAGAAATAGCTATTGCGTAAGCAGTTCAAATCAGACCTGATACGACAATAACAGACAAACCGATATTTCAACTGAAATGCACGGATTTGCAAAAGGCTTGTGGAGGGCACATCAATGATGTTCAAAGACATTCAAACGCTCGAAAACGCAGCACGCACTGCAATGGCTGGCAATGATGACCCGTTGCCTGCACCTCAACCGCTTTTGAAACCATCGCATTATGGACTGGCTGCAATCGTGTTGATCGGAACTGCCTACCTGCTTTTCGCCTAAAGCATGTCGCGGAAACGTGGGAACCGGTTTTCCGACACCGGCATGCGTAAGAACGGGGACTCAGCGCGAGCGCCGTGAATACGAATAAGTGCAACACGCTCTAAGAACACAGCTTTAAGATAGCGGTCATCACCGGCGCATTTACCATGCCAGACGGTTCATGACACATTGTGTTGCCGATATACTGGTTTGCATGCAACCATTGGGCCTCAATAAACGTTATACTGGTCGAACTTTAAAATCCAAGATCAGTGATCGAACAGGAGGCCTGCCATGGCGCGCGGAACAACCAGCACGCGGAAGATCGAAGAAAAAATCGAAGACGCACTGACGGATTCGACAACGGACGACCTTCAGGCGCAGGTCGAGCAGCTTAAGGAAGATATTGCTGCAATTGCGGCCACGCTTACCAATCTTGGTTCGCAGACAGTACGCGATGCGAAGCGCACCGCAAAAGAAACCTATAAGAGCGCCTATATTCAGAGCGAAGACGTTGTTGGTGACTTGAAAAACAAGGCACACGACGTTGAAGCACAACTGACAGAAACAGTGCGTGCACGACCCATCGCTTCGCTCGCGACTGCAGTTGGCGTGGGCTATCTCCTAGCCCTTCTCTCACGTCGCTAAATTTTGTCATGCTGAAGCTATTAGCACCAGTCGTGGCAACGCTCGCCGGTGATGAGATTAAACTCCTCACCGGGCGAGCAAAAAGAGCAGCCATTTTCGGGACGGCGATTGCAATCTTCGGTCTGATTGCAGTGGTATTTCTGTGTGTCGCAGCTTTTCTGGCTCTCGCCGAGAATTATGGTGGTCCAATTGCAGCCCTCATTCTTGCTGGGCTTTCGCTTATTATTGCTCTGCTTATTTTGGCTGTTTTGAAAATTCAGGCCGCAGCAGAGGAGAAAAGACGCAAACAACGCATTGAAGCTGATAAGTCCGCCTTGGTGGCTACCGCTGCAATCGCAACGGTGCCTTCTATTCTAAAGCGTCCTATACTGGCGGTTGCTTTGCCGCTGGCAGGCATTGCGCTTGTGAGCCTACTCTCAGACAAGAAAAAGCGTTGAAAAATAAAAGCTCCCGCAAATTTCAGCGGGAGCTTTTTCATTGTGATGTTTCACTGTTTGTTTCTTTTTCATGCTCTTTAAGCCCCGACAGCCGTACAATAACGCGTGTTCCTGTTCCCCCTTCACAAGAGGAATAAACAGGCTTCTCACCGAACTGCATACAAAGCTGCTCAACAACCAGCGTACCCAAGCCGGCTTGGTCTTTGGTGCTGAGCGCCTCGTCGTGCTGCAAGCCAATCCCGTTGTCTTCAACAATCAAAACCAGCACACCAGTTTCATCGTCATGTTTAAAGCTGACGGAAATTGTGCCTTCCTGCTGGCCTTTGAAGGCGTGCTTAATTGCGTTCGTGATCAGCTCACCAAGAATAATGCCAATCGTCGTAACGTCACGCGCTTTCAGATCAAGCGGGGCCAGATCTGTCTGAAAGCTAATCTTGCGATCCTCGCCAATTGCATGGCGGATATCCTCGATCACCGTTTCCAGAAATTCATCAACGCGAGTCGATTCCATATCTTCGCCCAAGCGCAGCCGACGATGCGCCGTTGAAACCGTCTGAACACGATCGCGCGCAGCAGAAAGCGCAGCACGCGCTTCCGTGCTTCTCGTTTGACGCAGTTGAAGCCCCAGCAAGGAAGAAACTGTTGCGAGTGAGTTGCCAATACGATGGTTGGAGTCCTGTAACAATATTTCCACGCGCTTGCGTTCGCGTTCCGCAATAGAGCGCTCGCGTTCCAATTCCGCTGTACGCTCCCTAACCCGCTCTTCAAGCAATTCATTTTGAGATAGCAGGACCGATTGTCCTTCAAACAGAGCGCGAACGACTCTTTGGACACGTGAAAACAGCAAAAATGCCAGAATGGCGCCAGAAATAAGCGCCACTACGGAGGCCACCGTCATCCAATAGCGCATAGTGTCAATATGCTTATTGCGCTCAGCCAGTTCCTTTTCTTCTATCGTGATGAATTGCGATACGGTTTCGGTAAGCTGATCCATGAGGACCTTGCCCTCATCACTGCGCACCTTCTTGATCGCTTCCTGAACATTTCCAGCCTTGGCGAGATCAATTGTTTGTCGCACATCGTCATGTGCATGCTCAACCAGCGCTTTTATGATTCTGATTCGACCGTCCTGCTGTGGATTGTCTTTTGTCAAAACGCCGAGATCGGCTAGGGTCTGATCAATATTGACGATGGAGCGCTGATAAAGATCGAGATAGGCATCATCCAGAGTCAACAAATAGCCCCGGCGGCTCATTTCGATATTATAAGCAATACGCATGACTTTTCCGACCTGCTCACGCAGTTCGAAATTTTTAGAGATATCGACAATCTGATTGTTTACACCCGCTGACAAAAACAACGTGATCAAAGCGGACAACAGCACGAGGCTCAACGACACGATAACGGCTATCGGTCGTATGGATGGTTTTAACAGGCCGCTGGAAAATGGTGATGGCAAAGGTCAGTCCACGATCGAAATAATACGCTTAGTTTAGAATCTTCAAACCAGCGTCGAAAACCACTACAGTTTTCTGACGCTGGTTTGATAAGCAAACACGAGCGAAACATTTTATTCAAGTAGCCCTGCCTAGTGATTAGGCGAAGCTTCTTAACGTAGCGCGGGAAGAACTGGCATCCGGGCCGTAATCCGCTTCTCCATCGATTTGCAATATTTCCTGCAAACGCGTGCGGGCTCGACTAACGCGACTCTTGATTGTACCGACAGCACAACCGCAAATCTCCGCCGCCTCTTCATAAGCAAAACCAGACGCACCAATCAGGATAATTGCTTCACGCTGGTCATCAGGAAGCTGCTCAAGTGCCGCCTTAAAATCCTGCAGATCAAGCGTCCCATATTGCGAGGGATGAACAGCAAGTTGCTCGCTGAATACGCCATCCGTATCTTGCACTTCGCGACCGCGTTTGCGCATCTGTGTATAAAATTCATTTCTTAGAATCGTAAAAAGCCAGGCCTTGATATTGGTGCCCAACTCGAACGATTCCTGTTTGGCCCAGGCTTTCATAATAGTATCTTGTACAAGATCATCGG
The DNA here is from genome assembly GCF_032190615.1 of Brucella pseudogrignonensis. Classification (NCBI taxonomy): domain Bacteria; kingdom Pseudomonadati; phylum Pseudomonadota; class Alphaproteobacteria; order Hyphomicrobiales; family Brucellaceae; genus Brucella; species Brucella pseudogrignonensis. The sequence continues at coordinate 837,102 of NZ_JAVLAT010000001.1, forward strand.
CTCGGTCGTGCTGCCCGATCAATGAAACTGCAAATGCGCGCAGACTGGGCAAAGACGCGAGAAGCTCGCGCTTGAACTGCGCCATCTCCTCAGCCGACGGAACCAGTGCTGTGCTCACGCGTACTCTCCTGTTCAGCCTGATCGAGTTTTTCCAACAAATCGAGAAAACGATCTGGAATGCTCTCGTCTTGTATCGAGCTATAAAGCGCTTTTAGTTTAAGACCGACCTCGCAGTTCGGACCCAAAATGTCCTTCTGGACGCGCCCGTTGAGCCGGATACCGGCCCCGTTCGCATGAAGGTGTTTCTTTTCAGTCATCTCTTATTCAATCCAGGCACATCGCCATTTATCAATTACCCAGCTGCTACTCAGATGGATTAATGCATCAACATCCATTAAGTTCCACAAATAACGTTCATTGCGTGGAACTTTTTCGACTGAGTGTAGTTTTAAATACCATAATGCCGCGCTCTCTAACATTAACCTCATGGCTTCAGCGCTGTCAGGTTGATGTGAAAAGAATGAAAACTGCGGCAACGAGGAGTTATATAATCATGACGTTATCGACGCGTATCGCGCCGCATCTTCCCTATCTCCGCCGCTTTTCACGCGCGCTTACAGGCACTCAGGTCTCTGGTGATGCGTATGTTGCAGCAACGCTGGAAGCTTTGATCGCAGATATAAGCATCTTCCCGCCGTGTTCTACAGACCGGATTGCGCTCTATCGCTTGTTCTGCAATCTTTATAAAACTGCATCCGTACAGGTACCCGAGCCTTCGTCCCAATTCGCTTGGGAAAAGCAGGCAGCACGCAATTTGTCCGTGATCGCACCATTGCCACGTCAGGCGTTTCTCTTGGTCGCAGTTGAAGGTTTTAATGATCGGGAAGCCGCTGAAATTCTGGAATTGAACGAAAAAGAATTCAGTTCCATCCTCGCTTCCGCCTCGACTGAAATATCAAAGCAAGTCGCAACGCGCATCATGATCATCGAAGATGAGCCATTGATAGCGATGGATATTGAGCAAATGGTTGAGAGCCTCGGTCATGAGGTTGTCGGCATTGCGCGCACGAAAGACGAAGCAGTCGCGCTTTACAACAAACAAAGACCAAGAATGGTGCTTGCCGATATTCAGCTTGCTGATGGCAGTTCCGGCATCGATGCCGTCAATGAAATTCTAACCGACGGCACCATCCCGGTGATTTTCATCACAGCGTTCCCAGAACGCCTCTTGACCGGAGAGCGTCCCGAGCCGACTTTCCTTGTGACAAAGCCATTTAACCCAGACATGGTAAAGGCGTTAATCAGTCAGGCTTTGTTTTTTGAAGAATCTGCCGAAGCAGCGGCTTAAAGAACAATTGTAGTCCGTAAGCTTATCCCCCTGCGAAGAATAGCCTTCACAGGGGGAGCTTGCTTTAAACAAAAGTCATCCGCTAAAAAGTGTGATTTTTTTGAGGTCTGGACCTTCAAATTGTCTATTTCGAGGAACCAAAAGCATAGGTGGGACGTTTCTCTTTCAATGAAAACAGAGGAGACCCAAAATGCTTTATTACGCTCTTGTATTTCTCGTCGTAGCTCTCGTTGCAGGCGCTCTAGGATTTGGTGGTATCGCCGGTGCATCAGCCGGGATTGCGCAAATACTGTTCTTCGTATTTCTGGCGTTGCTGGTTATTTCCCTTATCGCCTCGGTGGTTCGCAAGGCTTAACCATCAAGGGCGAGCGGCTAATTAATCCGGCTCGGCTTTCGAAAACTTCACGCCGTCTCGCACTGTTCGATGACGGCGTGAATAGTGAACTTAAAGATCATACTCTTTCGTTTAAATCTTCTTCGTGTATTTGCATTTCTCGATTTCTTGATGAAAACAACATAAATCAAAAATCGATATTTTTATCATTCCTTCAATCATTTGTACTCGATAACGGGCGGCAGTTGAGGCCTTCATGACAACACCTAACTCTTCCCGCAAAAATATCGAGACAGATGCATCCCGTCTTCGCGCCCTTCTGGGCGCTGTGAGAAACAACAATATCTGCGTTCTCTATCAATCGCCTGATCTGCTTTACATATGGGGTGAAAATATCCCTCCATACTGGCAGGAAAAGTGGAAAGCCGGCGGGCGGGATTGTGATTTCATTTTCTCAACGTCAATGTCTCGTCTGGAACATGCAAAGCGTGCCGCCTTAGAAACTGGCACCGCGCAAAATGTCGAACTGGCGATCAACGATGGCGATAAGTTACGCTGGATCGAATTCCATATCGATTGCGACCATGATTCGGATGGCAACGTACTCGGTCTCGTAACGACAGCGCTTGAAATCAGCGAGCTGAAACGTCGCGAGCAGGTCTTAAAAACGCTGCTACGCGAAGTCAGCCACCGCTCAAAAAACTTACTGGCCATCGTTCAAAGCATTGCAAGTCAAACGGCGCGCTTCACTGATAGCGTTGACGACTTCCTGCTAAAATTTCGCGGACGCATTCAGTCTCTCTCTTACTCGCAAGATCTCGTCACCGATTCCAATTGGCATGGTGCGCTCTTCCTCGACCTCGTGCATTCACAGATCGAAAAATACATCGATGTTACGGATGAACGCCTGACCATCGAGGGTGATGATCCTTATCTCTTCCCCGGCGCGGCGCTGCACGTTGGCCTGGCACTGCATGAATTAATTATCAACGCAACGTCTTTCGGTGGCCTGTCTATTCCTTATGGCCGCGTCGTCATATCGGCTAAGGTTCAGCGCAGCGATAAGGGCGACGAAGAGCTGATCTTGCATTGGGAAGAGACCAATCCGTCCATGCCTGAGATCAAACATGATCCCCGCTTTGGCAGTGCAGTTCTCCAGCGCATCGTACCCTCATCCGTCGGCGGGCGAGCCGAGTATCGTGTTGATGGCAACGGCGCTGTTTACACGCTGACCGTGCCCGCTGAGCAGTTCGATTCCTGACCATTTTTTCTCGGCTAAATGATCCAGCAAAAGAAAAGCCGTTGCGATCTTCTGTCACAACGGCTTTTCTTTAGAAAATGCGGAACGCCAGCTGCATAACGGGGGCTTCTGCGCGACATTCTCGCTGTTCACTTCATACGGGGAGGTCGAAGTAAACCATGAAGGTCGCTTGCGGGGCGGGTTGCGACCTTCATAATGAAAACGCCGGTCGCGATGATTGGTTCCATTAGGATTTTATTTTTTTGCAATAAAGTTCGAGACGATGATGCACAATCTCATAGCCAAGTTGGCGTGCGATCTCTTCCTGCAGCTTTTCGATTTTATCCGAACGAAACTCAACGACGTCGCCTGAGTCCATGTCAATGATATGGTCATGATGTGCGCCACTTGCTTGCTCAAAGCGCGATGGCCCACCTGCAAATGCATGACGGTGAATAGCACCCAACTCTTCAAGCAATTTCATCGTGCGATAGACGGTTGACAGCGAAATGCTGCTATCAATTACCACCGCCCGCCTGAAAATCTCCAGTGCATCTGGATGATCTTCAGTCTCGGTCAAAATGTTCAGGATAATCCTGCGAGGCCGCGTAATACGAACGCCTGCCTGCCTCAGTTCCTGCTCATAATCGGGCTTCTTGTGCGATTCACTCATAGATTGATTATGCACGCACGGTGTTCCAGTTGCAAATTTTTGCAACTGGATTGATCAACATCTCCCCAAGCCTTTTATTAAAATGTGCACCCGGGGAGGTTGTGGTTCATCAGAACCCGTTAAAAGAGTGACACAGCCTCTCATCCAGCGATTTATTCTGCCGCCTGGAAAACAAACGGCTTCACCTCCACAAAGGCATCAGAAGCCTCCCCGACAAGCACACGGCTCATATCCACACCAAGATCGAGTTTCAGCACCTTTGCTCCTTCAGAGAAATCAAGCTTCTTAAGATCGACCCAGAAAACATTTGGCGATGTCGCCGATTCTGCGTGAAATGTCAGACTCTTGTGGTCGGCCACAACGCGCCATCTTGTAGTCGAGAGATTGGGCGCATCAGGCAGACTAACTCCATAAGGCACTGAAGCATTGCGGATAACACTAAAAACTGCAGACGCAGCGATCCTCGGATCTTCAGTCTGCGTCACGGCATTGACATAGAACCCTGCGCGCACGAAACGATCCTCTGAGCGGCCACTGCCCGGAAGAAAGTTCAACAAATTGAGGGCGCTCCAATATTTCTGATTGGCAAGCTGGAAATCAAATGGCGGATCATTCGTAACCACCTGATACGAACGATCATGATGGATTTTAAGCTTTCCATCGATCCATTCCAACACGGCACTATCGCCGGAAGAATCGGACAGTGTCAGATGGAGCGGTGCGAGACTGCCCGGACGACCGGGCACTTCACCGCTCACCACATCAAATGGCTGGCTGCGGGTGTATTCTACAGCCTCAGCAACAGTCGCGAACTGATCCAGATAAAATTGTGCCCATATTGCCAGTGACATGCGAGGCGTTGCATCATCATCTTTTGGGAACTGGGTTGCGTTCAACCACAGCAGGCTTGCATTGAGGCCAGCTTCATTCATGCCGTCAACAGTAGAAATATCATAGCCCGACACAGCGAGGCTTCCATATTTCGACGTCCATTCCTTCGAGCGGGAACCGGCTTCACCATTGCGCTTCATCCCCCGCGGGAAGACCCAGAAATTGCTGACCATAGGATCCTTAAAATCCATATTTCGGCCCGTAAGCACGCGCCCTTGCTCTCCATGATAAACAATCCGGGTACAGGCCTGAACTTCAGCCGTCATTAACGCAGTTGCTGCGGTCAGCGCCGCAAGTACACGTGTGAAGCGGGACATCATGGACACCTATTCGTCAATTAATGAGATATTTCTATCGGTGGAATTGGGATAGCAAAACAACATGAAAACTATGTTTTCACCGCCACTTTATTTGCGCGCCCAATCCGGATCAATGCCATTTGTACCGATGATGCCATAATAGCCACCTGTGTTGATAAACCACACAGTAAAGGCCACACACAACACCAGGAAGATACTTATAGCGATCAACCGGCTCTTTTTTCGCGCCATCCGCCTCAAAGTGAGATAAACGCCAGCACTGAGTAAAGCAGATCCGATATAAGCCGCTATCATTCCATACTTCCTCAGTTCAATCAGGAATGTCTAAACCTTTTCGAGGGCGCCATAAAGGACCCGTCGAAAGTAAGCTCCCTCAAATATTATCCACAAAATTGGAATTGAAATAAGCAACATCTGATATCAACATAGCGCTTTAATATTGAAATGGGAGGATATTAACATGCGTAGAGTTGTTATATTGGCAACGATAATTGGAACCTTTAGCATTTCTTCTGTACAGTTCGCAGAAGCCGAAAATGCAGTCAAAACAAAACCACAAAACAACATAGCATGCGTTACCAGTGGGCGGAATGCACTTGATTGCGCTGTATACTGCACTGCTATTTTTGCTATCTGGAATATATGTTTCTAATAATATGGTTGTTGACGACAAATAATGAGAACCGCACATTTGCGGGGCCTGAACTATCTGGACAGCTATTAAACACAGAAAGCTTGAATTTGATATCGCATGAAAAAGGTAATTCTGTTTCTAACTCTTTTCTCCAGTATAATAAGTGTAACCAATATTAGCCTAACAGCAATCGGAGACGAATTGCCGTTTAATGACGATTGTGAGTATCATTATTGGGATGGGCAGCAGGTTAAATGTTGCCCGGACTTAACGGGTCGCTGGCACTGCAATTAAGCTGCCTCCAAAGGAGCCATCAATTCATTGGTACGCCCAAGGGGAATCGAACCCCTGTTTGCGCCGTGAGAGGGCGCCGTCCTGACCGCTAGACGATGGGCGCAAGCAGTGCTTGCTAATATAAGACCCGCAGCACGCAATGAAAAGGGCGGCAAATCTGCCGCCCGCATCCAAAACTATTCGACGTTGCCGAGCTTAATACGCCCAAGAATGCGCGATTCACGGTAATCATAAATGATGAGTTCCGTGCCACCATCGGGCAAAAGCGTTTCAAGCGAAAGCTGATCGCCAGACAGGCTCTGCGACAAAAGACGCGTGCCGGGTGTCAAATCGATTTGCGACTCGATCAGCTTCGGCGGTTCCGGTTTAATCGGCGTCGCCACCTGTCCCGGAATGTCTGAACGCGCAACTTCTGTCTCGGAAGTATCCGGTGCGCGATTGATCTTGTAGACAACGGCGACAAGCACAGCCATAAGACCAATCAACATAACACCGATGGAAACTGCAAGCAGCCGCACCATCTTACGACGGACTTTCTCCATCGCTGGATCAAGCGGGGGCTCCGGTTGTTGTTGGTCCGGGTAATAGCCCTGCTGATAGTCCTGATATCCAGAATCCTGATGATTCTGATATTTCGGATAGTGTGGATCCTGCATTAAATGACTCCGGTTCATGCTCCCGCGTGGGCGCGTGATAACGAAGGGAAGAGACAATTGAAAGAACTAATTGCCGACCTAGACGCTGCGGGTAAAAGATTAGACCAGTGGCTGGCCGCAGCATTGGGGCCGGAACTCTCCCGCAGTCGCGTCCAGTCCCTGATTGCTGATGGTCATGTGACCATCGATGATGTTCCCGCCAGTGGCGCGAAGCAAAAGCTGCGCGAAGGCATGAAGATTACCGTCGTGCTACCAGAGCCTGAACCTGCCGACCCACAAGGCGAGAACATCCCACTGGATATTCTCTATGAAGACGATGATCTCATCGTCATCAACAAGCCTGCTGGTCTGGTTGTCCATCCGGGCAACGGCAACTGGACCGGAACGCTGGTGAATGCTCTTATCTATCATTGTGGCGATAGCTTGTCAGGCATCGGCGGCGTGCGTCGTCCGGGCATTGTTCATCGTCTGGATAAAGACACCAGCGGCGTCATGGTTGTGGCCAAGAACGACCATTCCCATCGCCACTTGAGCGACCAGTTCGCCGATCATGGACGCACCGGCGATCTCGAACGCGCCTACAAAGCACTTGTTTGGGGTATGACCGAACGTCCACAAGGTTATATCGACGCCTATCTTGGCCGCTCGCACCGTGATCGCACCAAGCAAGCCGTTGTCAAAGAAGACCGCGAAGACGCACGCCACGCCATCACGCATTATTCGACCATCGAGAAATTCGCACCGCAAGAAGACGCCACATCACTTGCTTCACTGGTCGAATGCCGCCTTGAAACAGGTCGCACCCATCAGATTCGCGTTCACATGGCCCATATCGGTCATCCGCTTGTCGGGGACATGGATTATGGCGGCGCTTATAAGACCAAGGCCAACAAGCTGCCAGAGCCATTGAAAAATGCCGTGAACAGTTTTCAGCGTCAGGCGCTTCACGCCTGGCTTCTGGCATTCACGCATCCAACGACCGACGAAATCATGCGCTTTGAGGCCGATCTGCCTGAAGACATGGAGACGCTTCTGGAAAATTTCCGCAAGCACTCTACATAACGCTGTAAGTTCTCACAGTTTCAGAACGCCAGATTAAGTCTGTAAAGATTATGCCTTGAGGGCGAAAACGGGGTCTCAAAACAAGGCTTCACCCAAAATGGTTGTGGCCTCTCAGGAATGACAAGTGTTCACATTCTAGTGACACATTGTTTCATGAGGTTAGAGATCGTGTTTTCGCCAAAATCATGCCTATATATGTAAGTTCGCGAGGGAAGTGCAGGAGGCAGCCAGCGCGACAGGTTTGCCAGACGGGAACCTGAAACTATAAAGGAGGGTGCTTAATGGCCCGTACTAGTCTTCCAAGCATTACATCCGGTGACGGTGGCCTAACCCGTTATATGGAAGAAATCCGCCGTTTTCCAATGCTTCAGCCGCAGGAAGAATACATGCTGGCGAAGCGTTATCATGAACATAGCGATCCGAAAGCCGCACATAAGCTGGTGACCAGCCATCTCCGTCTCGTAGCAAAGATTGCCATGGGTTATCGCGGCTATGGCTTGCCAATTGGTGAAGTTATCTCCGAAGGCAATGTCGGCTTGATGCAGGCGGTCAAGCGCTTTGAACCAGAACGCGGCTTCCGCCTTGCCACATATGCAATGTGGTGGATCAAAGCTTCAATCCAGGAATATATCCTGCGCTCGTGGAGCCTTGTGAAGATGGGCACCACGGCCAATCAGAAACGCCTGTTCTTCAATCTCCGCAAGATGAAGAGCAAAATTCAGGCGCTTGATGATGGCGACCTCAACCCAGATCAGGTCAAACAGATCGCGACCAAGTTGAAGGTGAGCGAAGACGAAGTGGTTTCCATGAACCGCCGTCTGTCCGGTGATGCTTCGCTGAATGCGCCACTGCGTGCAGCCGAAGGTGAATCAGGCGAATGGCAGGACTGGCTTGTCGATGACAGCAGCAGTCAGGAACAGGTTCTGATTGAACAGGATGAGCTGGAAAGCCGCCGCTCGCTGCTCGAACAGGCAATGGATTCGCTCAATGAACGCGAACGCCGTATCTTCGAAGCGCGCCGCCTCTCGGAAGACCCGATGACACTGGAAGATCTTTCCGGTGAGTTTGGTATCAGCCGTGAACGTGTACGCCAGATTGAAGTCCGTGCCTTCGAAAAGGTACAGGCTGCAGTCAAGGCAGCAGCTTTCAAACAGCATAAGGCATTGACCCATGTCGAGGAAGCCAACGCATAATCCTGCTAATTTAGATTCCATTCTACTGCCGCGATTGGGGAACCATTTGCGGCAGTTTCGTTATGTGTCATCCAACTGATAAAAAACCGTCAAATATCTGTAATGCAATGTCTTTAGGCAACAGGTCGTATTTCACCGAAGCCTTAAAGGTCATGCTATGAAAAAGCTCCTGCTTGCTGCAACGCTCGCTCTTACTGCTGCCACTGCTGTATCTGCGTCTGAATATGTCTCTTATCTCGACTACCCGCAGAAAGAGCAGGACGGAAAAGAATTCTTCACTGCCATTGAAATTCCACAGGGCAGCTTCACCAAATACGAAATCAACGACAAGACCGGCCACATCATCGTGGATCGCTATCAGTCGATGCCGGTTGTCTACCCTGCCAATTACGGCTCGATCACCAGCACGCTCGCGGGCGATGGCGATCCGCTTGATGCGCTCGTTTATACCCGTGAGCCAATCGTGCCAGGTGCGATCATCAAGGTTCGCCCAATCGGCGTTTTGAAGATGATTGACGGTGGCGAGCAGGACGACAAGATCGTTGCTGTACCAACCTCAAAAATCGACCCGACCTATGACAACATCAAAGAACTTTCTGACCTGCCAAAGATTGAGCAGCAGCGCCTTGAAGCCTTCTTCCGCGTCTACAAGCAGCTTCCAGAAGGCCGTAAGACGGTCGAGCTGAATGGCTTTGATACTGCCGAAACTGCGGCTTCTGAAGTTGCAAAAGCCATCAAGGCGTTCTCTGAAAAGAAATAATCCGGCGTGATTGCCGGTAATAAAAAAGGCCGCGCGAAGCGGCCTTTTTATTTTATGATTAACCTGCACCCAACACGTCGTTAAACACCTTCTCGCCCGGAACACCCTTTTCAAGACTGATCAGAGCACGGCGACCATTGCGGTATGAGATCGGAATATCGATCCACTGCAAACGGCGCATCAGTGACAAATTGGTGTCCTGCGCTGTCGTCGCATCATTGAGCCAGATAATGAAGAAATTATCGGCAATCTTTGATGGCACAGCGATCAATGGATTACCCGCAGCCTGTTCCGTATCTTTGAACGTGATGCGCTGAACATTATCGACCGCGCCGCCCGGAAAATCATCTGGTAGAGTGAATACCATTTCAATCAAATGACTGGCAGGAATGGACTGATCCGTGTTCTTGCGAATGGTTAGTTTAAGCTCGGCTTTGGTGTCAGGCATCGTGATCGTGCCACGAATTGCCGGGGCAGCAGGTTCACCTTCGCCCGGGCTTTCCTGTATTTCCGACCAGACAACTGTTCCACGCTCAACCGAGCCAGTTTCCGTACCACCGCGCTCTTCATAAAGAAGCGCTTGCTGGCCAACGGCAACAGCTTGCTGGGCCTGTGGTTGGCTTTGCGTATTGGTCTGTTCCGCACCCGGCGTTGAAGCCGCCATTGACTTGCCTTCGCCAAGACCTGACTGACCGCCCGCTGGACCTTCGTCTTTCTCGCTGCCATCTTCCATCAGACGCTGCGTCATTTTCTGTTCTTGAGACGGCGCCGCTGGCTGGCCAGTCGGCGGCTGTTCAGAACCTGCGGTCTGCCCGGCTTCTGGCTGCGTTGTTCCCGTATCACCACTTGCTGGTGCATCGCTGCGACCAAGACTTGAGGCCAGTTCCTGCAACTTGTCTTTGTTCGCCCAAACACCGTAACCGGCAGCGCCAAGAACGAGCACAGCAATCAGGCCAATGATAGGGCCCTTGTAAGAGCGCTTTTCTTTAAAACGTACAGGGTCAGTATATTCACCGCGGCGTGCATAAGCAGGCTTGTCTTCCGTGCGATCCTGTTCGCGCTCTGCTGACCACTCATCCTGACGACGCGCCTGCACGGGTGCTGCATCTTCATCAGTATCAACGTCATGATCGGAATAGGACCGATTGCCAGCTACGAAAGGCGCCTCGTCCGAAGATGTTTGACTTGATTCGGCAAGAAAATCTTCAAGCGGATCATGCAACGGCTGCTCTGCAACAGGTGCGGCAGCTGGCGGCGCATAAAAGGCTTCGACTTCTTCGATAGCATCTTCAAGTATTTTGCGTTGGCGAACTGCCACAACTTGCGAAGCATTTGCTGTCACAAGCTTCTGTTCAATCGTCGCGCGCGCCTTTGCATAGACACGCTGCCGCAGTTCAGGCGACTTATCCGCCTGTGCATCGATTGTCTTTTTCAGAACCGCTACAAAATCAGCCATACGTCTTACCCAGTTTCCGCGCGTTCGAAATGCAGTAAATACCTCAATAATCACAATAATCGTTAGAAAGCAAAGGTTGCGGCAACGATTAAGTGAACGCATCCCGAAAAGTGTGAAGCGGTTTTCGGAAAAGATGCGTACTAAAATACAAAATTTGAGCGCCGATGTGATGCAATCAGATCGAAATGCGCTCTAACGCTTTCAAAATGATCGCGAAAAAACCTTAAAAAAAATACCCGGTCAGCCATAAAGGCAAACCGGGCTTGTTCTTTACAGAACGCAAAGTTCCGAACGACTAATCCTGAAATGGATCAGTCACGAGGATGGTGTCTTCGCGTTCCGGGCTCGTCGAGAGCATCGATACCGGCGCGCCGATCAGCTCTTCGATGTGGCGAACATATTTCACAGCCTGTGCTGGAAGATCGTTCCACGAACGTGCACCGGCAGTCGTTTCCGACCAGCCCGGAAGTGTTTCATAAATCGGCTTCACGCGGGCCTGCGCACCCATCGAGGATGGCAGATAGTCGATGCGCTTTCCATCAAGCTCATAAGCGACGCAGATCTTGATTTCTTCAAGACCGTCGAGAACATCAAGTTTGGTCAGTGCAATACCGGTAATGCCCGACGTGCGAACCGTCTGACGAACGATAACCGCATCGAACCAGCCACAACGACGCTTGCGACCTGTCACCACGCCAAATTCATGGCCCTTGGTGCCGAGGAATTCGCCAATCTCGTCATTGAGTTCGGTCGGGAACGGACCTTCACCAACGCGGGTGGTGTAAGCCTTGGTGATACCAAGAACATAACCGATTGCTGTCGGACCAAGGCCCGAACCGGCAGCAGCCTGACCGGCAACAGTATTGGATGAAGTGACGAACGGATAGGTACCGTGGTCGTTATCAAGCAACGCGCCCTGCGCACCTTCGAAAAGAATGCGGTCACCAGCCTTGCGACGTTCGTCGAGAACGCGCCAGACCTGATCGATATAAGGAAGGATCTTGTCTGCAACCGAGGTCAGCTCTTCAAGAATGGTGGCAACCGCGATTTCTTCGAGGCCCATGCCACGACGCAGCAGATTGTGATGCGCAAGCAGGCGCTCAACCTTTGGCTCTAACGTGTCCGGCTCGGTCAGATCGATGACCCGGATCGCGCGACGGCCAACCTTGTCTTCGTATGCAGGGCCGATACCACGCTTGGTGGTGCCGATCTTGAGGCCTTCCGTAGCGCCTTCACGCATCGCATCCAGTTCGCGATGAACGGACAGAATAAGCGGTGCGTTTTCTGCAATACGCAGAACTTCAGGGGTGATTTCGATGCCCTGGCCGCGCAGCTTTTCGACTTCCATGACAAAATGATGCGGGTCAACCACAACACCATTGCCGATCACGCTCAGTTTGCCGCGTACAAGGCCGGATGGCAGAAGCGAAAGCTTGTAGCTGACGCCATCGATGACAAGCGTATGACCCGCGTTATGACCGCCCTGATAGCGCACAATCACATCGGCGCGCTCGGACAACCAGTCCACGATCTTTCCCTTGCCTTCGTCGCCCCATTGCGACCCGACGACAACTACATTCGCCATTGAGAAAACTCCTCGGTACGGCATCTCAGCCGTCAATATAACCCAAGGATCGCAAGCAAACCCCGTCAATGAAACGCGAGGTGCTGATCCCTCGTCTCTATACAGACTCAATCCCGCTTGCGCGACTCTTTCATGCAGAAAATGTGAATATTTTCACGATAACGTGGAAAGGTAGCGTCAGATCGTCTGAGATTCTGGATATGGTGAGGCGAAAATGGTGTTCTTCGAGAACCGGAGCGGAGTGTACTTTTGGGTACATGAGCACCGGAAGCGGAGAAAAACGCCATTTGCAGACCGCCAGATCCAGAATATCTACGATCTAGCCGGCACGAACCATATAGAGCGCCTCATCCGAATAGCCTTTCAGCTTGTCTTCGAGTGCTGGCACATCGCGGGTAACGAAGCCCTTTTTCTCCCAAAAACCGTGCGAACTATTCACCGCGACAAGTGCCATGGTCGCAAAACCATCACGCTCTGCCTGAGCGCCCATCAGCTCAACAACGCGCGACGCCTGCCCGCCTGAACGTACTTCCGGCAAGAGTGCAATGTCGTGGATATAATAGGTGCTGATGTCTTTTGGCAGTTCGCCAAGAACGGAATTCAGTGCGGGAACCGAATCGAGTTTCCATGGATGACTGATGCCATAACCGACGATTTCACTGCCCTTTGCCAGCACAAAACAACCGGCTGGGTAGATGTTGAAGCGGTCCCGAAAGACCGCCTCATCTTCGAAGAAGTCGGGATGAACAATGTTGGCGACAGTCGTAACGCCTGCAAAATCCTGTGCCTGCATCCGCCGCCATTCAGCCTGCTCAATCCCGTCATTCATATCGTTTAAGCTTCCTCGACGTTAAATTCCAAAGGTCTTGCCGCCTTGATTGCCTCTTGTGCAATCAGTTCGTCAAGTGCTGCCTGTGGAATTCTGTCGTCGACGTAGAGCATCGCAATGGCATCACCGCCCGGATGATCACGTCCTAGAGCGAAGTTTGCGATGTTGATATCATGCTTACCGCAGATCGTTCCAAGCAGACCAATCATGCCCGGAATATCAACATTGGTGACATAAAGCATGTGCGGTCCAACTTCCGCATCAAGGTTGATTCCCTTGATCTGGATAAAGCGGGCCTTGCCGTCAGAGAAGCACGTTCCTGCAATCGAGCGTTCACGTTCAGTGGTCTTCACGGTCAGCTTGATATAGCCGTCGAAGATACCCGACTTGTCGCGCTTGATTTCGGAAACGATGATTCCACGTTCCTTCACCATGATCGGTGCAGAAACCATGTTTACGTCAGCAACCTGCGGACGGATCAGACCGGCAAGAGCTGCACTGACCAGAGCGCGTGTGTTCATGCCTGCAGTCGCACCATCAAAAAGCACTTCGACTTCCTGAATAGGCTCATCTGTCACCTGACCAACGAAAGCACCGAGAACTTCTGCAAGCTTGACGAAAGGCCTGAGACGCGGCGCTTCCTCCGCCGTGATCGACGGCATGTTGATCGCGTTGGAAACGGCACCCTTGACCAGATAATCCGACATTTGCTCGGCTACCTGAATGGCAACATTTTCCTGCGCTTCGGAAGTCGAAGCACCAAGATGCGGTGTGCATACCACGTTGGGCAGATTGAACAGCTCGTTCTCTGTCGCAGGCTCAGTCTCGAAAACATCAATACCGGCACCAGCAACATGACCGGATTTCAGTGCTGCAACCAGATCCTTTTCAACGATCAAGCCGCCACGTGCACAGTTGATAATGCGGACGCCCGGCTTGGTCTTCGGCAGTGCCTCGGCATTGATGATGCCACGTGTCTTGTCGGTCAGTGGCGTATGCAGCGTGATGAAATCGGCACGGGCCAGAAGTTCATCAAGCTCCAGCTTTTCAACGCCAAGCTCCTGCGCGCGCGCTTCAGAAAGAAACGGATCGAACGCAACAACCTGCATCTTGAGACCAATACCGCGCGCTGCAACCACAGCACCGATATTGCCGCAACCAACCACACCAAGCGTTTTGCCTGTGATTTCCACGCCCATGAAGCGGTTCTTTTCCCACTTGCCAGCGCGCGTGGAAACGTCAGCTTCGGGAAGCTGACGCGCAACTGCAAACATCAGTGCAATTGCATGTTCTGCAGTGGTGATCGAATTGCCGAAAGGCGTATTCATCACAATGATACCGCGGCGCGACGCCGCCGGAATATCGACATTGTCCACGCCAATTCCGGCGCGACCAATGACCCTGAGCTTCTTTGCTGCAGCAATCAGTTTGTCCGTCACCTTGGTTGCGGAACGGATAGCCAGACCATCATATTGGTCGATGACTTCAAGCAGCTTTTCTTTGTCCTTGCCAAGATCTGGAAGGTAATCAACTTCAACACCGCGATCTTTGAAAATCTGAACGGCGGTCGGCGACAATTTATCGGATACGAGTACGCGAGGTGCCATAAGGGCCTCCTTCGAATTGTACGATAATGAAAGGCAAGCAGGCTATGGCCGTCCCAACTCCGGCCACAGCTATCTACATCGCTTGCGATTATGCAGCGGCTTTCAGAGCAGCTTTCTGTGCAGCAAAGGCCCAGTCGAGCCATGCAGTCAGGGCTTCAAGATCAGAAGCTTCTACAGTCGCACCCGCCCATATACGTAAACCGGAGGGTGCATCGCGATACGCACCAATGTCGAAGGCAACGCCTTCTTTTTCGAGCGCCGAGACGATGCCCTTGGCAAAAGCCGCCTGTTCATCCGCTGACAATGCGGTCACTTCCGGGTCCACAATCGTCACGCAGACCGACGTGTTGGAGCGCGTTTCAGGCTTCTGAGCCAGATTAGCGATCCATGGCGTCCGCTCGATGAAGGCATTGAGCACGGCAAAATTCGCATCCGCACGTCCGACAAGACCGTCGAGACCGCCGACAGAACGCGCCCAGCTCAGCGCATCGAGATAATCTTCAACACAAAGCATCGAAGGCGTGTTGATGGTTTCGCCAACGAAAATGCCTTCGATCAGCTTGCCGCCAGAAGTCAGGCGGAAAATCTTTGGCAGCGGCCATGCTGGCTTATAGCTTTCCAGACGCGCAACAGCGCGGGGGGAAAGAATGAGAATGCCGTGTGCGCCCTCGCCGCCAAGCACTTTCTGCCATGAGAAAGTGACAACATCGAGCTTTGCAAAATCAAGACGCTGCGCGAAAGCAGCCGAGGTCGCATCGCAAATGGTCAGGCCTTCACGATTTGCAGGAATGAAATCTGCATTGGGCACGCGAACGCCGGACGTTGTGCCGTTCCAGGTGAAAACGACGTCACGGTCGAAATCAACCTCAGAAAAATCGACCAGCTCGCCATAAGGCGCAACAAAAGTGCGGGTGTCTTCCAGCTTAAGCTGCTTGATCACGTCTGTGACCCAGCCGGAGCCGAAGCTTTCCCACGCGACCATATCAACGCCGCGCTCACCGAGCAGCGACCACAAGGCCATTTCCACCGCACCCGTGTCGGATGCAGGCACAATGCCAATGCGGTAATCAGCCGGAACGCCGAGAATTTCGCGGGTAAGGTCTATAGCTTCTTTCAGCTTGTTTTTGCCGATTTTCGCGCGGTGCGAACGGCCAAGCGGCGCATCGGCGAGCGCTTGAAGCGACCAGCCGGGGCGTTTTGCACAGGGACCTGAAGAAAAATTAGGGTTAGCCGGGCGAACTGCCGGCTTCGCAATCGTCGTCATTTTGTTTCCTATCCTCACAGATAGCACGCGCCTCGTTGGGGAGGCGTGGCCCGCTGATGAAAATATCGGAAAGCAAAAATTTCACAAGACCGTCTAAGGCTTATTTTTTAAGCGCCGCGCGCTTGAACAGACGTACCAATATCGCTTTTACACTTTAAAATTACAGCATGATTTCACCTCAAACCGACTGAAGTTTAAGGATTTATGCTCTAAACCCGCCGGAATAGCACCGGCGGATTCGAATGCCAGAGGATTTACTTCTCGGATGGTTTTTCTTTCATGCGCGCATAATAGCTTGCGATGAGCGCACCGGAAACATTGTGCCACACGCTGAAAACGGCGCTCGGAACTGCCGCCAAGGGTGAGAAATGCGCATTGGCCAGCGCTGCACCAAGGCCACTGTTTTGCATGCCGACCTCAATGCTAATTGCCTTGCGCTTTGCCAGAGAAAGACCCGCAGCGCGTGCGGCGAAATATCCCAAAAGCAAACCAAAGCCGTTATGCAAAACGACCACCGCGAAGATCAATGCACCAGACTGGGCAATTGCAACCTTATTGACCGCAACAACAGCTGCGACGATCAAAACAATGCCGATCACCGAAACGAGAGGCAACATTGGAACGGCTGCCTTCACAAGACCCGGCATCAGCTTCTGCAGAATGAAACCAAGTGCAAGGGGTACGAGAATAACTTTGAGAATGCTGATGAACATACTCATCGCATCAACAGGCAAATACTGGCTTGCAAAGAACCAAACCAGAAATGGCGTTACCAGCGGGGCCAACAAAGTGGTCACGCTGGTACAAGCAACGCTAAGAGCCACATCCCCTTTGCTAAGATAGGTCATCACATTGCTTGCGGTACCTCCCGGGCAACAGCCAACAAGAATTACGCCCGCAGCCACTTCCGGCGACATCGGAATAATGCGCGTCAGCAAAACTGCAAGCAGCGGCATAATCAGAAATTGGGCGAAAACACCAATCAATACTTCAAACGGTCGTTTGGCGACCTCCGCAAAATCCTTGGTCGAAATCGTAAGTCCCATGCCAAACATAATGATGCCCAGCAACACGACAATCCAGGGCGCGAAAACACTGAACGTCGATGGCAACAGGAAACCAAGTACGGCGAAGACGATAATCCAGACAGCAAAAGAGCGGCCAACAAAATCTGAAAAAGCTACAAGCGCTTTCATTTCTCTCCCTTCAGACTGCGTACAGTCTCGAAAAATGCTTCTATAAGGCAACGCCTCTCTGATGCGGCCTTCTAAGGGCATTTCGGAAGATATGAAATAAAAAATAGCCAGATTACTAATTTATGGGCAATTTTGACGGGCTTATAGGATATAAAATGAAAAAAGCCCGGAGCGCTTCGGGCTTTATTTCAAGTTACAGTGTTTTAACCACCAAACATGTACCGAAGACCCACACGAACATCGTGGATATTCATGCCCTTGTCGTAACCGTCGCCAACGCCATAGTTTCCATTAAACATCTTGCCGCCGTTGATATGGCGGAAACGATAACCAGCATCAAGTTTGAGATTGTGTGTCAGATCGACAGACGCACCAGCCATAAGTGCGTAGGTGAAGCGCCAGTCAGCATCACCTGAGAGAACACCGCCATTGGTGGTATCGACGAGGTCGTTCCACTTCACGCGAGTGCCACCGATACCGGCGCCGACGTAAGGCGTAACGCCGCCGAAATTGCCGAGATCGACATAGGCGTTAGCCAGAAGCGATAAAGCAGACATCTTGCTTTCATCGCGATCGCTCGTGAATTTAGCGCGCGTCATATAGTCAAGCGTCAGGTCGGTACGAAAATAATCAGTGACCTGATAACCAACACCACCGCCAAGCAAAAACGAGCCTTTCAGCTTGCCGCCATGAATTTCGGGATCGCCGTCACCACAGGTGTTACAACCACTGCCACCCGGCAAGGTGTAGGTTGCGCCACGGAATTTCGCTGCGGAATAACCGATATCGCCACGCAAATACCAACCACCAACAGCTGGCGGAGCGACAACGACTTCCGGCACAGGTTCGATGTAATCTGCGGCGAAACCCGCAGGAGCCAATGCCATCATTGCAGCCGATACAGCAAGGCTTGCGCAAAAAGTTTTAATAAGACCGTTCATCTGTCTGTCCCATAAATCTGTCTCGTCGCAACTGCGTCGGAACTGAATTGTGGAAGCCACGCTAACGATGAAAAGTTAAATACAACTTAACGTTAAGTTTTGTATTATGCTATTATGTTAAGCGACTTAGTTAGCAACTGCTAAATGAAAGGAGTTTCTTAACCATAACTATTAATGGTTAAAGAAGGCTGTATTCATGAAAGAAACCTACATTTGCCCTACTGCATATTCTTATGTGCGAATGAGTACCCAACAGCAGTTGAAGGGGGATTCGCTTCGTCGCCAGCTTGAACGCAGTCGCGAATATGCAGCGAAAAACAATCTCCGTTTGGACAACACGCTGCACGATATTGGCGTCAGCGCTTACACTGGTGCAAACGTGCGATCCGGTGCGCTTGGCCGCTTTCTGGAACTCGTACAAAGCGGACAAATCAAACGCGGCAGTTATCTGCTCGTTGAGTCCTTGGATCGACTTTCACGACTGCAAGTTCGCAACGCCCTCGGCCCGTTCATCGATCTAATCAACGCCGGAATAACCATTGTAACCCTTGCAGATAATCAGGTTTACTCGGATGCGACCGTTGACGAGAACTGGACGCAATTAATGATGTCGCTAGCGATCATGTCGCGTGCACATGAGGAAAGCCAGACGAAGAGTGACCGACTGCAACGAGCAGCAGAAGGCAGACGCAAACGGGCACTTGCCGGTGAAACACGCTTTTCGCATCACATGTTCCGTTGGCTCGATCAAATCGAGATTGCACCGGACAAATATGAGTACCGGCTGAACAAACATGCCGACACTGTGCGGCAAATATACGAGTGGGCCGATGCAGGCATAGGCCAGATCGTAATTACTCGCCGTCTCAATGAGGCGAAGACCCCTACCCTGACGGGCAAAGATGTGTGGCAACAGCCAACGGTAGGGTTAATTTTACGAAATGAAGCGGTGATTGGAACGTATCAGCCGGTTCATCGCGTTAACGGAAAGTCACAACCATACAGCGAAGCGCTGCGCGGTTATCTTCCTGCCGTGATAAGCGAAGAACTCTTCTGGCGAGTGCAAAAGAACAAGCGTGTTCGTAATTCAGCTGGACGAAAAGGCGAACGGCTCACGAACCTAATTGGGCCGCTCGCAACATGCGCCCACTGTCAGGGTCGAATGCTCATTAAAACGGGCGGCGCTGCAAACAATCCTCAGAAGTACATTCGTTGCGACAACAATTACCGTGGCGGCACGTGTACCGGACCAACTGGGCAATTCCGATATGATAAGGTTGAGAGCGCCATTCTCGACCACGTTAAGGAGTTTCATTCGTTCTCTACATTTGCTCGTGAAAACAACAGCGCCGGAAAGCAGCAGTTGCAAGAGACGATTGCAAGCCACGAGACAACACTTGCAGGGTTGGAGAAGCAGCACAAAAACCTCATGGCGATCGCAGCAATGGCTGATGATGATGCAACTCGTGCCGATGTGATGCGCGCGATAAGCGAACGTCGAACCCGCGAGGACAGCGCGAAAGCCGAACTCGAAATATTGCGCGCCGATTTAATTACGCTGGACAGCGCTGAGCGAAACGCCAATTCCCTCGCCGAGCGAATCGTCAGTGAGCGCAAAGCGTGGGAAACCGGATCGGACGCGGAAGTTTACGAAAGCCGTTCAAAGATCGCGCAAGCACTCACGCAGATTATCGACTTCATATCCTTCGATATGGATACGCGACGCTTCCGGGTCATTATTGGTGCTGGCATCGTCGCATATGAATTCGACAAGCAAGGCCGACTGACGAACAAATTCGATCTTGCAACATCGCTTTCATCTATTGGCGTATCTCCGTTGAAGGTGGAACATTTCGCGCAAGGCGATAATTCGCGACATCAGAAACTGACGAAAGTCATGCGCGAGAAGCAGGATGCAGGAGAAGCAAAACACTTAAACACCGACGGACAGCCGATCAAAATGCTGTACGATTACGAGCAGGAGACGCATCGCAACAATGCTCTACAGGATGTGAAGTTAAAAAAGACGGTCCATCTGCGCGTACCCGAAAGGTTAATCCATCGGGATGCACCGATTAGGGCTTCTTACGAACAATACGATAATATTTTGCTTCCCGGAAAATGGGTCGAACTGCAGGATTATCCGGTTGAACCAATCCTTGAGAATTTCACAGCGCTCATGGACGCAGCAATCGTGTCCGGTTCGATAGTACTAATACGACGCAACGCCGAGAAATCCACGCTGATCGACGTCGAAATTGCACCCTTGAAAGAGTTAGTCCTCATGCACTTGAAGCATCTACGCGGTTTTCAGTAATTTCACTCTCCCCGCTGAATTATTAGTATAATAATATGGGCACTAAACGTCTGCAACCTAGAAATCCAAACTAATCTCCGAAGGAAGGAATTTGGCGGCAGCTAGTTGATGAACGCCAAGCTGTTTGTATACTTCTTTCTTCAAAGCCTCTTCATAACCAGTCCCAACAGCGGAATCGGTTACAAGCTTCTCAATCTCTGTGTCGATCCCTGAAGCCCAGTCAATAAATTTACTGATCGCTTGCTCCATTGTACGAGGCTGAGGACTGATGGAGAACGATGAGCGTCCCCACAATATTGCGCGAGTTATCGCTTCCGCGACCGAGCGAGAATGATTTTTTTCATATATCACTGCTCCATTTTTCATAACTACTTTGACGTCGATTTGATCCATGAATTGCGTCAAAGATATAGTCTTCAGAGATTTCTTTTCAAAGCTAAGAAATAGCTCCATATCCTGTACGTCGGAAAAATCTTCTGGAAAGTTTTTCAAGCTTATTTTGGTTGAAACGGCTTTTGCAATAGACTTTGCAACCGTGCCAATGCTATCATCTTTTTTCTTCTTTACCTTCTTATCTTTATCCTTTGCTACCGTAGATCGGGCAGCACAGACCTCACGTAAATCATCATAGAGCTTTTTCGTCGAAACAGCGCCACCTGCGCAGCTCAACAGAAAATTGTCGAGTTGTTGCAAAGCCGTACCAGGGTGCGATTTGCGATTTAGCCAATCTACGGGCTTTTCGCCGGTCCATACCGCTTCGGCCAGCGAAACGAGGTGAGCTCTTAGTTGGGGATCCAAAGCTCTTACATCAAACACCGGATATCGACGGAGTTGTGATGTTGGGGCCTCCAACGCTCCGGCCCCCATGTTGGTCGACCCATTTACCTCCAAAGAATAGCTGAAAAGCGTGCTGGTCAAGACAGCGGCGAGTTCTTTCCAGTTTATGCCATTTGGTTGTAGTCCGTTCAACCGTTGGTCAAGAAGCGCAGGTTTCTCGAACAAATAAGGTGAAAAGTTACCATTGACTGCCTTGCGAAGCGCAACGTGATATAGATGAGGGCGCGCCTTTGGAGCGTACCAAAGCTTCCCACCTTGATTCTGCAGCGCTTCCATAATTGTTTGTGACTTTCCGGCCTGCTTCTTCTTTATGGCGGGTCGATCACCCATCGCCTGTATGTACTTCAAAGCTCCGGTATTGCGAATATCTTCTTGTTTCTCCCGGCAGAGAAAAACCCATTGATTATTAACGGGGTCTTGAAGAAATGCGCCGCTATCCAAGGATTTCAGCATCAGGATGGGGGCGAGAAATCTGTCTTCTATTCCGTAGGTGTCGATCGTCGCATGATTGACATAAAAGAATGTGTTTTGAAGCGACTTGAAACCTAATCCAACTGTCGCCAACTCGGAAAGCTCTACGAACATCAAGCGTTCCTCTCAAATATTTCATAATAGGATAGTGGCGCACGCATGAATTTCGACCAGTTTCTTGCAGATTTGCGGTTGGCTTTTATCGCCGCACGTTCTGGTCCTGATTCGATTATCTTGATCCGATACATGTCAGTTTCAATTGAAATTTCGGAAGCCTCGATTTCATCAGCCAGTTTGATGACCTTATCCCAATATAATCCTGAGCCTTGCGTTAGCTTCTCAATTGGCTGTTTCAGCGTTACAAACCGAATTGGCTCATTTTTTTCAAGAGAGGCAACCTTTTCGGCGACGAGCAAAACGGCATTAATGTCTACCTGTGGAAAGAATGATTCAGCGTGAGAACTCACTACGGTAACAAGCTTGATCTCGCCGAGGAAAGCCTCTTGTAGTGAATAAGCGTAGTCCGCTGTCAGCCAACTCGCTGGTGTTACAAAACCCAAACGAGAACCGGGCTGCATGAAACGCATGGCATGATAGATAAAGAATGCGAACAAGTCCGTCTTCGCGGGCGCTTGAATGCCCGCACGAGCTGCAGCAGCAAATAATCTGGAACGGTACCCGCTGTCTAGGTCATCTTGATTCTGCGATCTCAGATACGGGGGATTACCAAGAATGCAATCAAAATAGGGGATCGGGATATCGATTTTTGTCGCGCCAGCAGTGATGCGAGGCGGTGGAAAAGGGACAGTGTCTCCCGGGTTCCTACTGAAAAAATCTCCAGTGACGATGCGCGGAAAGTTCTCGTACTCGGACATATTTTGACGATACAGATTTATGACTGCCAGTTCCGCAGCAAACGGACTTATATCAAATCCCCAAATGGTTGATAGTAACTCCTTGTGCGAAAGCCCCGTTGTATGTGCAATGTATCCATAAAGCGACATCAGAAATGTACCACTGCCGCATCCTGGGTCGAGGACCATGGGACGCGTACCGTCGACCGTCAGCGCGACAAGTAGGTCAGCAACATGGCGAGGAGTGTAAAACTGTCCAAGAAGCAGCTGCTCTTCTTGAGGTATCAGATGCTCAAAAATAGCCCCCAGAACGTCATCGGTTAGCGAGGCCCAATCATATGCACCAAGTTGTCTGACCAGCTGACGAATTATCGCTGCTGCTTCCGAAGGTATTGGTACTAGAGAGTCCAGCCGGTCCGGCTTGTATAGAGCCTCATAATCATATCGCCTGACTTCATTCCAATAAGGCTGCAGGGCATCTGGAAGCTTATCACTTGGAGAGAGTGTAATCTCCCTAAGGGAAGTGATCTTGCGACGTAATGCAAAATAAAAGAGAATTTGGCCGATTAGCCGATAGCCCATTTGGCCGGCAATGGCGTAGTTGATGTCTTGAACAAAACCTTTGAAACCCTGCTCGGCAGCAATTGAACTCAACGTTTTCCGAAGTGCTCGATTGGAGGCTGCGGCGTGTCTAAGGTCACGATAAAATAGCGTCCTTAGTCGCCGGATTGATTCGGTAAGACGACTGACAAATATTTCTGTATCTATAGCTTGACCTGCAACCTCTCCATTTGCTGCATGTATGAGAGCAGCATCAAGCATCTCTAATGCCTGAATTTTCAGTTCGCTAGTAAAAGG
Organism: Brucella pseudogrignonensis; assembly: GCF_032190615.1. Taxonomy (NCBI): domain Bacteria; kingdom Pseudomonadati; phylum Pseudomonadota; class Alphaproteobacteria; order Hyphomicrobiales; family Brucellaceae; genus Brucella; species Brucella pseudogrignonensis. The sequence goes on from NZ_JAVLAT010000001.1 coordinate 860,722, forward strand.
TTCATTGAACCAGTCTTCTACGCTATTTATGGACAGCGGGAGCGCAGATTGCATTATTGCTTCATGTGGTAGCGGTGCGCTGCCGGGCGCGGGAGTTCGGTAGACTTCAATCTCCCGCATGTTCCACATCGCGAAGTAGGGAGCGTGCCAATGCTGAGCTTTCTCGATCGCGTCTGCGAAAAATACCGGATCGTTGATCAAGGTATTTGGCGTTTTTAGCTCCACGGCTAAGAAAGCCGTTTCGCTCGCTCTGTCCTTCCAAATAACAAGATCGCTACGCTTGCCGGATTGCAAACGCGGTTTCTCCTGTGTTGCTTTGTCAATATTGATACCTTTACGCTTTAATATCTCGTTGTTAAGCCAGCTGATCACTTCTCCTTGAAACTCGAGCTCGTTGCTCAATTTTCTTCCAGACTTGGCCATTTTATCTGCTTTCATTAATTGCAGGGTCTGACGAGGACGTGAAATGAATCGCTCATATCATCGCAACATAATCAGCTCAGATCATATTGTCGTCAGGAATAGCTATTTTTTACACTGCTTCTGTGCACCAGCTCGCTCAAGCCATGGATAGGCCATATAAGAGATGTGGCAAGTAGCAGACTAAGGGTTTTACACGGTTCGTTTTTACGGGGCAGAGGAGCAATATCTGCTGGAGTTACCTCTTCTTCCAACTTACATTGATCTCAAGAGCGTCTCGGTGCAGCTCAAAATGCGGCTTAAATATGATAAATACAGGTGGAGCCAATCGTCACTTTCAGACAGTCACCGTCGGTAACCAACAGTAGTTGGTCCACCGAAATTAATCGCGTGGTCGAACCGCTTATCTCATTTTAATGTCGAGCGTCACAAAGAGGGAACGAAACCTCATAAAATGTGCATTTTCTTAGGTCTTCGACTTAGCTTTCCCTAAATTATTGCACCCATTGAATTTTTTACGGCACATTTCTACGCTCGCCCTTTTGGCGCAGTGGTTACATAACAAAAGGCATGGAAACACTGCCTTTTGTGAGGTCGCCATGAAACAAGCGCGTGTGCTGACGGACACGGAATTCAAACGGCTGCTTGCAGTGGTCGCACAGTCCCGACACTCGGGACGCAATCGATTGGCACTGATGCTGTCGCATCTCGCCGGGTTGCGCGTCGGTGAAATCGCCGCACTAACCGTGCGTGATGTCTTCGACGGTGATGGTGTTGTGCGGGCACAATTGCGGCTGCGCGCAGAGATCACCAAAGGCGGTCATGCGCGAGTAGTTTTTGTAAATGAAAAGCTGCGCCGAGAGATCGAACGCTATTGCGGTGAATGCCAAGTTGAACGCTTGCCGGATGCACCTCTGCTTCGGACGCAAAAGCGCACAGCATTTTCTGCTAACACGCTTTGTCAATTGATGGGCCAACTATATAGGCTAGCTGGCCTTGACGGTGCGACATCGCATAGCGGTCGCCGCTGGTTCATCACCCGTCTCGCGCATTCGGGTGTCAGCCCGAAAGTCATAATGACACTCGCGGGTCATCGCAATCTGACAACCACTCAGCGTTACATTGACGTGCGCGATGAAATGATGAAAGCCGCAGTCGATCTACTTTGAACCGATGAGACAGACAGCCCCAAATCCCGAATGCTTGCCCAGCGTGTTGCTTTCTCTGCAAACGCAGGCGATATTCCTCCAATGTTGTTCAGATATTTGACTTACGCTCGTTAAAGATTGGCGGCACGGGCGGGCGGGGGGATATGCCGGTAAGCTTAGATGAAAAAACAGGCGGCATAATAGCTGTTCTTCCTATTCACTTCGATCTCCCATCACACAATATTTCCCTATCGACGTTTGTTCAAACTGCCGAGCAGACCGCTGTTATCGTGGCAGCGCTCAACAGAGAGCTATTTGCTGGCAAGCTGAAGTATGAAATTCTCGTACTTCCTCCACAACAAGGATCATTCAAAAGTAAAATCGGTGTTTTGCTAGCGGTTGGTGGGATACTATGGGCTGGCCTTGAAAGCAGTGTTGGTCAAGCCTTTGTTAAAGGGCTTACCGGTCACGAACCAGCATACTGGGCAGAAATCGCCGGTAAGAAAACCAAAGAGTATTTGGAGGCTGAGAGTGAAGATAGTGCGCCCGAAAAGGCTAAGGGATCAGAAATAGCTGAACCCGAAAAGATTAAATGTATTGCGACTGGAGAAATTCTCATCGAAGCGACAAAGTCTTTTTTACAAAGTGAAGTGCTTGATTTAGAGGTTCTAGGGGTCACTACATCTCAGTTTCGAGATGCTTATGAAGCACGAAATGAGTTCTACCAAGCTTGTTTGAACACGCGCAATCTCCGCGCAGTTGGTTTTGAAGACGCGCCGGTATTCCCAATAAGTCGTCGAGATTTTACGCAATTGCAGATTGTTCTTCCGCCGCGAGAAGACGACACAGATGAGACGTGGCTGACTGCCATCGCCGACTTGAAGGTCACTTCGCCAAATTGGGACCGCGAAGACAGACATCGAAATTGGAAGGGGCGCGATGTCAACGGCAGAGATCGCTTTTTCAGGATTGATGACGAGCATTTTTGGCAGCTAGTTAAAGCCGAACGGCTCAACACGCACATTATCGATACAATCAAGGTGCATTGGGCTTTCCGTGGATCACCCGCCGCCCCCAAAAACATCCGGGTCTTGAAGGTGCTGGAGTTTAATGGTGAACGGCTAGCCCAACCATTGGACGACAATGCGCTCGATGCCATACTGGGCAACTATTTCGTAATAGAGACCGATCAACTCGATCTTTTCGGAGCCGCCGAGGATAAAACTTAGCCTATGGGCGACGCAAACTGATTATTTTAGCTTTTTGTATCTAGGATAAAACACTGTTTTAACCAGACTTACCTATCAGCCTTCGCCTGAGTGGGTGCCAGCATTATTCGTGCTGGCTTGATGTTGGGTGGGCTAATGGCTGATAAGAACAATCCGCGTTGGATGAATCTACTGGAAAAGATCGCGGATAGCTGGAGTGATGATGACCGTTCTAAGTCGGACAACATCAAGGATAAATCGGTCCACACGAATATTTTGCGGGGTCTTATCTCGGGAAAGCCGTTGAGTGATAAACAGGCAGCGGCTTTTGTCAGCAGTATTCGCAAACGTGTGCCGTTCAAGCATGACTTTTCATGGGACGGACAGATTTTTCTGACGCGTAAACAAGTGCGCTATATGCGGACGAGTGGGCTTTATGATAGATTGTCCGACAAGTTTTCCAAAGAGGTGCAAGGGCTTAAGGAGTTTGATCCAAAAAGTTTTGTCACCAATTTGTCACCTATTTCTTCCTCAATTGCTCCTGATTTGTCCCTTCTTTGTCCAAATAAGAGCGTGAAGTCGCTGGAAAACAAGGGGTTTCCAGCGCTTACAGAACTTAACGACACGAAACAAAACGCCACAGGTGGCTTAGCCACTTCTCAAGATGAAGATTCATACCCATCGACTGATGTCGGGGACAAGCCCCAACACCTGACGAGCGCTTCCATGCATTCGCATGTCGCGCATGTTTCGGCTACGCCATCGGGAATTGGGGAAGACACCTATATTGAATCTTCTCTGAAAGAAATAAATGCAATCGAAAATATCGGCGCGCCAGTTGTAAGCCCGGCGCCGCCACAGACGCCCGCCGCTGGCCCGGCCAGCAACGCTGCACAATTTGCGAACAACAACATACACGCTGCAGCCCATCACGGTTTCGCGTCATCTGATATCAAGATCGCGCTTTGGCGAACACCCGGTTCGCTGACAGGAACGATTATGATTGACAGCGAAGTCATGCAGCTGGATTTCCGTACCTTCCAACATCATGAAGATGCATTCTATCGGGCACATGGCGATGCCGCCGACAAGCAATGGTACCGTCGTGATTATGAACCGCTGCTTGCAACTGATCTTCGCGACTATGATCGGGATCGAAAGCTTCACGACAGGCCGGACTGGTTCCAGTTTGCCTTAAGCCCTCTCTATAAAGAGCGAAACAGCAAGGTCTTGGCCTACAGACGCTTCATAGTGCGTTGTGTATGGGGTGATAATCTAAACGGTGTAGATCCGACGGGCTGTATTCTTCTCCGGGAAAAGGACGAATTGCTCATACCGATTAAGCCGAACAACAAAAGTAAAAACCCCAAGGCACCTGATTATAAGAACTGACCCTATGGACCTGACGAAAACGGCCCGACGCAGACAGATGCGTTTTATACGAATGAACGAGCAACGCGGTCGCTGCTTTTATTGCGGCAACGCGATGTGGGAACGGGAAATCGAGCCGCGCGAAGATGCCTTACGCCGGTTTAATCCGTGCTATCCCGATGGAGATTTTCATTCTGACTCTCAGGTTCTGGAAGCCACAACCTGTACGCTTGAACATAAGCACCGTCAGGCCGAAGGCGGTACGGATGCCGTGGGCAACCTTGTTGCAGCCTGCGCACGTTGCAATAGCCGCCGCAACGGCCTTGCGGTCGAAGAGGTCATTGAGCGCGTAATGCAGACCTACGCCTCACCGGAATCGGGTCGTTCGCATTGGCCCGATGCGCTCACCAACACGATGATAAGGCGCAAACATACCTTTCATTGGCAACGTCTGGTCTGCGTCGAAGCAAGCGTCAACAATGTCAGCCTGTGGCGGCATACGGTTTCGCTTGAAGGCGGCAGCAATCCAAGTGGTAATCAGATAGCTGTAAGTTCAGATGACGCTCTTGTGTTTCCGGCGGCGCACATCGTTCCTAGGGAAATAGCTTACATCGGGCGAACAGCGATTGCGGGTGTCCGGGTGCTATTTGAGAACCCCGATCATGGCGCTCTGTTCGAACAGCATTATCGGGGCTTTGTCGTGTTCAGCACGAATAATGCCGGGTAGCCGGGGCGTAAGGTCACCCCGTATTACCGCGCTTTAATATTGGTTTACCATGCAATCAAAACTCAGTTGCACGAATCCCGAGTCCAATTAAAAGCCTATCCGTCGGTGTTGTTACCTGACGTTGTTTTCTTCGCCCTGCTGTCACTCACCCTGACTTCCGGGTTTCAAAAAGGTCAAGGAGCTTAGGCTCTGGAAACTGGGCTGTCGTGGCGGGTGCCGCGATACGCCACGGGAGCGGTTTTTCCCGAAGAAGGAAATCTCAAATGGTTACTAACGCTATCTCTTTGTCCACCAAGGGCGAACTCGAAATCCTGCGTGATGATTTCAATCAGGGCTTCAATCAGGTATTTGCAAAAGTCTCCACGCCGGCGGAACTGAGCGAGTGCCTTGAAAGAGGTCAGGCTTGGTCCAGCGTGGAAATGGCTCATCGCGGGCGAGGACACCGTTTGACGTATCAGGCCATAGCATTTGCGGTGGCGCTGGCTGAAGCGGTTCAATCCTCATCTGCCTTGCGTATAGCCTTTGACAAGGAGTGTGAGGCTCGCGGTATCGAACCACTCGATAAAGCCGCGAATCCCTTCACCACCTATCTCGGGGCAACGTTCGGACATTGGGTAAAGACCGAAAAGGATGGCAGCACGTCAAATAGTTGGATCAGGAATAAAACCTGGCTCAATCTGGGGGGCGCGTTACGGTATCTCGTGGAAAGCAAAATCCGTCCGGAGGATGTAGTTGACCACATTATGAATGCCGTGGAAAAGGATGCAAATGGGGCAGAGAAAACCAAGCTTGAAGCCCTCAAGATCCGGGACCGCAAAAAACATCCCGCGAAATCGCCTTCGGGTAAGACATCGTTCGGAAACGACGAGAACCGGCGCAAGGTAACCACATGGAAACCAGTCGCGACGGCCACAGTTGACCCCAAGGTGCTGAAACCCAACAGCGAAAACCTCACCCTGATGGTGGCGCGTGTGGACCCGGTGAACGGCAACGTGGAAGTTCTCTATGATGCCAATCTCGACCACGAAACCATTATGAAAGGTGTGCGTGAAGGACTTAAGCTCGGTTGATGACACGAAGGGGGAGCGACGGCTCCCCCTTTAGCTTTTTGGAGTGCCTACAACGTAGTCGCAAACCTCTTCGACAATATCGTCCCGACGCACAGATACGTCAGGAACCACAGCCCCCACGAATAATGCTGCAGGCGCAGCTACAAACAAAGGTGCCTATCGCTGACATCCGAGTTGAGGTTCATATGGCTATTGACTGAAGTTTTTCGGGCAAGGCTCTGAATCGTTCATTCAACATGCCTTCGACAAAGCGCCACGGAACAAGTGCTTCTCTTGAACCAAACGCATATGGCAATACATCGTACGGGCTGAAATTAACTGTTATTCCCTTTGGATCGAAATTGAACTGCCCGATCAGTTTCCATACAGTTTCGTCATCGTCCTTATGATGACCGAAGAAGGGACTGAGATCATTCTCTCCGTCTTCATTTTCGATAGCGATTTCAGCATCAATTATCTTTTCGCAATAATCGAGTATTTTCCTTGCCGATTTCGCATCGTGATAAAGCAGGTCCGGCATCGTAATAAGACCGAGGTGGCTGCCCCCAAAGTTGAACGAGCGGAGATAATGATTGGGATGGGCCGCACCGCTCCAGTAATAATAGGTATGCACGCGTGCAGACACAAATTCATCCTTTCGGAAAAATTCGTCACTGCTGAGTTCAAGTGTGGACTTATTGAACTCGGACACTTCACTTTCGTTCGTCAGAAAATCAACACGTATGTTGTAAAAGTCTTCCAAAGCGACCGAGGCCAGTTTGGCGTTTACGAATTCCCAATAAAGACCGGTTTCGTGATAGCGAAGATAATTCCCCTCACATTCGAATGTATCTGTCCGTTCAGAGAATTGAACCTTCTCCATACCACAATCTCCTTTAACCTGCTCTTCAACAGTGATCGTCGGCCCTTCGGACGAGGAAACCGGGCTTACTCCTGATGCCTTCTCAAGCGAAGCTTTTAGTTTTTCACGCCAGTCAGATCGAAAATAGTCAAGGTAATGAAATCTTAGCAAATCAATAGGAAGGCGAAACTCCTCAAGGCGGATAAACAACGCATACAATCGGCCAAATGGCTGATCATCTGCTAGTTTTAATGTATAACGAATTTCCCTTAAAACTACTCCGGAACGCTCAGTTATTTCCGGTGAACAGAGGTGGATCAAAAAATCTGCTTGATCCTGAGCTCTCCTGCGAACATCGTCCCATTGATCACCACCAACTAGAGAACGCTTGTCGAACCAAACCTCGTGCCCTTCCGATACGAGAAACGCATAAATTTCTTCTGCCGCCGCCAAACGTTCCGACGGATATCCCAAGAAAATCTTCATTCACTTACCCGCTCATCATCGACTCAGAAAAGAAAATCTAGCAGCCCCGTACAGAAGTGTCAGCGCTTCTGGCACTCGCTAACCTTATTGGCCACAAGCTGAGGCATCGGCATAAATAGAATGTGTGCAAGATGCTATTTGAGGGAGAAGACGCCCTTCCCAGCATGATAGCATTAAGCCCACGGTTCCATTTGAGCCCGGATTGTTTCCTAACAGCAATCCGGGTTTTTTCTGTTCCGCCATTAGGTTCTTTGGCAACTATCGGAATTTCCGACCACGAACATCCACAATAGATCGACGTGCAATATGCGCATTGATCGCATACTTGAGTTCTAACAGTTTTTTCGCTTGCTCCGTTGGCAGCCCCTCAACAAATCGTTCCAATCGCCACACCATACCGCAAAGAGTTGCCAACCCCGGCTCTCGCTTGGTTGCCAACAAATGCGAATAGTAGCGTGGGCTGCGACCAAGCCAGATTTTCGAGAATTCCATTTGCGATTTTGTAAGGCCTTTGCGTTGCATGGCCGAGTATATTTCTATGAGCTTCATTATATATATCCTATTGAAAAATATATTTAATTCAGAACATGGGAGGTGTTAAAATGGTGCTTTATAAATAGCACGTTATTTCAAAAAGGAGATTTTTATGACGAGTGTTATGTGGAAGCTAAGGAATGCGTTATGGGCCGCGCCCGGATACATCGATTGGGCCGACAAGAAGAGATTTCGCTGGCTCAGCGAGGGGAACGAACAGCAACGGACTGTGCTGATGGAAGCCCTCGGCTTCGGCCATCCGCTACGCGGAAAGGCTGCCCGCTGCGGAAGGATTGAGGATCCCGACACCAACTACATGCGGCGTTGCGGTATCCCATTGTGTCCGCGCTGCTTCATGACGGAGCGGAGCAAGCAGATAAAGCAAGCAACGCGGCAGCGGTTCGTCGGCGTGGCCAATGAGCAACTGGCGTTCGCGACGATCCTTTTGCCGGTGGCAACCACGCTTTCCGGTGTCTCCAATATCATAGACACTGAGAAAACGCGCATGCGCAATATGGTGAGCCTTAAACGCCGGAAGGACAGCCGCTGGAACAACTTCGAAATCCTCGGTTGGTGGGAGACCGACCGAATGACGTACAGCGATTTTGAAGAAATGGGCCGTAATTCGCAGATTGCGCTGAAACAGCTTGGCATTCCCTTGGTCTGGTATGACGACGCTACCATCTGGCGACCACACCTTCATGCGATTGTTCGGCTGGATCAACTCTCCGTTTCCGAGGTGGCCGATGCCTTCCGTAACAACGGATATGGCGCAGCCTATCAGGTCAATATCAAACCGTTTACGGCCAGCCAGAGGGTCGGCCTCAACATCAAATCAGTGATCCAGTACGCGCTGAAGTTCCGTATCGAAGCGGATTTCAAGTCGGCTGACAGCAACTGCAGTTCTGGAAAATATGATCTGGCCAACAGGAAGTGGTGGCCAGCTAAAGATGTCAAGGCATATGCGGAATGGCTCTGCGAGAAAAACTCGGGGTTTCAGTCGCTTCGCTTTTCCTTGGGCGTGAAGGGCAAAAGAGCCAGTGCTGTTGTTGCAAATTCGGCATCGAATAATTTGTCGGCCAAGTCGGGCGCGTCACTGATGCAGGTCATTGCTGATGATGATCTAGACGGTATTGAATTGCTCGAAGACGCATTCGATGACCGTTTCGATCAGACAGATGGTGTCGAAGTCGATGATGGTTTTGTTGATGAAGACCCAGCTCATGGGATTTGTGTTGAAGACGAAGGAGTTATTAATGGAGGAAGTTCTGTCATTGGTATAAGGTATAAGAACCCGTATTCAGATACTAACTGGACAGAAGATGCGAGTGAAGGACACTCTGACCGAGTGCCATTTGCTGTTGATTGGTCATCCAAATTCGCTGGAAATGTCATCGGTCTCAAAGAACGTCTACGTGGGATTGCCATTGCGCGGCACGATGACGCTTCCAACGGCAGTATGGGACGTGGATGAAAGTTTGTTGAACAAACTTTTGCGGAGCAACTTCATCGCTATCGTTAAGAAGCAGAGAAGCGTAAAGGAGTGCGGACAACGCCATGTAAGCAGCCAAGCTGCACCCAATGATAAACGCTTGCCGTCGACGCTCTATGGTGATCGCCGGAAAAGACAAACCCCATGGGATCATATTGATCCCATGGGGTTTGAAGACAGCACAGTTATCTGTGCTGTTATTCGGTTTTGTGCAACTGCTTCTTGCGTTCTGCCGATACCGCAGCGAGTTGCGCGTCAAGTTCGCCAGCACGAACTGCTTCAATCAGCGTGTCGAGAATTGCAGGCAGCGCTTTTAATTCGCTGACCTCAATGGCGTTTTTGTCCTTGGCGATTTCGATGGTCTTGCCTGCATAACGCAGGACGAAAAATGTCTTGCCCATAAGATCTTCGAACCAGCCCTGACGAACACGTCGTAGTGCCTCCGTCTGGACCTTCTGCCCTTCCGCATTCGTGCGCCAGACTTTGCGGAAGGTGTGATACTTGCGGCCTTCAAGCGCTGCCGTCACCATGAGTTTTTGTTCGGAGAGTACCACGATCATTTTTTCTCGTGACCGCAAAACAGGGTCGTTCGTACGTGCGGGAGCCGCATTTGCAAGCTTAAGCGCCTTGAGATGGGACATGCTGTGATCCTTTCCGAAACGTCGTTGTTTCGTCCCGGATACAGCCGTCCGCCAAAAGGGCGAGTAAAGAACTGAAATCATGAGCACGCAATCTCGCCTTTGCTGGCCGCTCTCCCATTCTTGTTGTTCAGTGTATTTCTTTGCATTTGCATCAGGGAAACGATTATAAGCATATGAATTGTGGGCAAATTAAAAGGGGAAAGCGTGCGTATTGACAATAATCCCGATGAAGAGCCAGCAGCGCCTGCAGTCGCATCTGGACAAAAAGAGGCTCAGTCAAAAGGTAAAAGAAAGTCGCTGAGCAACGTTCGCCGGGATCTTAGCGACGAAGAACTTGCCTCTCCCGGCGTTCAAAAAACCTTACTTGATGAAATTGAACGACTTGATAGTGATCTTGCTGACGCAAAAGACTACCAGAGCAAGTATTATGAAGCAGACAAAAAGGCAGATGTTCTTGAGCAAAAACTTAAAACACATCAGGCATTTGAGATAATTTCTGCGTCTTGTCTAACCGGAGGAGCGCTCCTGCTTGGTTACCTGCCATCTGTATGGGAAGCCCAACCGACTGGTTGGATACTGTTTGCAGTGGGGCTTTTGGCAGTTTTTGGAGGCATTATCTCCAAGGTGGTAAAAATATGAACTTGGAAATTAGGTCTATAGTTGATCCGGGGCAGTTCGAAAAAGAGCGCGTCACTTTTCGGGCAAAAGCAAATCTAGATATTGGGGACTTCCTATTCGCTCAGGCTGGTTATGCTAACGGCTCTCCAACGATGGACTTTTCCTACACATATTGGTTTCCGTACAAAGCAATCAACAAGGGAGATTTAGTGGTACTTTATACCAAAGCTGGTGAAGCGCGAGAGAAACCGCTAACAACGGGGAAGACAGCACATTTCTTTTATTGGGATATTAAAAAATCAATATGGAGAGACTTAGAGCTCGGCGCAGTACTTCTAAATGCTCCCAATTGGGTAAGTAAACAAGCAAGCGAGCTTTCGGAGTAGTCCTTCTTCCCACTTTGCTCACTCGCTATCTTTTTAGTTTACCGTTTTAAATTAACCAGAACTTCCATCAGTTCAGAGCCGGTCTGGAATACCTTCGAATTGGCCGTATAGCTTCGCTGCGCTTCGATCATGTCAGTCAGCTCTTGCGCAATATCGACGTTCGAATTTTCCAGAGCGCCTGTCCTGATCTTGCCGTTGCCGTTCGATGCGGCAGTTCCAAGGGTGATGTCGCCGGATTCAGCGGAGGGCGAGAACACGTTGCCGCTGATGACGGTCATTTTGTCCGGGCTCGCGACATCGGCGATCGCGAGTTGATAGCGTGCGAGCATGTCGCCGTTTGCCGAGCGATCATAAACGATGCCATCTTCCCCAATAATGGTATCGACGGTTGCGCTTGGGGCTTGCCCATTCAGTTCAGCAGCCGATATCTGATAATCGCCTGCAAGCTGTGTTGATGCGGCAAGATCAAGCGTCATGGTCTGGCCGTTGGATATTGCTATCTCAAGCGCGCCGCCTTCAAGAAGCTTGCCATTTTGAGGATCAAACCGCATCAGTGACGTTGCAAGAGGTGTGCTGCCCAGAGCGCCATAGGGAAATCCACCAGACGGTGACGCGTCGTCGCGATTGAAGACGGCCACCTCCCAATTGAAATCCGCGCCCTTGGTAAAATAAACATCCAGCGTCACACCTCGTCCCTGATCGTCATATGCTATCAAGGATGTCTTATGCGAATACGCGCTGTTTGCCATATTGTCAGCAGGCGTATTGCCGAGCACCGAGGGCTTGATGACTGGATCAGTCGCGGGAAGGTTCAGCGCCGCAAATATCCACTCATTATCCATCAGGCTGGAGTCGGTCAAAGACATACTGTCGCTGAAATCGATGGGCCAAGTCTCTCCGCCCGGAAGCGTCACATTGAGACTGCCGTCACTGATCAGCGAACCCGTCGCGAGATCGAATTGAAGCGTTGTTTGGCCGAGCGGGGCACTACTGTAAGGAAACGGAGCTCCAGCCCCAGTACTTGTCGCGTCAGCAGCGTTGTAGACCGCCACTTCCCATGTGTTCGACCCTGTACGCGTATAATAGACGTCGAGGCCGACATTGTTTGGGAAGCCTGCATAGCCTCGCAGGCTCATTCGTTCAGTCGGGCGGCTTGCGGTGCTGTTCGCGGATGCTGGCAGCTCACCTGCTGCCGTGTCGAGGATCGGTGCCAGCGTGGACAGGTTCGTATTGATTTTAACAGCTGGCATAGAACCACCCGTTATTGCCTGCGTGAAGCCGGAAAGATCAACGAGGAAGGGATCATTCGGATCGAAGCCAACAATTGGATTGCCGTCGATCAGATCTCCGGTCACCGGATCAAAGTCGAGCTGGACCGAGCGCAATTCAACATTGCCGCTCATCAGGTCATAGGGAAACCCTGTCAATGGCGTACCATCCGTTTCAACAATGGTTACTTCCCAGCGGTTTTCAGCAATCTTCGTGAAATAGGTTTCCGTCGTCACAAATTCGCCAGCGCTATTCAGGCTCGCAGTCGTTAGCTTGCGGTTCCACGCGCTATACGGGCTATTCTCCGATGGTGGAACATTGACGATTGCTTGTCCCACGTCTGGATCATTCGCAGGCAGATTTACAGTGAAAGTGCCATTGGTTGTAGGCTCTGGCGGAAAGCTGCTCTGTCCGAGCGTGATAGGCACCATGCCATCAAAGCCGTTACCCGCGCCTGTGAATGGATAGGGATAGCCCATGAGGGTAAAGCCAGCCACGTTCACCAGATCTCCATTCTTGTCCGGTACGAACGATCCAGCCCTCGTGAGATAAGACATGCCACTGGCATCCTGCACAACGAAGAAGCCATTGCCGTCAAGAGCCAGATCGGTGGTAGAACTCGTGGACGTCAATCCGCCTTGTGCACCGATATTATGGCGTACCTGCGTCAGCACACTGCCGGAGTTGTAATTGCCAGATGTTGACGGCAATACCAGCGAAGAAAACTCAGTCGAGCCGCGCTTGTAACCATTTGTGCTAGCATTCGCGATATTGTCAGCCACTGCACTTAATTTGTTTGCCTGAGCGTTCATTCCCGAAACACCCGTACGCATCATTCCGTACAAACCCATTGAATTGCCCCCTAACCCAAACTCTTTGTGCCGTCTATAGCTTGCGTGAAGCTTGACACTGGCCCGCTATGGTTTCACGCGCTTAAATTGAACTCCCTAGTAAGCTGGTTCGCGCGCGAATCTCATGTAGAGAATACTCCGTGGCGGAATACTCAACAAGTCAGTTCATCCTTCGGGATGGACATACGAGAAATCTTCGCAAAGAATTTGAAGAGATTGCGACTGGCTAAAGGGCTATCGCAGGAAGAGCTTGCACATCGAGCCGATATAGATCGAACCTACATCAGCTCTCTTGAACGATGTGTATATGGCGTTAGCATCGACGTGCTGGGCAGATTGGCAGTAGTGCTGGAGGTCGAGCCCGCAGAATTGCTGAAGATTGCACAGTGATCGAAACAGATGGCCACGCTCGAAAAAATTTGTTTGCACAAACTTTTCGTTCGGAAACTCCGTTAGGCTGCAACCAAAACGGCCTATTAATGAAAATAGCACTATATAAAAAGCACGGAACCTTGTTTTTTAACCATGTTTATCAATGACTTCTAAAGTATAACTTTTCCTCGTCCAAAAACACAAAAAGCGCGGAAAACCGCGCTTTTTTTAAATTTATAGTCCGACTGATCAGGCCGCAGCGCTTTCCGAAGAAATCACGTTGATGATGTCGTTAACGACCTTCTCAACGAGTGCACGGTCATCGCCTTCCGCCATAACGCGGATCAGCGGTTCAGTTCCGGATGGACGAATAACCAGACGCCCCTGCGAACCCAGACGATCAGTCGCTTCATCGATAGCGCTCTTAACCTTCTTATTTTCAAGCGGCTTTCCGCCAGCGGTACGCACATTCTTAAGAAGCTGTGGCACTGGCTCAAACTTGCGGCACAACTCGCTCAACGGCTTGTTCTCTTCCTGTGCAACGGCAAGAATCTGCAAGGCAGAGACCAGCCCATCGCCCGTCGTAGCAAAATCCGACAGAACAATATGACCGGACTGTTCCCCACCAACATTGAAGCCATGCTCACGCATGTGTTCAACCACGTAGCGGTCGCCAACCTTGGTACGGGCCAGCGTCATGTTATGATCATGCAGGTAACGCTCAAGGCCGAGATTGGACATGATCGTCGCGACGATCCCACCGCCTTGCAGACGATCTGACTTTGCCCATGATTCGGCAATAACCGCGAGAAGCTGGTCGCCGTCGATCACGGTGCCGTTTTCATCGACAAGCAGAACGCGATCCGCATCGCCATCAAGCGCAATGCCGACATCGGCGCGCACTTCATGCACCTTCTTCATCAGGCCAATCGGATGGGTCGAGCCGCAATCCTCATTGATATTGATGCCGTTTGGCTCGTCATTAATGGTGATGACCTCGGCGCCGAGTTCCCAAAGTGCGGCGGGCGCTACCTTGTAGCCCGCGCCATTGGCGCAATCCACCACAACGCGAAGACCATTAAGCGAGATATTGCGCGGCAGCGTGCGCTTCGCAAATTCGATATAGCGATAAATATCACCATCGACGCGCTTGGCCTTACCCACTTCGCCATGGGTCGCGAGATGCGCAGAGAGATCGCTATCGATCAGGCTTTCAATCTGCAATTCGATCTCATCTGAGAGCTTGAAGCCATCAGGACCAAACAGCTTGATACCATTGTCATAGAATGGATTGTGCGAAGCCGAGATCATCACACCAATATCGGCACGCAGCGAACGGCAAAGCATCGCGACCGCAGGCGTTGGAATTGGACCGAGCAGAAACACGTCCATACCGGCGGCAGTGAACCCCGCCACAAGCGCATTTTCCAGCATGTAACCAGAGCGGCGCGTATCCTTACCGATCACAACGCGCGAAGCTTGGCCCTTGCGGCGAAAAATATGCCCAACCGCCATACCGACTTTCATGGCAATATCTGGCGTCATCGGAAAGCTGTTTGCCTTACCGCGAATACCATCAGTTCCAAAATATTTACGTGTCATATTCTTAGCCTTGCGTTGCGCCATAAAGCTGTCTCGAAGCAATAAAAAATCAGTCGCGGTTATTTTATGAGACTGCAATGACATCCGGGGTCGTTAGCCCGGCAATCGATTGTCTGCGTTAATAGCGCAAAACCACCCGTCATTGCAATTTCACCTTTCGGGGAAACAAATTATATCAAAGCATCAATTCCCAAAGTTGCCATATGATGCGCCGAAATCCTTAACCGAGCCTTTCCAACAAAATGCGCCTCAAAAACAGAAAAGCCGGACAGAATGCCCGGCTTTTAAAATTGTTACGATACTTACTGCGGCTGTGGGTTGGGCTCAATACCAGGCTCACTGCCGGGTTCTTCACCCTTGCGCTTGCGTGGGCTGCCAGCTTTCGGAACGCCCGAACCACGCGATGGCGTATCATTCCCTTGATCACGCGATGGCTTGTTGCCCGCAAGCAGTTCCTTGATTTCATCGCCACTGAGCGTTTCATATTCAAGCAGACCTTCAGCAAGAGCAATCCAGTCCTCACGCTTTTCAGTCAGGATACGGGTTGCTTCTGCATAGGCTTCATCCACAAGACGGCGTACTTCAGCATCAATGATCTGCGCAGTTGCTTCCGAAATATTCTGCGTGCGCGAAACCGAGTGACCGAGGAACACTTCTTCCTGATTGTCGCCATAGGCCACGCGACCTAGCTTGTCGGAATAACCCCACTGCGTTACCATCGAACGCGCTAGCTTGGTTGCCTGCTGAATATCGGAGGATGCACCGGATGTGATGTTTTCCTTACCGAATTTCAGCTCTTCCGCAACACGTCCGCCCATCAGAATCGCAAGGCGCGAAACCATCCAGGTATAGGTCGCAGAATAACGATCGCCTTCCGGCAACTGCATCACCATACCCAGCGCGCGACCGCGCGGAATGATTGTCGCCTTATGGACCGGATCAGACTTTGGCACGTTGATCGCCAGAATAGCATGGCCAGCTTCGTGATAGGCCGTATTCGCCTTTTCTTCCGGCGTCATGGCGGAGCGGCGTTCCGCACCCATCATGATCTTGTCCTTGGCGTCTTCAAATTCCTGCATGGTCACGAGGCGCTTGTTGCGACGCGCTGCCATCAAAGCAGATTCGTTGACGAGGTTAGCAAGGTCCGCGCCAGAAAAGCCCGGTGTACCGCGTGCCACAACCTTAAGATCGACATTGGGAGCAAGCGGCACATTACGCACATGCACTTTGAGGATCTGTTCACGACCAACAATATCCGGGTTTGGAACAACGACCTGACGGTCAAAACGGCCCGGACGAAGAAGTGCTGGATCAAGAACGTCAGGACGGTTGGTTGCAGCAATCAGAATGATCGATTCGTTTGCTTCAAAACCATCCATCTCGACCAGAAGCTGGTTGAGCGTCTGCTCACGTTCATCGTTACCGCCGCCAAGACCTGCGCCACGATGACGACCAACCGCATCGATTTCGTCGATGAAAATAATGCAAGGCGCATTTTTCTTCGCCTGTTCGAACATATCGCGGACGCGGCTTGCACCAACACCAACAAACATTTCAACGAAGTCAGAACCGGAAATCGTGAAGAACGGCACATTGGCTTCGCCTGCAACAGAACGCGCGAGCAAAGTTTTACCCGTTCCGGGAGGGCCAACAAGCAGTACGCCACGCGGAATCTTACCGCCAAGACGCTGGAACTTCTGCGGATCACGCAGGAATTCTACGATTTCTTCCAGATCCTGCTTGGCTTCTTCAACGCCAGCTACATCTTGGAAAGTGATACGACCATGCGCTTCGGTCAAAAGCTTCGCCTTCGACTTGCCAAAGCCCATCGCACCGCGTGAACCACCCTGCATCTGGCGCATGAAGAAAATCCAAACACCCAGAATAAGAATCATCGGCAACCATGACAGCAGGATACCAAGAAGCGAGCCGGAACCGTCATTTTCAGGACGGGCAGTGATGGTTACACCCTTCTCTTCAAGACGGGAAACCAGTCCTGTATCGCCCGGCGAATAAGTCTGGAATGTCGATCCATTATCGGCAAATGTACCGCTGATCTTCTCACCAGTAATTGTAACCGACTTCACGCGTCCATTGGAAACGTCATCGATAAACTGGGAGTAGGAAACTTCACGGGAATTCGAGCGCTGGCCAGGACTCTGGAACAGGTTGAACAACGCTATCAAAAGTAGAGCAATGATCGCCCAGAGGGCGAAGTTGCGATAGTTCGGATTCATATCGGGTCCTATCGATACCACAGCCACCCGACAAGGGCGGTAGGATGTTTCGACTTAACATAGGATCGAAGAACGGCCTTGCCAAGGCGCGAGAGCCGCCTCATCTTCGATTCTTATCAAACTGGTTTATAAAAATTAGGACATTCGCGCCCAAATTGCGTTTCAATGGCCTTTGCCAGCGCAAAATCATAGCCCGGAAGCACATGATCAAAGATTGCGAAGTGCTTTTCGACAGTGATTCCTGAAGGCAACTGTTGACCGTTAACCGCCGGAAGTTGCTGCAATTTGCCGTTTTGATAGATCGCGGGCAGCACCAGCAAAGCTTCGCGTTGTGTAAAATCAAGTTCCATCTGATGCACTTCAATGAAATCAGTCAGTTCCTGCCGATCAGGTGCTGCCACTTCAAACAGCGTTTGAGCATCATTTTTAAAGCGATAGCGCCCATCCCAGATGATCGTTTGCCCGGGATGAAGTTCCATGGTTGGCAGATTACGGCGTTCGCGACGAAACTTATGCGGCTCACCATTTTTACCACGCTCAACAAGCGCGCCAAACACCGTCAGACGGCCAACTTTCTCCTGACCAGACAACAGCTTTTCAATCCGTGCACGCTCAGCATCACCGGGAAGAAAACGCCGCCCGCCAGCAATCGATGCAAGAAGGCCAGAAAACAAGCGCCGAACACTTTCTGGCAGCGCTGCATAAATGGAGGCATCGACCAAAATCGTGCCGAAGGCATTCATTTGCAGGCAACCGGGGTTTGAAAGTGCTGAAACAAGCGCCGCATTATCGCGTTTGCGTGCCACAGATGCCAGTGCAACTTGCGCCATCACGCGGTCCGGATCGGCTTCGGAAGCCGATGACAGCCGCACGCGCGGACGCTCATAATTGGTGTTTACGTTGCTGGGATCATCAATCCAGACGACCGATTTATCCGTAAGCTCTTGCCGCAGGTTTGAACGGGACGTTTCCAACAGCGGCCTCACCAAGACCACCGAATTTTCAAGCCATGACTGCGGTGCCATTGCAGCAAGACCACGGGCTTCTGAATGAGAGCTCCGCTCTTTGCGCATCAAAAATGTTTCGATCTGATCATCGCGCGTATGCCCCGTCGCAATAAAATCAGCATCCGCATCATGCGCCGCCTGAACCAGCAACCGATAACGCGCAGAACGAGCGGCGGCGGCGAGACCAGTTTTCGGTTTGGCGTCGTCCCATGAAAGAACACGGTGTGCTATGCCATATTGGTGGCAAAGCACACCTACATTGTCAGCCTCTTGCGCCGATTCCGCACGCAAACGATGATCAATCGTAACAGCTGTCAGCGGCGGCGGATTATCCAGCGTCGCGAGATAGTCTTTCAAAAGGAAAAGAAGAGCCAGAGAATCGCTCCCGCCTGACACGGCAGCAATGATTCCCTTAGCGCAATCTAATCTGAAAGGCTCAAAAATATCAGTCGGGGAAAGCCCCACACATAGTCTCCAAAATCAACATTTGATACGCGCGCGCTCATCGCTCACCCGCTTCAAAATGGCAGGCGCAGCCTTCGGATAGCGTTCTGGAATCTGCTTGAATGTTGCACAAGCAACGTCGTGATTATCCATTTTTTCAAGTGTCATACCGAGCTTGAACATATTTTCTGGTGCACGTTTGGAATCCGGATAATCGCGCTGCGTATCGATGAAAACAGTCGCAGCTTCGGGATAACGTGCCTGACCATACAGCGATTCACCCAGCCAATAGCGTGCTTCAGCCGTGGTTGGATCAGCAGGATAGCGCTTGATATGCTCCCGGAAACCAGTCTCCGCTGCTTTATAATCGCCCGACATCACATATTGATACGCGGCCTGATACAGCGAATTTGGATTATCATCAGTCGGCAGCGATGCCACTGCCTGACCCGCTGGCAACGCAGCGCCTTGCTCAACCGGACGAGGCTGCACATCAATAGTTTCGCCGATTACATTGCCATTGTTGTCAAAGCGGATGGAGCCGAGCGAGCGCGGCGGCTCTCCACGTTGTGGGCCACCCTGCGGGGCAGCACCTGAACCAATAGCCACGGAATCGGCGCCCGATGTATCATGGGTCGCCAACTGTGTATCTGAACCAAAATCACCGCCCTGCGCCACATTACCAGAAACCCCATTATCGGGGTTTCCAGCTGGCGTCGCATCAGCAAGCGAAGTCTCGTCCGGCGCTTTGCCCGCATCGGCGCGGCCACCTTCCAGCTTCTGGAAGCGACGTTCATTGTCTTCCTGCATTTTCTGCATCTGGTCCTGCAATTCGAGGACCTGGAAGTTCATGGCTTCGGCACGGTTGCTGAGCGCATCGGCGGTGCTTACCGGATTGCCAATGCCCTGCGCACAAAGATCACTGCCGGGAGGGGGGCTGACCTGAGGATTTTGGGCAGTGGACTTTGCAGGAGCCGCTAGACCCTGCTTCTTTTCCAGCTCTTCAAAGCGGAAATCATTATCATCCTGCGTCTTCTGCAGCAGCTCATTCGTAAATGAAATCTGCGCGTCGACGTCCTCGACCTTACCGGTGAGGTTACGGATCAATTCTTGCTGCAAGCCGGGGCTTTGCTGATAGCCGCCCTGACCGCCCCCGCTGCCATTGTCACGCATAGCGTCGTCAAGAATTGCGGTCGAACCGATATTCACGTGATTCTGTCCACCACCATTGCCCTTTTCCAGCGCACGAAAACGGGTTTCATTCTCACGCTGAATTTTCAGCATGTTGTCGCGCAGTTGCATGATGCGGGCATAGGACTGTGCGTTCTGATGCGCCAGATTACAAACCTGCTGCGAAAACTGATCGCCACCCGGACTTCCAGCTTGCGCAAGTTGAATATTTCCCTGCTGCGAAAAACCAGATGCTGCCAGAACCGGCGCACTCGCCAAAAGCGGCAGCATGGCAATTGCCAGCGTCACTTTCCTCATTGGTTTCCTCATTCCCTTTTGCCCCTATCGCTCATTGTCGAAAAATGATGGTGCCCTGAAACTATAAACCGCGACCACCAAGGTCTGGATAAACAATCAAACACGATGCCTGAACATTTTCTGAACACCTGATTTTCCGCGGTTCTTTTCAGTTATTAGAGAAAAACCTTAAAAAGCATAGATGCTTTCCCTATCACACAGGTTACTTCGGCCAAAATTTGTCGAAATTACCAATAGTTGTCGTTCGGCACAAAAAAAGCGGCCCGAAGACCGCTTTTCTCTGATTAGGTCAG
This sequence comes from Brucella pseudogrignonensis, assembly GCF_032190615.1. NCBI lineage: Bacteria > Pseudomonadati > Pseudomonadota > Alphaproteobacteria > Hyphomicrobiales > Brucellaceae > Brucella > Brucella pseudogrignonensis. The sequence continues at coordinate 881,227 of NZ_JAVLAT010000001.1, forward strand.
GCTATTTGCTGAAACTTAGCTGCCAGCACCGTTAAGGACGGTAACAGCACGACGGTTCTGCGACCAGCAAGAGTTGTTATCGCAAACAGCGATTGGACGCTCATTGCCGTAAGAAACGGTGCGCATGCGGCTGGTTGGAACGCCACGGGCTGCAAGGAAGTCACGGGTTGCAGCAGCACGACGCTGGCCAAGGGCAAGGTTGTACTCACGCGTACCGCGTTCGTCGGCATGGCCTTCGACAGTGATCGAGTACTGTGGGTAACGCTGCAACCACTGAGCCTGCTTCGACAATGTCTGCTGTGCGTCCGAGCGGATCAGCGACGAATCGAGGTCAAACAGAATGCGGTCACCAACGTTTACAGTGAAATCCTGAGCGGAGCCGGGCGTTGCAGCGCCACCAGCCAAGCCAAGATCACCGGCATTGTTTGGAAGATTCTTCTTGGACGCACAACCAACAACGGCGAGCGACATGAAAAGGGCAATAGCGATCGGGCTACGTGCAATCGACTGGATACGGCGCATGGGCCGGAGCTCCTTAAGATTTGATGTTCCTGCGTAACCAACCAATAATCATATTTAGGTTAAAGCAGGCTCAAGAAGTATGGTTAATAATTTCTTGCGACCATCTGCAAACCGTTTTTATCCGGTAGCAATTCTGCATTTAGCCCTTGAGGGCTAAATGAGGCAGAAACACGGCCCCAAGGCTATAATTGTGGCATTTTGCCATGAAAAAGGCGCGAAACCGATGCTTCGCGCCATTATATTAGTGTTCTTATAATTCGAACTACTCGAGCAACGGCGACCATGCCGGATCAGAACCGAAGTTCGGGGTCTGAATCTGGCGTTCATTGCGACCAGTCAGATCAATACTGAAGAGCTTCGGACCACCGGCACCTGATGCCTTGCGGAAGAACATCAGGACGCGACCATTTGGTGCCCAGGTTGGCCCCTCATTGTGGAAGCCCGAAGTCAGAAGACGTTCACCCGTTCCATCCGTCTTCATAACACCAATCGAGAACTGACCCTGTGACTGCTTGGTGAAGGCGATGAGATCGCCACGTGGGGACCAAACCGGTGTCGAATAGCTGCCGTCACCGGACGAGATACGGCGTGGATTGGAGCCGTCAGCGCCCATCACATAGAGCTGCGGACGTCCGCCACGGTCAGACGAGAACACAATCTGCGAACCATCTGGCGAATAAGACGCACTGGTATCAATAGCCTGGCTGCTGGTCAGACGTGTGGTTGTGCGGTTACGCAGATCCATCGTGTAGATGTTCGCGCTGCCGTCATCCTGCAGAAGGCTCATCACAACCTTCTGGCCGTCTGGCGAGAAGCGTGGCGCAATCGACATTCCGGGGAAGTTACCAACCAGCTCCCGCTGACCGGTTTCAAGCTGCAACAGGTAAACGCGCGGCTGACCGCCAGCAAAGGACATATACGTCACTTCCTGACGGTTTGGCGAAAAACGCGGGGTCAGTGCGATATCACGGCCATCGGAAAGGTAACGAATATTGGCACCATCCTGATCCATAATAGCCAGACGCTTCACGCGCTTCTGGGCTGGACCGGATTCGTCCACGAAAACGACACGGGTATCGAAATAACCCTTTTCACCCGTCAGACGCTCATAGATCGCATCAGCGATAATATGTGCAACACGACGCCAGTTATCCGGCGTGGTGAAGAACTGCTGTCCAATCAGCTGCTGGCCACCAAATGTATCCCAAAGACGGAATTCAGCCTTCAGGCGACCGTCTGGCTGCTTGGTAATGCGACCAGTGACCAATGCCTGCGCATTGATGACCTTCCAGTCTTCAAAACGCGGAGATGCATCAGGATTGGAAATCTTTTCGATGAATGCACTCTTGCTGATCGGCGCAAACAAGCCGGACCGCTCAAGATCGGCGGCAATCACAGACGTGATATTGGCACCAAGCTGATCGCCTGAAAGGAAATCAGTGATTGCAATTGGCAAAGGCTCGACCACGCCCTTATTAATATTGATTTCCACGACCGCATGAGCCGGTATGGTGGAAACAAAACTTGCAGCGATCACACAGGCAAAAGCCGATAAGGCTGCGCGGATCTTTGTTTTCATGATGCCTATTTTCATATCTTCTGGGACCTCTTTTGTCCTTGGCATTCGTTAGGAGCGACCAGCCATGCTGATCAGAACATTTCGCTTGGGTCGAAGTTAACAATCACTTCCGACCAATTCTCATATTTGTCTGCTGGCAGGTTGTACGGTGCGCAACGTGCCACAGCGCGACGGGCGCTTTCTGCAGCCGCTCTGCCCACACCATCACTGCCACCACCAGATGTCACCTCAGGCGAGCCCTGAATGGAACCATCCTGATTGAGATGCATCTTCACCGTCACAACAAGACCAGGCGCATCGGCGACACCAGCTGGCACGTTCCAGCATTTCGATATCGCGCCACGAAGCGCATCCATTTCACTCTGGCTCAATTTCGAGCCACCAGTATTCTTCTTACCGCCCAGCGATGCCTGATCGGTCGAGCGCTTTGCACCGCCGCCTGAAGCTTTCTGCTTATTAAGAAGTGCTGCCACTTCATCCGCAATGGCATCATTCTTCGACTGTGACGTCTGCGAAGCTGACTGCGTTGGCTTCTTCTCTTCAACAGGTTTACGATCCGGTGTCTTGGCGGTCTGCGCCTGCGGAGGCTTTGGCTTTTCCTGCGGTGCCGGAACATTATCCGGCAGTTTCGGTGCTGCCTGATCAGGCGCTTCTGCCTGTTTCTCAATCGCTTCCGCGACCGGATCCGGCTTCACTTCCTGTTTTGCTTCCGGCTTGGTCTGAACTTCCGTGGCAGGAACCGGTGTCGGCTTATCCTGCGGTTTGGGTTCAGGCTTTGGGTCGGGCTTCGGCTCAGGATTTTTCACCGGCTCCGGCTGAGCCTTTGGTTCCTGAGCAGCTTCAAGCGGCTTAGCTTTGGTGTCAGGCGTCGGCGGTGTCTGGCTATCAACGCTCTGATCACCAAACTCCTGCGCATCCGGTACCGTCTGCGGTTTTGTCGTCGGAATCGGTGCCGACTTTTCCTTCATAGGCGCTTTTTTATCGCCCTGCTGAATTTGCGTGATTGATTCAATCGGAACGATGTCAACCGGAAACGATTCCGAATCCTGCACGTCGAAAGCCTTCGGCGAGGAAAACGAAACCACTGCCAGCGCAAGTGCTGCGGCATGCAGTGCAACAGAAGATGTCAGGCCAGCCTTCATGATGCCGTCAGCTATCCTGCTCCTGGAGTGTCACAAGGCCGATATTCTTGAAACCGGCAGCGGAAATGCGAGCCATCACCTTCATGACAGTGCCGTAATCGGCAGCTTTGTCCCCACGCACGAAGATACGCTCTTCGTAACCGGTCTTGGCAATCGCCTGAAGTTTAGCAACAACTTCATCAATCGGAATTTCTGTTTCCTGAAGATAGATTTTACCTTCGCTGTTCACCGATACGGTGATTGGCTGTGTATCGGCGTTCATCGCCTTCGCCTGCGTATCCGGCAGATCGATTGGCACACCAACGGTCAGAAGCGGTGCGGAAACCATGAAGATGATCAGCAGAACCAGCATCACGTCCACGAATGGCGTAACGTTGATTTCGCTCATCAATGCCTTCTTGCGGCCGCGCCTGCGGCGACCACCCGACTGCATTCCCTGATTTCCAACTGACATGCCCATTGCAAGTTTCCCGAAGGCTCGATTTCAACTTTTTTTGCTGGAACGCTTTATTTTTTGTTTTCACGCATGTCTTTATCGGAAAACCAGTTCCAACTTCTCCGCGACATGCTTTAGCTGCGCGGTGTCAGCTTCTCATCAATTTGGCGCGACAGTATGGCGGAAAACTCGTCCGCAAAACCTTCAAGACGCCCGCTAATTTTGCCCGCATCCGCAGAAAGCTTGTTATAAGCAATAACCGCAGGAATAGCGGCGAGCAGACCAATCGCCGTTGCAAGCAATGCTTCCGCGATACCCGGTGCCACAACGGCAAGACTTGTGTTCTTGGAAGCAGCAATCGCCTGGAAGGAGGTCATAATACCAACAACCGTTCCGAACAGACCGACGAATGGCGCCGCCGAACCTGTCGTTGCGAGGAAGCCAAGGCGGGATTCGAGCTTTTCGCCCTCACGCGCCAGTGCCACATCCATCGCCTTGTCGATACGCATCTGCAAACCAATTGGCGAGCGCGCACCTTTCTCAAAGGACTTTTTCCATTCGCGCATTGCGGCAATGAAAATGGAGGCCATGCCAGTGGTGCGGCGTTCATTGAGCGTACGATAGAGTTCTTCCAGTGACTGTCCCGACCAGAAAGCCTGCTCAAAACGCTCCATCGCACCGCGAGCACGACGATAAGAAACAATCTTGTCGACGATAATTGCCCAGGTCCAGACCGATGCGCCTATCAGGCCGAGCATCACCAGCTTAACCACCCAGCCCGCATGCATAAACAGGCCCCAGAGGGTAATATCGGCGGCAGGGGCCGCGAGCGCAATATTTTCCATCGATCTACCGTCCTCGAATCCAAACGCCCGGCATTGTGACCGGGCGGCATCGCAAATTACTCGAAAAACGTCCGCTGCCGAACGCCCCAACCGCCATAACCGGATTTTAACTTTAAATCCTCAAGCGCTTGTCATGGTTAAATTTGGTGAAAGGAAGGCGTTGCTTAATAACCTGCCCCTCTACCGATTCCATCAGCATGATTAATGGATTATTATGGTTAAAGATCAGTTACTCTTAATGTGCGAATAATCAATGAGCACAAAGAATTACTGTTTGCTTCCAATGCGACGGACTATGGCATTTTGCGTTGCAACAACAAATTGGGACGTCATTGACGCGGAATTCGCAAATGCATGGCGAAGCGATAATGGTAGTTCGAGCTGAGCCCCCCGGCCAGACTGACAGCGATTGCACAGATTGACGGGATTGCGAGCAGGAAATGCATGACCGGACAAGCGAGTGGAAAATCCGGCACCTCTCAGTTCTTCGTCAAGAAGCTCAATAAACCTGGTATCCAATCCACCGAGATAAATCGTGTCCTTGTCGTCAAGCTGCCCCACACCATCCACGGTCTGAGTGTCTTTTCGACCATGAATAGCAAGGGCATATCTAGAACGGGACAACAGATCATCCATCCTGACTTCAAAAAAACGATGGGACGTTATGTGAAGATCTTTTGCCCGCTTGCGGTCAACCAAGCCAATAAAGGAATAAAAACTATATTTTCCACCCGCAATTGCTTCTGCGAGTTCTGTCGTCTGATATTCAATTGTACCACCATGCGGGGCGAGAATAACAATTTCTGAACCTGGAACGAAGCGGGTCACGACCGCAAAATCAACCCCCTCGATATAGACATCGCAGAGCTCGTCAAAAGAGTGGAAACGGTCACTCATCTCAAGCCTTCGTAAAAGCGTCACGCCATTCATCGGGTATCCGGCGCGGTTGTCCTTCCTTGGTGATCATCACAGCCTCAACCTTCGCTTCTGAAAGCAGCCGCTCACCACAGGTAATCTTCTGCGCCATGATAACCCGTGCGCCACGGATTTCGCTGACACGGGTTTCAATCAGAATGAGATCATCCATTTTCGCAGGTGACTTGTAGTCGATCTCCATACGGCGAACGACCCAAACCATTTCTTCGCCAAGCGAACCTTCGGCAAGCTCAATATGATGAACATCCTGCAAGCGCAGAAAGTCGGTGCGGCCACGTTCGTAAAATTCGAGGTAGCGACCATGATAGACAAAGCCGGAAAAATCCGTGTCGGCATAATAAATGCGGGCATAGAGATAATGCGTGCCGTCTTTCAACTCGCCTGCAATCTGTGCATGTTCCATATCTATTCGTCTTCCATGAAAAGGCCAAACTGCGATTGCTGCGCGGCTTCAGCGGGCGCGGCAAGCCCCAGATGTTGCCATGCAAGATTGGTCAGCACACGTCCACGCGGTGTGCGCTGCAAAAAGCCCTGCTGGATCATATAAGGTTCGATAATGTCTTCAATCGCATCACGCGGTTCTGACAGTCCGGCAGCGATGGTTTCAATACCGACTGGCCCACCACCGAAATTGCGCGCAATCATATCAAGATAACGCCGGTCAAGCTGATCGAACCCGCGGTTGTCCACCTCAAGACGCGACAAAGCCTCGTCGGCAATCTTGCTGTCGATGACATCGGCACCTGCGACCAGCGCGAAATCACGAACGCGGCGCAACAGACGCCCGGCGATACGCGGGGTACCACGTGAACGACGGGCCACTTCCAACGCACCATCCGGCGAAATACCCATCTGCATAATGCGTGCGCCACGGCGCACAATATATTCGAGTTCTTCGACGGTATAGAAATTGAGCCGTGTCGGAATACCAAAACGATCACGCAGCGGCGTCGTCAAAAGCCCCAGACGTGTGGTTGCTGCGACCAGCGTAAATTTCGCGAGATCAATCTTCACCGAACGCGCTGCTGGCCCTTCACCGATAATCAGATCAAGCTGAAAATCTTCCATCGCAGGATAGAGAATTTCCTCGACAGCCGGGCTGAGACGATGAATTTCATCGATAAACAACACATCGCGATCTTCAAGATTTGTCAAAAGCGCTGCTAGATCACCGGCCTTTGCGATAACCGGACCAGAGGTCGAACGGAAATTGACACCAAGCTCCTTGGCCATAATCTGCGCGAGCGTGGTCTTGCCTAGTCCTGGGGGACCGACAAACAGCACGTGATCGAGTGCTTCGCCACGCACCTTTGCAGCTTCAATAAAAACTTTGAGATTGGCGCGGGCAGCAGCCTGCCCGACAAAATCGTCCAGCGTTTGCGGGCGCAATGTCGTGTCGGCGTCTTCACCACGCAAGTCAGCATCGATAAGTGGGTTGCGGTCGCTCATGCCAGTCCTCTCGCATGAACATTCAATTCAGACAAGCCACTCAACGCGACAGTTCCTTCAAACCAAGACGAATGAGCTTGGCCGAATCGGCATCTTCACCCGCTTCTCGGAGTGCTGCGGCAACAGCATTTGCGGCCTGATCACGCGAATAGCCAAGATTGGCGAGAGCTGAGACCGCATCGCTCACCGGAGCCGATGCAGCGCCCGCGCCGATTTCCTGCTTAAGGCCGATTGTGCCGCTGGCTTCCCCCGCAAAGGCCGGAGCCTTGTTCTTCAACTCAGTCACAATGCGTTCGGCAACTTTTTTACCAACGCCCGGCGCCCGCGAAACCATCGCGAGATCACGAAGCGCAATTGCATTTGCAAGTTCAGGCGGCGTCAATGTTCCGAGCACGGCGAGTGCCACCTTGGCACCAACCCCCTGCACGTTCTGCAACAGGCGGAACCATTCGCGTTCAAGCTGTGATCCGAAACCATAAAGGCGGATCATATCCTCGCGCACATATGTCTCAATGAGCAGCACCGCCGCCTCGCCTTCTCCACCCAAATTACCGAGTGTGCGGGAAGAACAGAACACAACATAGCCAACGCCATGCACGTCGATGACGGCATGATCATCAGCAATTTCATCGATCACGCCTTTAAGCTTGCCGATCATTTTATATCTATCCTGCTAATAACGCTTGCATACGACGTGCGCTGACAATGCTCTGACGATGATGCGCATGGCAAATAGCAATGGCAAGCGCATCGGCAGCATCGCTCGTATCGAACGTTGCGCGCGGCATCAAAACCTTCACCATCATATGAATTTGCTGCTTTTCGCCATGCCCCACACCAATCACCGCCTTCTTGACGGCATTCGGCGCATATTCCGCAACCGGCAGCCCAGCCTGTGCGGGCGCCAGAAGTGCAATACCACGCGCCTGACCAAGCTTCAGCGTCGCCGTCGCATCTTTGTTGACGAATGTATGCTCAACGGCTGCTTCATGGGGCATGAATTCATGCAGGACGTTGGACAGTCCATCATGCAACTGGCACAGTCTCGATGCGAGATCCATCTCAGCATTCGAGGTCACAGTGCCGGAGCCGATAAAATGCAGAGAATTTCCAAGCGATTCGACAACACCCCAGCCGGTACGGCGGAGCCCCGGATCAATACCAATGATGCGAATCGTTTCTTTCATAAGTGAACCCTATCCTCAGACAGGTTCACTTGACAGCATAAATGTGAACAAAAGAGAAACATTGCATCCGAAGATGCAATAAGACTGCGTAGATTTTACTTAAGACGCGCCAAAAGCAGTCTTCAGCAGCACAATCTGATCGGAAACCGGATTTCCACGCGGCACACTCTGCAAAGCTACAACTTCACCATAGACGTTGCGATCCATGCGGCGAACACGCGCCTGGAGACGAATCGAGCGCTCAACAAGCTCAGTGAAAGCATAAGGCAACTCATTCCAGCCCGGTGCGACGTCGCCAGCCGAAGGCGTATCAAGACGAACTTTGGCCTTTTCAACTTCAACCTGCTTGCGGGACATTTCACCATTGCGCGCTGCACGCTGCAAAAGAAGCCATGAAGCAACCTGCATGAGACGTGTCGTCAGGCGCATCGATTCGGCCGCATAAAGGGTCGAGGCAACACGCGAGAGATTGCGCGCTTCCTCACGGCCTTCGCCGTCGAGATAGCTGGCTGCTTCCTCAACCATGTCCATGCCTTCACTGTAAATCGGCTTGAACGAATCTGAGAAAACCATGCGCTCAGCGAGGCTGATCATATTGCCCGGAATGTGTACCTGTTCGCTAATCACTGCTCTGCCACCTTACATAAACGCATTTGCGAATATTTTGTTGCCCGCGCACCGTCAAAATGTGCGTGAGATAATAGAATGAGCTGCCGTTCGATCATGGGGAGAGCTGGGACGGAACAGCTTGATCGGGCGAGTCCACGACAAACTGCACCTTCATGCACCGTCGCGCAAGTTTATGTTTAACATTCGGTTAATTTTTAAAATGCTTTTGAATAAACTGTGAAAGTCATTGACGCCAGATTTGCCAGAAAACAGGCGATTCCCTCAAAACCATAAAAAAAAGAGCCGCAAAGGCGGCTCTCAGGAGTTTAACAGGGAGGCGTCAAACAAAGTGGCTTCACCACTCGGTAAGAATCCAGCCGAACTGGATGTAAACCATTAAACGCCGTTAAGATTAATGATTGGTTAATTCTGAGCGCAAGCTGTGGAATAATCCGCAAACAAAAAAGCCGCCCGAAGGCGGCTTTTAATTATATTTGCTGAAGTGCCGGTTTTGGATTGGCTCCAATCGAGGCCTTTGAACCTTCCGCAGCGGGTTTTGCGGCAGGCTTCTTGCCCCAGCCAATGGTTGGGAGCCACTCGAGATAATAAGCCAGCGCGAACTGCATCACCACACCCGTTGCAATAAGCAGCGCGTCGTATGGCAGGCCACCCGGATTAACAAGCTTCATAACCTGCGCAACCATCGCCAACAGCGTACCGGCAATAAACACCGGCAGCGAATGCTTGCCGAGAATTGCGAGCGGATTGTCCGGCGAAGTACGCGCAATGCTGTTGAGCGTTGGAACGACAGCAATCAGATAAGCCATGGCGAGCACATGTAGAAGACGTGGAGCCGACAGAAACGTCTTGTCAAAACCGGTCAGAACTGCGGGCATGCCCATTGAAACATCAATGCCCCAAAGCGGAATGCGAACCCAAGCCAGCGAAAGAACCAGATAACCAACAGCCGCTGCAATCAATGTAGGATTGGTCGGCAGCTTGCCACCACGACGCACATGGATTGTGCCAGCAATACCGATAGCAAATAGGAACTGCCACGATAGTGGGTTGAGGAACCAGACGCCTTCAGTCGGATAATTGACCGGAGCAACATGATAGATACCGGCAAGCAACCACACCATACCTGATACGCCGAGCATCAGCGACAGGCTGATACGCGCGAGCAAAAGCAGCAGTGGTGTGATTAGCAGCACAACCGCATACATCGAGAGAATATTGTTATAACCAAGCTGATGACCAAGCGTAACCAGTCCGAGAAGTGCCTCAACCGGCTGCTTAACCAGTGGGCCAATATTGATCTGCGTCAGAAGCTCACGATGCTTGAGGAAAATCGCGGCGGAGGCAAAAATACCGATTGTCGCGAGCGTCGTCATGATGTGCGCGGTATACAGCACACAGGCACGACGCCACATTTTCAAAGTCAGCATTAGACGATTGCCCGGAGCAAACTTCGACCCATAGGCCAGTGCCACCGCCATGCCTGAAATCAGAACAAAAGCTTCTGCCGAATCCGAAAAGCCGAGATTCTTATGCGTGAAATGCTCGAAAAAGGTTCCGGGCACATGATTGATGAAAATCGTAAGCAGTGCCAGCGCGCGAAACACATCAATGCGTGTGTCGCGGACTTTTGGCACTATTTTCGCCGTTTCATTCGTCATTTCGCCTGCCTGCTGATTGTTTTCATTCTGCGTTAGCGCAGCACTTATTGCCGCCTATATAACGGGTAATTCGGTCAGAACGCGGTTGGTTCCAATCAACTTTCGTTCCAGTGGATAACATTATGCCAACACAGCCGTTTCCCACACCCACAACAAAAGCGTTACAATGCAAAGGGGCTGTTCAAGCAACGCCTCTTACTTTATGCCCGAATTCCATCAACATTTTTCGCTAGGTTTGGTTTATGAACGCGCCAACTGCTAAACAAAACATTGATCGCTGCCGCCTTTTGCTGGTTGGACCACCCATCGCAAATGGGGATGCACTTGCAAAACTGTTGTCGGCAGCCTTGTCGGGTGGCGACGTTGCAAGTGTGATTCTCGACGGAACCGATCTGGATGAAGCCACATTTCAGGCATCAGCCCAGAAGGCCGTTTCCGTCATTCAGGAAAAAGGCGCTGCCGCGATCATCCTAAACGATACGCGCATTGCAGGCCGCGTTGGTGCCGATGGCATCCACATTGAAGGCAAAGCGGCAGAGCTTGCTGAAGCAATCGAAAAGCACACGCCAAAATTCATCGTTGGCACAGGCAATCTGCGTGATCGCCATAGTGCTATGGAAATCGGTGAATTGCAGCCTGATTATGTTTTCTTCGGCAAGATTGGCGCTGACAACAAGCCGGATGCACACCCGCGCAACCTGTCTCTGGCTGAATGGTGGTCTGAGCTGGTTGAAATTCCAAGCATCGCACAGGCCGGTAACACCTTGGAAAGCGTCATCGCTGCCGCGCAAACTGGTGCAGATTTTGTCGCCCTTGGTAGTGCCATATTTGAAGCGGAAAACCCCGCAGAGGCTGTCGCTGAAGCCAACCGGCTTCTTGATGAACACGCCCCTCGTTTTGAAAATTAAATTCGGCAAGGTTTCGTACGCCCCCATGAAGAGCAAAATTCTTCTCACCACAGCTTTGATATTCGCTGCGTCTGTTCCGGCTGTTCATGCTGCCGGAACTGCTGGTGAACCCGCAGGCGTACAAAAGAAACACGACAAGAAAAGCGATAAGCCTGCTGAAAAGCCCAAGATGCTGCCGCAACCAGCATCGACCAGCGCTTTGCCAGCAATTGACCCAAGCCGGTTTGGCGATAAGCCCAGCGATGAAGCCTTTGGTGCCTATCAGCGTGGGCTGTATCTGACCGCATTCAATCTGGCGAAACCAAAAGCTGAGCAAGGCGATCCGGCTTCACAGACACTTGTCGCAGAAATTTACGCGCGCGGTCTGGGTGTCCCTGCCGATCAGAAAAAAGCTGCCGAATGGTATGCCAAAGCTGCCGATAAAGGCGTGCATGAAGCGCAGTTCCGCTACGCCGCCCTGTTGCTTCAAGGCCGCTACGTAAAAAAAGATACAGCGAAGGCCACGGAGTTAATGCAAAAGGCCGCCGAAAGCGGCAATGCCATGGCGCAGTTCAATTATGGCCAGCTGCTCATGATGAAAGCGACGACTGCTTCCGGCATCGATGCTGCTTTCCCTTGGTTTGAGAGAGCTGCTACCGCGCAGCTCGCCGATGCTGAATATGCTTTGAGCCAGATTTACGCCAACGGCACCGACAAAATACCGCATGACGACAAGAAGGCGCGTGAATATCTGCTGCGCGCTGCGCGCAAGGGTTATGACACTGCGCAATACGATCTCGCAAACTGGCTCATTCAGGGTCGTGGTGGTGATCGCAATTACGAGCAGGGCTTTGGTTGGATGCAGATTGCCGCCCAGCGCGGCATGGTGATGGCGCAGGCATGGCTTGCTCGTCTTTATCGCGATGGTATCGGCACGGATGGTGACACAGTCAAATCCGCAGCATGGTATATCGTTGCTCAGCGCGCCGGTTATCGCTCACCAGACCTCAATGACATGATGGATGGTTTAGCTGATGATCAGCTTAAGCAGGCAATCCAGATCGCAAACAATCTCCGCGTTCGATAAAACCAGACAGTTTTTTGATGAGCTGACACGCTGATTTGCGGCTCAGGCTTGCACAAAGCGCTATTTTATGGTCTTGGAGAGCCCGATTATCGTGGTTCGAGTTAAAGATGGACGCAATCCCCGCAAATAAGCGGGAGATTGCCTTTCTGTCGTGATGCGCCGGGCCGCAACAGTTTCACATTTACTCCCGGATTAATCTTATGAAGATCAATGGTAACGAAATCCGCCCAGGCAATGTTATCGAACATGATGGCGGCCTGTGGGCAGCGGTTAAGACCAATGCAGTCAAGCCTGGTAAAGGCGGCGCCTACAATCAGGTTGAACTCAAGAACCTTATCACCGGCACCAAGCTCAACGAACGTTTCCGCGCAGCTGAAACCGTAGAGCGCGTTCGTCTGGAACAGAAGGACTTCTCGTTCCTTTACGAACAGGGCGAAGCGCTGGTTTTCATGGATACCGAAACCTACGAACAGCTTGAGCTGCTGAAGGATTTCGTTGGTGACCGCGCCGCCTTCCTTCAGGACGGCATGATGGTTACCGTTGAACTCTACGAAGAAAAGCCAATCGGCATTCGTCTTCCTGATCAGGTTACACTTGAAATCGTCGAAGCTGATCCGGTCGTCAAAGGCCAGACGGCAGCTTCTTCTTACAAGCCGGCTGTTCTTGAAAACGGCATCCGTATCCTCGTTCCACCATTCATCGAATCGGGTGAACGCGTGATCGTTGATACCAACGAACTGACCTACGTCAGCCGCGCATAATCGAATATTTGAAATCATGCGGCGCCTGCAAATTGGGCGCCGCAGTCCATTCTCTTTGAAGAGAAATGCGACAGTTCTTTCTCAGCTTGCTCAGTTCTGAGTGCCATAGGTTTGATCTCATCAAATCGGCGCTCTGTGATTTATCAACGCGCATCTTTTTCGAAAGCAAGCTCCAAGGCTTCGGAATGCGCTTCTAAAAGGACGATCAGATGGCGCGTTCAGCCCTTCTCAATGTTATGGTTCAGGCCGCTATGAAAGCCGGACGCGGTCTCGCGCGCGACTTCGGCGAAGTGCAGAACCTTCAGGTTTCCCTTAAAGGTCCAGGCGATTATGTCAGCCAGGCCGACCGCAAAGCCGAAAAAGTCATTTACACCGAACTGAGCCGCGCCCGCCCGGATTTTGGCTTCCTGATGGAAGAATCGGGTGAGGTTGAATCGAAAGACGGACAGCATCGCTGGCTGGTCGATCCACTCGACGGCACCACAAACTTCCTGCATGGTATTCCTGTTTTCGCAGTCTCTATCGCTCTTGAGCGTCAGGGACAGATCGTTGCTGGCGTGATTTACAACCCAGCTATGGACGAGCTTTACACCGCTGAACGCGGCGGCGGCGCATTCCTCAATGATCGTCGTCTGCGCGTTGCGGCCCGCAACAAGCTGGTTGATTGCGTTATCGGCACCGGAATCCCGCATCTCGGTCGTCCCGGCCACGGCCAATACCTTGTCGAACTGCGCAATGTCATGGCTGAAACATCGGGCATTCGTCGCATGGGTGCCGTTGCACTTGATCTTGCTTATGTCGCAGCAGGTCGCCTTGATGGCTTCTGGGAAGACGGCATGCATCCTTGGGATCTCGGCGCAGGCATGTTGATGATCCGCGAAGCTGGTGGCTTTGTATCCGACAAAAAGGGTGGCCAAGACATTTTTGGCACCAAGACCATTGTTGCTGGCAATGAAATTATTCAGAAAGCATTGCTTAAAACGGTCAACAAGCCAATCTGATCCGCTTCCTATTTCTATGTTTTACTGCGCTCCGGTATTCCAACCGGGGCGCATTATTTTTTCGCTTTAAGCGATTCCGCTTCGCTAAATTATGCAGTAGGCTCCCCCGCGACAGATTATCCCAACGGATATCCATGGAGCCAAACGCATGAGCGATCTGAGACTTTCACGGGAACGCCTCGACGATGCACGGGACTATGACCCCTACCGCCTGAGCAGCCCGAGAATTGTCATTCTATCCATGGTGATCTTTCTCATCATTGTTGCATTCCTTGCAGCGATTCTGATGCGGCAGATCCATACGTTCTTCGTCACCAATCCCGGCCTGAATGGTCTGATCTTTGGCGTGCTGCTCATCGGCATTCTGCTCGCTTTCGGGCAGGTGCTGCGACTTCTGCCAGAAATCCGCTGGGTCAATTCATTCCGCGATGGTGAGCGCGATGGCACGACACGCCCGCCGGTGCTTCTTGCGCCAATGCGCGCTCTGATCGGTCGCAGGCAATCCATGGCACTGACGACCACTTCAACCCGATCCATTCTCGAATCGATTGCCACCCGCCTTGATGAAAGCCGCGATATTTCACGCTATCTGATTGGCCTTCTGGTGTTCCTCGGCCTACTGGGTACTTTCTGGGGCCTGCTCGAAACAGTTGGCTCTATTGGCCAAACCATCCAGTCACTCGACCCGAGTTCGGGCAGCACAACCGATGTGCTTGATTCGCTCAAAGCCGGATTGCAAGCGCCGCTATCAGGTATGGGAACGGCGTTCTCGTCGTCGCTGTTTGGCCTTTCCGGCTCACTGATTTTGGGCTTCCTCGATTTGCAATCGGGCCGCGCGCAAAATCGATTCTATACCGAGCTTGAAAACTGGTTGTCATCGGTGACCGACCTTGGTTCGGATATCAGCACCGATGAGCATCTCGGCGGCATTCGTAGCCTGGCAGAGCATGTGCAGAACCTGCAAGGTGGCGAGGCTTCCAGCCAGCGCACGACAGCAGCGCTTGCCAATCTTGCGGAAGGCATTCAGGGGCTGGTCAAGAGTATGCGCAGCGAACAGCAGCTGATGCGCGACTGGGCTGAGAAGCAAACGGAAGAGCAACAGGCCATCCGTGAAACACTTGGTCGTCTCAATGACGCCATTGCCTCCAGAGCCCCTGCCGAGCGCGCTCCAGGTCGCCCTAGTGACAGCAAACGGCCGGAGTAAGCAGCATGGCTCTAGGCCGTAACCGCCGCCCGCAACGTCATGTCGATTATTGGCCCGGCTTTGTCGATGCACTGACAACATTGCTGCTGGCCATCATGTTCCTGCTTACAGTCTTTGTGCTGGGTCAGTTTTTATTGAGCCGCGATGTCGATAGCAAAGATACCGCTCTCGCACGCCTCAACAGCCAGATACAGGAACTCACCCAGCTTCTCTCGCTCGAAAAAAGCAACTCTCAGGACATGCAGGACACGATTGCCAATCTGCAAGCATCCTTGTCAGGTGCCGAGAGCGAGCGTTCCCGCTTGCAAGCTCTGCTCAATGAAGGCAGTGGTGCTGGTGCTGCCGCTGAAAAACGCGCCGGGGAACTCAGCCAGAGCCTAGATGCAGAAAAACAGGTGAGCGCACGCGCGCTTTCGCAAGTTGAATTGCTCAACCAGCAGATTTCTGCACTTCGTCGTCAGATTGCGGCACTGGAAGATGCACTCAATGCGTCAGAATCACGCGATCGCGAGTCAAACGCCAAGATCGCCGATCTCGGTCGCCGCCTGAACGTGGCGCTTGCACAGCGCGTGCAAGAATTGAACCGCTATCGCTCCGACTTCTTTGGTCGTCTGCGGGCGATTCTGTCCGACAAAGAAAACATCCGCATCGTCGGAGACCGTTTCGTGTTTCAGTCGGAAGTTCTTTTCCCGACTGGCTCGTCTGATCTCAATCCCGCTGGACTGGAGGAGATGAAGAAGCTTGCCGAGGCGGTCATCGCACTCAATCAGGAAATCCCGGATGACATCAACTGGGTTCTGCGTGTGGATGGACATACTGACAATGTGCCGCTCGCAGGCACTGGTCGCTTCCGCGACAACTGGGAGCTTTCCTCAGCGCGTGCGACAGCTGTCGTCAAAGACCTGATCGCCAACGGTGTTCCGCCCAACCGACTGGTTGCGGCGGGCTTTGGCGAATACCAGCCGCTTGATAATGCAGATACGCCCGATGCCCGCGCCAGAAACCGCCGCATCGAGCTAAAACTGACTGAGAGATAGAAATAAAGGGGCGCTTAGCCCCTTTATTTATTTCCCGAAAACGCCGGAACCAGCTTCAAATTGCAGCTTGGCAAGGCGGGCATAAATGCCACCCTTTTCAACCAGCGTCTGGTGGGTTCCCTCTTCGACAATCTGGCCCTTATCGAGCACCAGAATGCGGTCGGCTTTGAGAACGGTTGCAAGACGATGCGCCACGACCAGCGTCGTGCGATTATCCATCAGGCTATCGAGCGCTTTCTGCACCAGCATTTCGCTTTCGGCGTCAAGCGCCGAAGTCGCTTCATCGAGCAATAAAACGGGTGCCGCCCGCAGAATCGCACGCGCAATCGCGATACGCTGGCGCTGACCGCCTGAGAGCGTTACGCCACGTTCGCCGACTTCCGTGTCATATCCCTTGTCGAGTGCCAGAATAAAATCATGTGCAAGTGCTGCTTTTGCTGCGGCTTCGATTTCCGCATCACTCGCGCCCGGCTTACCAAAGCCGATATTTTCGCGAATGCTGGTGGCAAAGATCACAACGTCTTGCGGCACAACTGCAATGCGCTCACGCACCTTAGCCGGATCGGCATCTGGCAAAGCCACACCATCCATACGCACAGAACCTGTCTGAGGATCATAATAACGCATCACCAGCGAGAAGATCGTGCTTTTACCAGCGCCCGACGGGCCAACAATCGCAACCGTCTCACCGGGCTTTACAGCGAAGCTCACACCATTGAGCGATGGCGCATCGGGACGCGTCGGATAAGAAAAGTGCACATTATCGAAGCTAATGTCGCCCCGCGCTGGTTGCGGAAGAGCAACTGGCTTTAACGGTGCGACAATACCCGGGTTCTCATCGAGAATTTCAGCAAGACGCTCAGCAGCACCAGCGGCCTGAGCAAGTTCACCGCCCACTTCAGAAAGCGCACCAAAGGCGCTGGCCGCAAATACCGCGTAGAGAACAAACTGGCCCAACGTCCCTGCGCTCATTGTGCCCGACAACACATCACGCGAGCCAAACCACAACACCGCAACAACACTGGCAAAGATCAGGAAGATCGCAAAGCCGGTGAGAATAGCACGTGCTTTGATGGATGAACGTGCAGCCTGATAGGCCTTTTCAACAGCGCCCGCAAAACGACCCACCACCATATTTTCATTGGTGAAAGCCTGCAAAGTGCGCATAGCACCAATCTGCTCGCTGGCATAAGCATTCGCATGGGCCAGCATATCCTGCGTCATACGCGAACGTCGGCGCACCGAACGACCAAAGGCAATCAGCGGAATAACAATCAACGGAATAGCAGCAATCACCAGCATGGAAAGCTTGGGGCTGGTGACGACCATCATGATCAGCGCACCAATGCCGAGAATCACATTGCGCAAAGCAACCGATGCCGTAGCCCCGACAACGGACTTGATCTGCGTTGTATCGACAGACAGTCGTGAAACAATCTCGCCGGATTGTGAACGATCAAAGAATTCAGTCGAAAGGCTGGTCACATGCGAAAACACGGCATTGCGCAGATCGGCCACTACGCGCTCACCAAGCGAAATCACAAAGAAATAGCGAAGCCCGGATGCCAGCGCTAACACCAGCGCCAATGCCACCAGCATGACAAAGTAATTATTGACGAAGATCGCATCAGAACCTGAGAATCCATGATCAATCATCCGGCGAACGGCGACAGGTACGGCAAGAGTTGT
Organism: Brucella pseudogrignonensis; assembly: GCF_032190615.1. NCBI lineage: Bacteria > Pseudomonadati > Pseudomonadota > Alphaproteobacteria > Hyphomicrobiales > Brucellaceae > Brucella > Brucella pseudogrignonensis. The sequence goes on from NZ_JAVLAT010000001.1 coordinate 899,277, forward strand.
TACAGCAGCAAGGACCAGCGAAAAAAGCGCGCCAACAACCAGACGCTTATAGCGCGAGAGAAATGGGATCATCCGCTTCAAAGGCTTAAGCGAGCGGCGTTTCCGATCTTCCTGGGTGTTGAAATCAGGATTCATGCGAATTTGACTATCTGTGCTGGCCATTCTTGAGATTGCGCCCTTGTTATTGCCGTGCGCCTGATGTATAGGCTCGCCAACCCTTTTGGAAGCCGTTGCCTTTGGTAACGGGTCTTCATATTGACCATCGGGCGAAAGTGCCGCAGTTTTAAACATTAGAGCTGGGCTTTTCTTCCCAGACTTTCAGGATTGAGAAGATGAAAGCTGATATCCATCCCGACTACCACACCATCAAGGTCGTGATGACCGATGGCACGGAATACACAACCCGTTCCACCTGGGGCAAAGAAGGCGATACGATGAACCTCGATATCGACCCAACCACGCATCCAGCCTGGACCGGTGGTTCGCAGACCCTGCTTGACCGCGGTGGCCGCGTTACCAAGTTCAAAAACCGTTTCGGCAATCTCGGTATCTAATATCGTTATTGATGAACTTACGAAAAACCTCGCTCTGGCGGGGTTTTTTGTTGCCTGCATTTCACGCCAGTGGCTACCGTATAATGCGGCGCTCTAATAAAAAAACTCCCGGACAAGCCGGGAGTTCAAACAGTTAAAACTGAAACCAGAACTTAGGCGCTCAGCTTTTCCATAACTTCGTCACTGACTTCAAAGTTGCTGTAGACGTTCTGAACGTCATCATCATCTTCAAGCACGTTGAGAAGCTTCAGCACAGAACGCGCCTTTTCTTCATCAAGTTCAGTGTTGGTCTGTGGCTTCCAGATCGTCTTGATCGATTCGGCTTCTCCAAGCGCTGCTTCCAGCGCCTTAGATACGTCACCGATATCTTCAAAGGCGCAGAGGATCACATGCTCTTCTTCACCCGACTGAACGTCGTCAGCACCGGCTTCAATCGCTGCTTCCATGACTTTGTCGGCATCACCAACGGAAATCTTATAAACGATTTCGCCAACGCGATCGAACATGAAGGCTGCAGAGCCGGTTTCGCCCAGCGCACCACCAGACTTGGTGAAAGCTGCACGCACATTGGATGCGGTACGGTTGCGGTTATCGGTCAGGGCTTCAACGATGACCATAACGCCACCCGGGCCACGGCCCTCGTAACGCACTTCATCGTAGTTTTCCCCGTCATTGCCTGCAGCTTTTTTAATGGCGCGTTCAATGTTGTCTTTCGGCATCGACTGCGCCTTGGCATTCTGAATTGCCAGACGCAGGCGCGGGTTCATCAACGGGTCAGGCAGACCCTGCTTGGCCGCAACGGTAATTTCGCGTCCGAGCTTTGAAAACATTTTCGACCGCACGGCATCCTGACGGCCTTTGCGGTGCATGATATTCTTAAACTGTGAATGGCCAGCCATGGCACCCCTGTTCGGTTCAAATGAAGCGCACGGAGAAAGCGTCACTTGAGAAGAGGGCAGGCCACAGCTCGGGCCAGCGTGCTTTCCGTGCAGAATGGGCGCGTTATAAGGAATTGAGGCTCATTCGTCCAGCAAAAGCGCCAAATTACAAATTCCTCTGTCAATTATGCGATTAGCTGTCGACGCCCGGACCCAAACAGCTTTATCTATAAAGCCATGAAACAGCATTCCAGCAATACCTCCAGCGAAACAATTGCTACCCGCATCAGCCGCATTCTGGCTGACCGCATTATTGCGGGTGAGATCGAGCCCGGCGTGAAGTTGCGGCAGGATCATATTGCTGAAGAATTTGAAACGAGCCATGTCCCTGTCCGCGAAGCGTTTCGACGACTGGAAGCGCAAGGGCTGGCAATTTCAGAGCCAAGGCGCGGTGTTCGGGTTGCTTCTTTCGACATCAAAGAAATTCGTGAAGTCGCCGAAATGCGTGCAGCTCTTGAAGTGCTGGCATTGCGCCATGCGGCGGCGCACATCACACGCGCCACGCTTGATGCAGCAGAGCAGGCAACCGTCGAAGGTGATAAATCACGCGACGTCAGAAGCTGGGAAGAAGCAAATCGCCGTTTTCATCGGCTGATTCTCGAACCCTGCAACATGCCGCGTCTTCTGGCGACAATCGACGATCTGCATGCAGCCAGTGCGCGCTTTCTGTTCGCCACATGGCGATCGGAGTGGGAAACCCGCACCGATCATGACCACCGGGCTATTTTAACTGCGCTTCGTCAAAATGACATTGAAGCAGCAACGACCATTCTGGCCCGCCATGTTCAATGGATCGGCCATCGCCCGATCAAAACGGCGTCGGGCAAAACCCGCGATTCTTTCGCTATCGTCGGCTAGAAGCCAGCTTCAACAAACAGATTTTTACTGCCCCGTGACCTGCCGCTGACGCAGATCGCGAACAGGTTTTATCGTACTAATTTTAAATAATTCCTAAATTTTATATATTTTATCTATTTCTCACTTGCCAAGAAGCGTCAATCCAGAGATTTTAAATAGATTGAGTCGCAATTTTATCTATAATTTGAGGAAGCTATGACCGACATCACCCAGAAGAGTATATCTTTCAGCCCGCTTGATCTTGAGTCCCGCTCGCCTGCCCTGCGCATTGCAGCCGTCGCGTTTGGCACATTGGTACTGGCAATCTCATCGCAGATCGTCGTTCCAATGATCCCCGTTCCCATCACACTTCAGACGCTGATCGTGCCATTGATTGGCGCGCTTTATGGCTGGCGCCTGGGTGCTGTCACAGTGCTAGCATGGCTTGGTCAGGCGATGATTGGTCTTCCCGTTCTGGCAGGCGGTGCGGGTGGCATCCACCACTTCGTAGGCGCAACGGCTGGCTATCTCGCAGCCTTCCCCATTATCGCAGCGCTGACCGGCTATCTCGCTGAGCGCGGCTGGAATAAGAGCATTGTTCTGAGCTTCACGTCTTTTCTTGCTGCCAACGCAATCTGTTTGGCGCTTGGCGCCCTATGGCTTTCGGGCGCTATTGGCATTGAAAAGGCCGTTGCCTTCGGTGTCACGCCATTCATCGTCGGTGCCGTGATCAAATCCGCACTCGGCGCTGCAATCCTTAAAGCAGCAAACCGATAAGCAAAAAATGACGGTACGCCTGAGCGGCCATCATCTTCTCTGCATGCTGACTTATATCGGCAAAGGCTACAGCCCGGCATTCGTGGACAATTATGACACGATTGCCAGGCGCTTGTCTGGTGGAGAAGACATCGAGATCATTGATGGGCCGGACGATATTTGCCAACCGCTGCTTTGTACCGGCGATTGCCACTGCTTCAATGAGAATGTTGTGGTGCGCGACCGACTGGCGCTTAACGCCGTCTCAGACTTACTTGAAACGACAATTGCCGCAGGCTCTGATTTCGAGCTTGATGCGGCTCGACTTGCATTGATGCGCACTGCCTTTGCAGCAGGAATCATCCGCAAAGCCTGTCGGTCTTGCGAATGGTCAGATCTCTGCACCCGCATCGCCGTCAAGGACGATTATGCGGGCGTTCAAATCAGATTGTAGCTCGGAACTATTTCCAGAATTCTGGAATATGCTCTTCCAGTCGCGCGCCAATACGCAACGGTGCAATTTTTTCAGCAAGTCCCGTGCGATCAGAAATCTCGATTCCTACGCCGCAAACCGTCGCAGGACCGCTGGCAGCCTCAAAACGACCTTTCGGTACTTTCGACAGGAACCGATTAAGCGGCTCTTCCTTTTCCATGCCCAGCGACGAATCATAATCGCCGCACATGCCAGCATCCGACATATAGGCCGTGCCGTTGCGCAGAATTTGATAATCTGCCGTCGGTACATGGGTGTGCGTTCCAACCACGGCACTGGCGCGACCATCGACAAAATGGCCGAAGCATTGCTTTTCACTGGTGGCTTCTGCGTGAAAATCGAAGAATACGGCATCGGCTTGCTCACCGAGCGGACAGGCTTCGAGAATTTTCTCGGCTGCAATGAACGGGTCGTTGAGGTCGGGATGCATGAAAACGCGGCCCATCACATTGGAGACCAGCACGCGCGCACCGTTTTTGGCGATGTAAAGCCCTTCGCCTTTGCCCGCCGTTCCTTTCGGAAAATTTGCAGGACGCAGAAAACGGTCTTCACGCTTGGAAAAATCAAGCGCCTCGCGCTGATCCCAAACGTGATTGCCCGTCGTTACAACGTCGGCACCCGCGCGGATTGTGTCGTGAAAAATCTCTTCGGTAATACCGAAGCCGCCAGCGGCGTTTTCACCGTTGACGATCACGAAGTCCAGCTTCAGATCGGAAATAAGCCCCGGCAGCTTGTCATAGACCGCCGTGCGCCCCGACCGGCCCACCATATCACCAAGAAAAAGTAATCTCATAAATCCGTCTTTATCAGCCCTGATCGAAGGAGCGCAAGCCAGTCTCGGTCAGTATCTGGTGAAGAGCGATATCGTGCGGCTCATTGGGCACATGTGGCACTTCCTGACATTCAAATGCCATGCCGATCAGGAGCGGCTCGAGACCGCGCTTGGTAAAACGCGACAGTGCCCGATCATAGTGCCCTGCCCCATAACCAAGCCTGTGACCACGCTTGTCAAAGCCGGCAAGCGGCATCAACAAAATGGCAGGATCAACCAGCGGGGCATTTTTATCTGGTCCCATCGTACCAAAGCCCGTCTGCACGAGTTCCGCATCCGGCAAAAACTCGCGGAAAGCAATTGTCTCCTTATCCACAACCACTGGCAGACAGAGCCGCACACCCTTATCACGCAGAAAAGACAATAGCGGGCGTGGATCAATCTCCGACCGGATCGGCCAATACCCGGCGATCATTGTTCCCTTGGGAATATGAAGAGCATCTTCTGCCTTTTTAGCCGCCGACAAAGACGCCTCGTAACGAAATCGCGGATCAAGCGCATCGCGACGCGAAAGCACTGCTCGCCTTAACTCCTGCTTATCGCCACCTTGCGGCTGTCCATTGTCATTCATAAAACGCCTCCACCAATTGCTGATAGTGGACCCGGAATGGCGGCATCAGTCAAGCAGCAGCTGCAATCCGTTGCGAACGATCACGAATGACTTTCAGCACAACACCGTGAAAATCATTCAGGAAAACCTTGCCCCAAAAATCACAATAGAAATTGATCGGCGTGGCAATCCGGTAGCGCGTGGTCAGTGTCAGGCGCGTGTGACCATTCGGAAGTGTTTCAAGCTGATAATCGCCATTGGTAAGCTTGAGATAGGAACTATCCACATCGATATGCGCTTCAACGGCTGCAGGGATCGATTCCGGTCCAAAATTGAAATCCCATGCAAGAAGACGATTTTCTTCCCACTGCGTTATGATTTCCTGAAATTTTACACCGCGTGTCCACTCAAGCTGGCGTACAGCGCCGACACCCTCGCCCTCAAGCCGTGCATCAACAGGCTGCGGAACACCGACAATTCCGTGACTGAATGTCCATGACAGTTCATCCGCGCGAACGTTGCGGATTTCAGCCGTCTGCTGCCACACAATGTCAGGTGAAGCTGCAATATCGATGACGGTGGTAACCGCCCCCTCATGGGGCTCATATTTCAGCAACGGTTCCAAAGGGTACACCATCAAAGGAAGTGCAATCACCAGCATTGTCGAACGCGGTGAACGGAAGCGCCGAATAAGGGAAAGCGTCACCCATGATCCAATCGCCGAAAAAACTGCGAAGAATGGCGCAGCCATAATCACGCAAATCCCGCCCTCGCGAAAGAAGACCATGCTGATCACGACAAGGCCGCCAATTATCATCCAGGCCATTTTTACGTGATTCCAAAGGGCTTTTTGCGCACGCGGGTCGCTGATGCTGGATGCAAGGCTTGCAATCCCCATCGGCAACAGCATAAGGCCACCGAAAAAGGGCATCATATCGGAAATCGGCGTCAGCCAGATCAGCATATAGAGCAACAGCCCGTAGACCATCGCAATCGGAACAGCGACGCGCAGACGTTCAGACAATAGAGGTAAATCAGGGGGAGTATATGTCATCAGTAAACGCACATATCTTTGAAGAGATAAGGCGTTTTAGACCATATTCGTCTAAATTAACAAACCGCTTGGCTCAAAAAAAGCGGTAAGCGAGAGAAAGTGGCGACCACGACGACCGATGGTAGTGTTTGATCCCGGGAACCTACAACGTAGGTGGGCGCCATATGCGAAAGCCCACAGGCCTTCACAGGGACAGCTCCCTTAGAGATCAATAAGGCCCCGGGGATGCTGTTACACCTGTCGGGAAGCGCAGTACGCCGACAACATATATAGGCGCAGTCACACATAAGCGCCAGAGCAATCAAGGCAGATACAGAAAACTTTTAGGAAAATTAAGTCGAGCTACGACGCGGTGAGATACGCGCTGCTACCTGCTCAAGACGCGCTGCAACATCTGCGAGCATTCCGGTGACGGCAGCGTCATTTCTATCTGCATTTGTCAGCGCTTCATCATGTGAGTGACGCAGATTTTCAACCTCTTTTTCGAGCGCTTTCACACGCTTCTGCGTCTCAGCAAGCTCGTCCATCACCATAATGCCAGACATAACAGTAAGACGCAGATCACCAATTTCACCAAAAGAGGATTTCAAATGAGTGACATACTGGTCGAAACGATCCGCAAGGCCAGAGAGGTGCTCTTCTTGCCCTTCGTCACACGCCATCCGATAAGCTTTGCCATCAATGGTAACAGTTACAGTCGCCATGCTTGTGTCCTTTATCGATCCAGAACGGCGCGGATGGTTTCCATAGCGGTCACAAGACGACGTGACACTTCACGGTTCGCAGCTTCAAGCCGCTCTGCGCGTGCCTCAGATTGATCAAGTTCCTGAGCAAGTTTGCTACGGTCAGCGTTCATACGCTGCACCTCTTCCTCGGCTTCGGCGAAGTCGCCTTCCTTGTCCAGCCGCAGATCAACTGCTTGTTCAAGCGTGTTGAGTGCTTTGTCCAGCCGTTCGAGGACTTGCCTGAGGGTCGTATCGGGTGCCATCCATATCCTTTCCAATGCCAGATCACAGACCCAGATTACAGACTTCGAATCGCGCCTGCCGGACGGGCATCTTTAAAAAGACTGTAATAATCGTGAGCCCGATAAGCAACAAATGAGGGGGCTTTGATCCCGTTCATGCACCGTTATCAGCGCAAAAAAGGCTTTTCAGTGTTAGTCGCCCCAGCAATTGCCCGCATTTCGGACTGAATCGCGGAGTGTTTATCGTCGAAAAGCTATCGTTTTGTTGACTCCTCGGTCGCAGGTGCTATGTGTCCCAAAGCCTTTTGCAGCGCGAGCATCTGACGCATTTAATCGGTTTAAATTGATTAAATCGTTTAGTATAAGAAGTTCGTGCTTCAGTCCCGAGGCATCGCCGCAACCCCGTTCAAACCACTCTGGAAAGACGGCTGAGACCATGACGAATTCCGATAAACAAAATCAGTTGGCCAATGCAATCCGCTTCCTCTCGATTGATGCGGTTGAAAAAGCCAACTCCGGCCATCCCGGACTGCCTATGGGTGCAGCCGATATTGCGACCACGCTCTACACGCGTTTTCTGTCGCATGACCCACAGAACCCACATTGGCCAGATCGCGACCGCTTCGTGCTTTCCGCAGGTCACGGCTCGATGCTTCTTTATTCGCTGCTCTTCCTTTCGGGCTACGAAGACATCTCGATTGAGGAAATCAAGAATTTCCGCCAGCTCGGTGCACGTACTGCTGGTCACCCGGAATACGGCCATGCCGCTGGTATCGAAACCACAACGGGTCCACTTGGACAGGGCATTGCCAATGCTGTTGGCATGGCGCTTTCCGAACGCGTTCTAAACGCACAGTTCGGCGACAGCCTCGTTGACCACTACACCTATGCGATCGTGGGTGATGGCTGCCTTATGGAAGGCATCAGCCAGGAAGCTCTTTCGCTTGCTGGTCATCTGAAGCTCAATAAGCTGATCGTTCTTTGGGACGACAACAACATCTCCATCGACGGCCCAATCTCGCTGTCCGACAACACCGATCAGCCTGCACGTTTCGCCGCTTCCGGCTGGAACACGTTGGCCGTTGACGGCCATGATCAAGATGCGATTGCAAAGGCAATCGAACTGGCCAAGGTTTCGGACAAGCCAACCTTCATCGCCTGCAAGACCACGATTGGTTTTGGTTCGCCAAATAAGGCTGGCACCAACAAGGTTCACGGTTCGCCACTCGGTGCAGAAGAAATTGCTGCAACACGCAAGGCACTCGGCTGGGCTTCTGAGCCTTTCGTTGTTCCTGCTGAAGTTCTCGACGCATGGCGCGTTGCTGGCCTCAATGCAGCGAAGAAGCGTCTGGAATGGGAAAAGCGTCTTGCTGCGGCTGACGCAGAAACCCGCGCTGAATTTGAACGTCGTATGCGTGGAGATCTGCCTGCAAACTTCGATGACGCGATCAACGAATACAAGAAGAAGCTTTCCGCTGAAAAGCCAAAGGTGGCGACCCGCAAGTCGTCCGAAATGGCTCTGGAAGTGATCAACGGCGTTGTGCCTGAAACGCTCGGCGGCTCTGCCGACCTGACCGGCTCCAACAACACCAAGACCAGCCAGACCAAGGCTGTTACGCCGGAAAACTACGGTGGTCGCTACATCCACTACGGTATCCGCGAACACGGCATGGCTGCTGCCATGAACGGTATCACACTGCATGGCGGTCTGATCCCTTACTCGGGCACTTTCATGTGCTTCTCGGATTATTGCCGTCCGGCCATGCGTCTGTCGTCGCTGATGGGCATCCGCGTTGTTTACGTCATGACCCATGATTCGATCGGTCTTGGCGAAGACGGTCCGACCCACCAGCCGGTTGAGCATCTTGCAGCTCTGCGCGCCATTCCGAACCACAATGTCTTCCGTCCGGCTGACGCTGTGGAAGTTGCAGAATGCTGGCAGCTTGCACTGCATTCGAAGGGCACGCCTTCGACGCTCGCTTTGACCCGCCAGAACCTGCCTGTCGTTCGTACCGAACATCGCGAAGAAAACCTCTCCGCATTCGGCGCTTACGAACTGGCCGCTGCACAGGGCGATGCGAAAGTTTCGATCTTTGCAACTGGTTCCGAAGTTGAAATCGCGCTCAAAGCGCGTGACCTTCTCGAAGCCAAGGGCATTGCAACCCGCGTTGTTTCGGTTCCATGCTTTGAGCTGTTTGAAGAACAAAGCGATGCTTACAAGCAGGCAACGCTTGGCGATGCTTCCGTTAATGTCGCAATCGAAGCTGGTATTTCGATGGGCTGGGAACGCTTCATCGGCGAAAACGGCGTCTTCATCGGCATGAAGGGCTTCGGCGCTTCGGGCGAGATCAACGATCTCTACAAGCATTTCGGCATCACAGCAGAACATGCTGCTGAAGCTGCGGAAAAGAAGCTCAACGCCGCATAATGATCAAACGCCGGCGCTAAACACGCCGGCGTTTACCTTTCCAGTTGGGGCTTACCGCCTTAGCTGTTTTATCAAGCCACTGCATATGCAGAACCCTTTTGGGAGAATGAGAGAAAATGGCAGTTCGCGTCGCAATCAACGGTTTTGGCCGCATCGGCCGCAATGTCCTTCGCGCTATCGTCGAATCGGGCCGCACCGACATTCAGGTCGTTGCAATCAACGATCTCGGCCCTGTAGAAACAAACGCGCACCTTCTGCGCTATGACAGCGTTCATGGTCGTTTTCCAAAGGAAGTAAAAGTCGCTGGTGACACCATCGACGTTGGCTACGGCCCGATCAAGGTTCACGCTGTTCGCAACCCGGCTGAACTGCCGTGGAAAGAAGAAAACGTCGACATCGCTCTGGAATGCACCGGCATTTTCACTGCACGCGACAAGGCTGCCCTTCATCTTGAAGCTGGCGCAAAGCGCGTTATCGTTTCGGCTCCTGCCGATGGCGCTGATCTGACTGTCGTTTTCGGTGTGAACCACGACAAGCTGACGAAGGACCATCAGGTCATTTCCAACGCTTCATGCACCACCAACTGCCTAGCGCCAGTGGCACAGGTTCTTAACGATGCAATCGGCATCGAAAAGGGCTTCATGACCACGATCCACTCCTACACGGGCGACCAGCCAACGCTGGACACCATGCACAAGGATCTCTACCGCGCACGTGCAGCAGCTCTTTCGATGATCCCAACTTCGACGGGCGCTGCTAAGGCCGTTGGTCTGGTTCTGCCAGAACTGAAGGGCAAGCTCGACGGCGTTGCAATCCGCGTTCCAACCCCGAATGTTTCGGTCGTTGACCTGACTTTCGTTGCCAAGCGCACCACCACTGTTGAAGAAATCAACAATGCGATCCGTGAAGCTGCCAATGGCCGCCTCAAGGGCATCCTCGGTTACACCGATGAGCCGCTGGTATCGCACGACTTCAACCATGATTCGCATTCGTCGGTATTCCACACCGACCAGACCAAGGTCATGGACGGCACCATGGTGCGCATCCTGTCGTGGTACGACAATGAATGGGGCTTCTCGAACCGCATGAGCGACACCGCTGTCGCTATGGGCAAGCTGATCTAATAACTGACAACGCCCCTTCAATCACGAAGGGGCGTTTTCAATTACATATTCAAAACCGAGAGAAGAAAAATGGCTTTCCGCACCCTTGATGATGTCGACGTCAAATCAAAGCGCGTTCTGGTTCGCGTGGACCTCAACGTACCAATGGCAAACGGCGAGGTAACTGACCTCACCCGTATCGAACGTATTGTTCCAACCATTGCGGAGCTCTCGAAGAAGGGTGCAAAGGTTATCCTGCTCGCCCATTTCGGTCGCCCAAAGGGTGTGGCCTCTGATGAAAATTCACTGAAGCATGTCGTAAAGCCGCTTGCGAAAGTGCTCGGACACGGTGTCCACTTTGCGGAAGACAGCATTGGCGACAAAGCCAAGACTGCTGTTGATGCACTGAAAGACGGTGATGTTCTTCTTCTCGAAAACACCCGCTTCCACAAAGGCGAAGAAAAGAACGATCCGGAATTTGTGGCAGCACTTGCTGCAAACGGCGACATCTTCGTCAACGATGCTTTCTCGGCTGCACACCGCGCGCACGCTTCGACCGAAGGTCTGGCCCATGTGCTGCCAGCCTATGCGGGCCGCGGTATGCAGGCTGAACTCGAAGCGCTTGAAAAGGGCCTCGGCCAGCCGGTGCGTCCGGTTGTTGCAATTGTTGGCGGCGCCAAGGTTTCGACAAAGCTCGACCTGCTATCAAACCTTATTGAAAAGGTTGATGCGCTGGTGATCGGCGGCGGCATGGCAAACACTTTCCTCGCAGCACAGGGCCACGATGTTGGAAAATCGCTGTGCGAACATGATCTTGCGCAAACCGCACGCGAAATCATGGCCAAAGCTGAAAAGACCAAATGCGCCATCATCCTGCCTGTTGATGCTGTTGTGGGCTGGCACTTTGCTGCCGACACACCAAACCAGACCTACGGCGTTGATGGCGTACCACACGACGGCATGATCCTCGATGCTGGCAACCTTTCAACCGACCTGATCGCTTCGGCCATTGATGATGCGGCAACGCTCATCTGGAACGGCCCACTCGGTGCTTTTGAACTGCGTCCGTTCGATGCAGCAACCGTAAAGACTGCAAAGCATGTTGCAGCCCGCACCAAAGCTGGCAAGCTGGTTTCAGTCGGCGGCGGCGGCGATACGGTTGCAGCGCTTAATCATGCAGGCGTTGCCGACGACTTCAGCTATATCTCGACTGCTGGCGGTGCATTCCTTGAATGGATGGAAGGCAAGCCTCTTCCCGGCGTTGATGTGCTGAAGAAATAAGAAAACAAAAAGCCCGGAGTTTCCTCCGGGCTTTTTCTTTATGACTTAGGCGTCAGTTTCAACAACCGGCCCGGATTATCGTCTTCGATCACCCAGATCGCACCATCAGGCGCAACCGCCACATCGCGGATGCGATTTTCCATCGCAAAGCGCTCTGCTTCATTCGGCTGACCATCACTATTGATCGTGACGCGGATCAATGCCTGCGATGAAAGCCCAGCAATCAGCGCAGAACCATTCCAATCCGAGAACTGCTTGCCCTTATAGAAAGCCAGTCCGCCCGGTGAAATCACCGGCGTCCAGAACAGCATCGGAGCCTCAAAATCCGGTCGTGTGCTGTGCCGTGGAATAGGTCTGCCGCTATAATTGTCGCCATTGGAAACAACCGGCCAGCCATAGTTCAAACCCGGCTTGATGAGATTGAACTCATCGCCACCGCGCGGTCCCATCTCATGCTCCCAGAGCTTGCCATCAGGCGCGAAAGCAAGCCCATAGGGATTGCGATGCCCCATGCTCCATGTCAGCGCTTTAACGCCCTCTTCTGATGCATGTGGATTGTCTTTTGGAACAGAACCATCAAGATTCATGCGCAAAATCTTACCCATTGGTGCATTTTCATCCTGCGCAGTAGCAGGGATCATCCGATCACCGACCGACAGAAACAGATGCTTTTTATCGGGCGAAAACGCGATCTTGCCACCGGGTTGTCCGCCCTTTGCAACCGCCGACTGTTTCCAGATTGCCTCAAGGTTCTTAAACTCGGCCTTGCCTTTGCCTTCAGACAAATTGGCACGCACCAGCACAAGACTGCCGCCACCATTTTCCGGCATGACATAGGTGAAGTAAATTGCCTTGCTCTTGGCAAAATCAGGCGCAGGCAGGATGTCCAGAAGACCGTTCTGATCACTGGCCAAAACTTCCGGCACGCCAGTAACTTCAGTCTTATCACCCTTCTCGGTTACGACAAAAATCTTGCCGCCCTTTTCAGTGAGGATCAGTTTTCCGCCCGGCAGAAATGCAATCGCCCATGGTGTGTCGAATTCTGCCACGGCTGCAACATTAAAAGGTAACTCTGCGGTCGCCTCCCTGCTTCCTGCATTGATGCTCTCTGCAAAAACGGTGTGAACCGGAAGCGCGATCATCGAGGCAGCCAGCATGAATGGCAGGCTTAACAGGGCACGTCGCATCTCTCCTCCTATAACTGATAGTATTTAAATGGGATTTTTCACCGCCATTTCAAAACCCAATTATGGCTAAAATGACTGTTAAGCTGTGAAAATATCAATAAAAACTCACGCTAATCGATAATTTTAGTTTTCAGCGAAATGAAATCCGACGACCACCGCCATAGCGAAAATTGCAAACACGGCGATCTTCCAGAAATCACCGCGTTTTTTCAGTCCCGGCCAGCCCAGCGGCTTGATAATATGCAGAGCCATGAGGGCTACAAGCAGCACCGGCAGAATTTTGGTCACGAAGCACCTCTCATACCTCCTTGTGACGTAGCAACGGGCCTGCTGCAAGTCTGATCACTGCTTTCCCGACTGTGATATTTTTATTCATCTTTAGTTTGATGGACGAAACTTCGCTCATCAGCTTACACTCACCCCCGGAAGAGATGAAAAGCGCGTGGAGGAGACAAGGCCAACAAGCCAAATCTTGCACTTTCATCCAACATATTATCGCAACGCTTTTATAGGCTATCGGCCCGTCAACGCGTGCGTCTGGGAGGAACAGCATGACATCGAAATATGCGCAGACCTATGCTGCATGGCAGAACGACCCGGAGGAGTTCTGGGCGAACGCGGCCAAGGCCATTGACTGGTTTAAGCCATGGAATCAGGTTTTTGCGAACGATGAAGGCGTCTATGGGCGCTGGTTTAAAGGCGCCGAATGCAACACCTGCTATAATGCGCTCGACCGTCATGTCGCAAATGGGCGTGGCGATCAGGTGGCACTCATCTATGAAAGCCCGATTACTGGTTCCGTACGCAAGTTCACCTATCGCGAATTGCTGGAAGAGGTAGAAGCGCTTTCCGCCGTCATGCTCGACAATAACGTGAGCAAAGGCGACCGTGTGCTTATCTATATGCCAATGGTACCGGAAGCAGCGATCGCAATGCTGGCCTCAGCGCGTATTGGCGCCGTGCATTCCGTCGTGTTTGGTGGCTTTGCTGCCAACGAGCTTGCGACCCGTATTGACGACGCAAAGCCAGTGATGATTATCGCAGGCTCCTGCGGGATTGAGCCAACCCGTATCGTGCCGTATCAGGCCATGCTCGACAAAGCGATTGCCACTGCCCGTCATAAGGTCGAACATTGCATTATCCTTCAGCGCGACCAGCATCCGTATAATCTCGTTGAAGGACGCGACATTGATTACCGCACATCCGTCGATGCTGCACGCGGTCGTCACGTTCCCTGTACGCCGCTTGATGCTATTGATCCGCTTTATGTGCTTTATACATCCGGCACCACAGGTGAGCCCAAAGGTGTCGTGCGCGACAATGGCGGACATATGGTGGCGCTTGCATGGTCGCTGAAGCATGTCTTTGGCGTTGAACCGGGACAAGTCTTCTGGGCCGCGTCTGATGTGGGCTGGGTCGTCGGCCATTCCTATATTGTGTATGCGCCACTGATTGCCGGTGCCACCAGCATCCTTTTTGAAGGTAAGCCAGTCGGCACGCCCGATGCAGGCACCTATTGGCGCATCATCTCTGAACATAATGTGGAAGTGATGTTCACCGCACCAACGGCTTTGCGCGCCATCAAAAAAGACGATGCTGACGGCAATTTCGTGCGCAAATATGATCTTTCCAAATTACGTGCGCTCTATCTGGCAGGCGAACGTGCCGATCCAGACACGATCCACTGGGCAGAAAATCTGCTCGGCTGTCCGGTAATCGACCATTGGTGGCAAACAGAAAGCGGCTGGCCGATGGTCGCCAACCCGCTCGGCCTTGGGCTACTTGAAACCAAATATGGTTCACCAGCAGTTTGTCTACCCGGCTATGATATTCAGGTGCTCGACGACGCAGGCCACGAAGTCGAACGCGGACAGCTTGGAAATATCCTGATTAAGTTGCCCTTGCCACCGGGGTGCCTGCCGACCTTGTGGAATGCCGATGAACGCTTTCGCAAAGCCTATCTCAACGAATTTCCCGGCTATTATAAAACCGCCGATGCGGGCTATATGGATGATGATGGCTATCTCTACATCATGAGCCGCACCGATGACATCATCAATGTCGCGGGCCACCGTCTCTCTACGGGCGCCATGGAGGAAGTGCTTTCCAGCCATCCGGATGTTGCAGAATGCGCGGTGCTTGGCATCTCCGATTCTGTCAAAGGTCAGGTGCCTTGCGGCTTTCTGGTGCTGAAATCCAATATCGACCGCGATAGCCATGAAGTCGAAAAAGAGTGCGTCAGCATGATTCGCGATGCCATCGGGCCGGTCGCAGCTTTCCGACTGGCTCTCACGGTGAAACGTTTGCCAAAGACCCGATCCGGCAAAATTTTACGCTCAACAATTCAGAAAATCGCGGATGGTGTGGAATGGAAAATGCCTGCAACCATTGATGACCCGGCGATTCTCGACGAGATCAGCACGGTTCTGCGCGAACGTCACATCGGGCTGGCTTTTGTTTAATTTATTGATCATGCATTGACCGGCGAAAGTCGCCGGTCCACTCTCCGGCAAAATTCGGAGAATAATATATGCAGTTAGAAGGCAAGGTCGCGATCATCACAGGAGCTGCGCGCGGCATCGGCTATGCCATTGCCAAACGCTTTCTGATGGATGGTGCCAGCGTTGTTCTATCAGATATTGACGGATCAGAAGCTGCAAAGGCCGTCAGAGATCTGGAGCAATATGGCAAGGTCCTGTCGATTGCCTGCGATGTGGGTGACAAGCTCGACATTCACAATCTGCTGACCTATGCGACAACCAATCTTGGCGAGATCGATATTCTGGTCAACAATGCCGGTATCGTGCATCAGGCCGATTTTCTTGATCTGAAGGAAGACGATTTCGACCGGGTGGTGCGCGTTAATCTCAAGGGTGCATTTCTCTGTGGGCAGTCTGTTGCAAAACGCATGGTCGCACGCGTGGAAGCCGGTGGCGATGCTGGCAAAATCATCAACATGTCGTCCATCAATGCCATTTACGGCCTACCAGAACAGCTCGCTTATTCTGTCTCCAAAGGCGGCATCAACCAGCTGACACGCACAATGGCAGTGGCACTTGCCAAATGGGGTATCCGCGTTAATGCGATTGGCCCCGGTTCGATTGAAACCGATATGCTTGCTGCGGTGAATAAAGACAAGGAAGCACGCAAAAAGATAATCGACCGCACGCCATTGGGCCGAATCGGTCAAGCCGCTGAAATCGCAGCAATTGCTTCATTCCTGGCATCCAATGAGTCGAGTTTCATCACCGGTCAGACCATTTATGCTGACGGCGGACGCCTGCCGCTCAGCTACACGGCAGAACCGCGATTTAAACCCTAAGCAACAGCTTTACTCCTGACAGAAAGTTGTCAGGAGCACTATGCCATAGTGCATTCTTACAGACGAGGGATTTCACCATGGCATTCGCAATCGCACCACTGCTCGCAATTCTGAAGGAATACAGGCGCAGACAAAACGAACGTCGGCACTACATTCTTACACAGCGCGCACTCGATGAACTTCCGGGCGAACTGCGTAAGGATATGGGCTGGCCAGATCGCTATCTGGAACAGCGTAAAGCAAAACAATGTAACGGAGAATAAGCTCGGAATGCGCCGCGCAGACCGCCTATTCCAGATTGTTCAGCACCTGCGCGGGGGCAGGCTTGTTACCGCACGGCAGCTTGCCGAACGGCTGGAAGTCTCCGAACGCACCATCTATCGCGATATAGCCGATCTTCAATCAACGGGTGTTCCTATCGATGGAGAGGCTGGTGTCGGCTATATTCTGCGTCAGGGGTTCGAGCTGCCGCCGCTGATGTTTACGCGCGATGAAATCGTAGCACTGGTTGCAGGTGCGCGCCTGATTCGTGCATGGGGTGGTGTTTCCATGGCGCGGGGTGCCGAGGAAGCACTTGTAAAGATTGAAGCCGTACTGCCCAAGGAAGAGCGCGCGCGCATTACCAGCACGCAAATCCATGCGCCGTCCACGTCCATTAGTGTGGATGAACGACGCATTATTGATGCAGTCGAACGCGCGGTTGATGAAGGCACCGTGCTCAGCATCCGCTATCGAGACCTTGAAGCCCGTGAGAGTGAGCGTGACATCCGTCCGCTTGGTCTTTGGTTCTGGGGTAAGGTCTGGACTGTGATCGGCTGGTGCGAATTGCGCAATGCTTTCCGCACTTTTCGCACAGATCGCATCATTGCCGCTGACAAATCTGGTCGCACATTCCGTTCAGAACGCGGCAAAACACTGGCTGACTTCTATCGGCTTATGGAGTTAAGCGAGTGGAATTCCTTTAAAGATTAAAGCGTCATCCAGCTTAAAAAGAAAAACCCGCCAGACCGGCGGGTTTTCTGTATTCAGTCGAAGAAAATATTATTCTTCGTCTTCATCCGTGTTTGTGTTCTTCAATGAAGAAAGCTTTGCGAAAACCTTTTCCGCATCCAGCTCTTCTTCTTCAGGAGCCGCATCGCGGTAATCAAAGTTTTCGGTCGCGGATGCGGGCAACAATGTGCTGTCAGATTCGACAACAGGACGGCTGCGTGCTGCGCGATCAACTTCTAGATCAAGATCAATCTGCGAGCAAAGACCAAGTGTTACCGGGTCCATTGCGGTCAAGGTTGCCGAATTCCAATGGGTACGGTTGCGAATCTGCTCGATGGTCGACTTTGTCGTTCCAACCAGACGCGAAATCTGCGCATCCTTCAATTCAGGATGGTTGCGAACCAACCAGAGAATCGCATTCGGGCGATCCTGACGCTTTGAAAGCGGGGTATAACGTGGACCCTTGCGCTTGGCTTCTGGCACGCGAACCTTTGGCTCAGAGAGTTTCACACGATGATACGGGTCTTTTTCGCCCTTCGCGATTTCTTCGCGCGAAAGCTGACCGGTGATCACCGGGTCAAGTCCCTTGATACCCTGCGAGGCCTCACCGTCCGCAATAGCCTTCACTTCGAGCGGATGCAGCTTGCAAAGAGCCGCGATCTGATCAAAGGACAGAGCCGTATTATCAACGAGCCAGACTGCCGTTGCCTTCGGCATAAGAAGCTGGGTGGCCATTAGATATAATCCTCTTGTTCGTCCGCTCCGGTAGGGCGGGCCGTGGGAAAAACCACAAATTCCGGGAAATCACGGTCTATATATATTTTTTTTGAGCGCAGAGCAAGAAACTGCTGCCATCCCATCCCATGTTCTCTTTTCATTGAACAAAATCAGGCGACTTCGAGCACGATCTTGCCGATATGCTGACTGCCCTCCATGCGCTCATGCGCCTGCCGCGCATCTTTCAACGGAAAGGTCATATCCATCACCGGCGCAACCTTCCGTTCCGTCAGAAGCGGCCAGACTTTTGCTTCCAGTTCACGCGCAATACCTGCTTTGAAGTCCACTGAACGTGATCGCAATGTCGAACCAGTGTGGGTGAGACGCTTGGTCATCAGGAGTGCAAAATTGGCTGTAGCCTTTGCACCATTGAGAAAAGCAATCTGTACAATACGGCCATCTTCAGCGGCAGCTTTATAATTGCGATCAACATAATCGCCGCCAACCATATCAAGAATAACATCGGCGCCCTTGCCGTCCGTCATTTCTTTCACTACGGCAACGAAATCTTCATCACGATAATTCACCGCGCGGTCGGCACCGAGCTTGAGACAAGCTTCACATTTATCAGTGGAGCCAGCAGTAATAATCACCTTCGCACCAAAAGCCTTGGCAAGCTGAATGGCCGTCGTGCCAATGCCGGATGACCCGCCATGGATCAGCAGTGTCTCACCTTTTTTCAGCCCGCCGCGCTCAAACACATTGTGCCAAACGGTGAAGAAGGTTTCGGGGATCGCCGCCGCTTCACTGTAGCTATAGCCGGATGGCAACGGCAGAGCCGTGCTTTCATGCACCGTGGCATATTCTGCATAACCACCACCGCCGAGCAATGCCACGACCGCATCGCCAATGCGATAGCGCTTCACCCCCTCCCCTAGTGCTACAACATCACCGGCAATTTCCAATCCCGGAATGTCGGACGCTCCCGGTGGCGGGGCGTAACTCCCTTGTCGCTGCAACACATCGGGACGGTTCACACCCGCAGCGCGAACCCGCACCAGTATTTCGCCAGCTTTCGGCTGAGGAACTGCGCGCTCAACAGGTTGCAATACATTTGCGTCACCCGGCTGCAGAATTTCGATTGCAGTCATGTGGGAAGGCAATTCAGCCGTCATGATCAAAGCTCCTGTTTCGTCCCATCGTCGCATAAATGCCGCACATAATGGCATCCTAGGCAAATTTGGCGAAATCATCATCGATTTCTGGAAATATATATGCGAAGATTCAAGGTGTTAAATCTTTTCTGTCTTTATAAGCGCAGCCTATAGCGCATCCCGCAAAGTGCGAAGCGGTTTTCGGAATAAGGTGCGCGTAAAACAAAAAGATTGAGCATTTCGCACGGTCAAATCTAAACAAGAAATGCTCGAGACTCCGGAGGAAGGCCATGAGCGGTTTTGACGAAGATATTACAAAACCACGCAACAGTGTGGTTCTTAGCGATGAAGAATTATCGCTGTTGTCGGTTATCGAAATCGACCAGCACATCGCTTTGCTCCAGTCTGAAATAGAACGTCTAAAAGCCGAGAGGCTAAAGAAGGGAGACAGCCGCGCTGCGGCGGAAGCTCTTTTCCGTTGAGACTGCGCTGTTTCCTCATCACTGACAAAGCGAAGTAGCAGCTATGCGGCTTCATAAAATCCCGGGAACGTGATCTTGCGCATTTATATTCAGGTTCTGGCGCTGCTCTGCGGCACAGCCTTTCTGTTAATGGCCTCCGGCCTGCATGGTCTGCTTCTGCCATTACGCGGCGGACTCGAAGGCTTTTCTGTCGCATCACTTGGTATGCTCGGCACCACATGGGCAGGTGGCTTCGTTGCTGGTTGCCTGTTTGCACCGCGTCTTGTGCGACGTGTCGGCCATGTGCGCGCTTTTGGCTGTTTCGCAGCCTCCGCAGCAATCATTGCCCTTCTATCCGGCATCTATATCGATGCAGTATCCTGGATAATCTTACGCACTTTCACCGGGTTCTCAATGGCCGGCGCTTTCATGGTCATTGAAAGCTGGCTCAACGAGCGCGCCACCAATGAATCGCGTGGCAAGATTTTCGGCCTATATATGATGGTCAACTATGGTGCGACCATGAGTGGCCAGATGATGGTGGCCAACGGCGATATTCGTTCTGATCACCTTTTTATGATCACTGGCATTTTGTTCTGCCTGGCACTGATCCCAACTGCCATGTCCACTGCCGTCAGCCCCAAACCACTGACCGAAGTGCAACTGGACCTCAAAGCACTCTATCGCAATTCGCCTGCCGCATTTGTTGGCTGTATCCTGATCGGCATTGCAAATGGTGCATGGGGAACGCTAGGCGCGGTATTCGGCGCAAAATCCGGCATTTCTACCGCCGAAATAGCCCTGATGGTCAGCGTTACAATTGCCGCAGGGGCCTTGATGCAAATACCTGTGGGCCGTATCTCCGACCTGATAGACCGGCGTTATGTGCTGGCTGGCGTCGCTTCCCTGGCAGCACTTGTCGGTCTGGCCGCTTTCATTATTGGGCCGTCAAACGGCACAGTTATCATCATTATGACCGGTTGCTATGGTGCGCTTGCCTATGCTCTTTATCCGGTCGCAGTCGCTCATGCCAATGACCACGCCACATCTGAAAGCTTTGTGAAAGTGTCGAGCGGACTGCTGCTGCTTTATGGCTTTGGCACTATGCTTGGGCCATTGCTGGCTGCAGCTTCGATGGATATTTTCTGGCCATCGGGACTGTTTGCCATCACAGCGCTCGCGCATATTTCGATAACAGCCTATGCATTGTTTCGTTCACGCCGACGTGCATCTGTACCGAAATCTGAAAAAGAGCAGTTCAAGAGCATGCCATCAGTGAAAAGCGCAACGCCTGAGGGGATGAATCTCGACCCACGGGCGGAAGGCGAAGCGAATTAAATAAAGATGTTCGGCGGCTGTAACGCAGCCGCCAATATCTAAGGGATGATTGTTTGCATCGCTATCCAGATCACGATCTTTAGAGCGCCGATCTGATTTAATCAGATTGCAACACGCTCTAGTTTAAGCGGAAACGGAAAACGAAACTATATCAACAATTTAAGAGTGTTGAGCTTCGGACTAGGGGATCAGTGACGCGTCACCTGAGTTTTCAGTTTTTCAATCTGCTCTTTAAGAGCCAGCTTCTTGCGCTTGAGAGACGTAACATGCAGGTCATCAATTGCCGGTGACGCTAAAGCTTCGGAGATTTCCTCTTCCAAAGCGCCGTGCTTCTGTTCAAGCGTGGCAAGATGGGACTCAATAGCCATCATCAATTCTCCTTCGATTGATTTAACCAAAAGAACAGAGCCACGTCGCGTTTTGCCAACAAATGGCTCCATCCGCTCTCACCTGCGCAAACGCCCGGTAGTACACCTCCTGCTATCCGGGCCAATTACGCAGTCCCGGCTGCCATTCAACAGTTTCGTTAGCAACCGTTATTCATGACAGAACAATGACACTGTGGCATGAGTTTGATGCAAAGTCGAATTTGTTTTGGTAGGATTTTCCAATCACGAAAAATGTGATAAAGGCTTCGCCTGAAACGGGTCTGCACCAGTCTGGAGCGGCCCGTGATATTATTTTTAAGAAATGGGGCAAACCGCATGTCCGATCAGGATCAGGCCGAAATCAGATTGGCCGTCGCACGTCTGAAACAGGAACACGCGGATTTTGATGCAGCCATCGATGCTATGATGCAGGTCGGCTGCGATCAGCTGCGCATACAGCGCATGAAAAAGAAAAAACTCGCAATCAAAGACAAGCTTCAGGAACTGGAAGATCAGGTTATCCCTGACATCATCGCCTGAGCATCACATAAAAGACGTTTCATAGCCGGGGTTCGCCCGGCTTTGTTTTTCATTCCATGATCTCAAGAAGCAGGACGGATCAATGAGCAGAAGTGCAGATGTCGCAATCATTATGGGAAGCCAATCCGATTGGGAAACAATGCGCCATGCCGCTGATACGCTTGACGCATTGGGCATATCTTTCGATGCCCGCATTGTTTCGGCACACCGTACTCCTGATCGCCTCGTTTCTTTTGCCAAAGGCGCAAAAGCCGAAGGCTTCAAGGTCGTGATTGCTGGCGCTGGCGGCGCTGCCCACCTCCCCGGCATGGCCGCAGCAATGACCCCGCTCCCAGTCTTTGGCGTTCCGGTGCAGTCGAAGGCACTTTCTGGTCAGGATTCGCTTCTGTCTATCGTGCAGATGCCAGCCGGCATCCCGGTCGGCACACTCGCCATCGGTCGCGCTGGCGCAGTCAACGCAGCGCTCTTATCGGCAGCAGTCCTTGCGCTTTATGACGACGCTCTTGCAGCCCGTCTTGACGAATGGCGCACCGCCCAGACCGAAAGCGTTGCAGAACGCCCATCCAATGAGGTCTGATATGACACATTCAGCATTGAAGGCCGGTTCTACAATCGGAATCATCGGCGGGGGCCAGCTTGGCCGTATGCTCGCTATGGCGGCTGCACGCCTTGGTTATGAAACCATCATTCTGGAGCCGCAAGCCGATTGCCCGGCTGCTCAGGTGGCAAATCGCCAGATTATTGCTGCCTATGATGACCCGGCAGCGCTGGCACAGCTTGCTGCAGCGTCTGATGTCATCACCTATGAGTTTGAGAACGTGCCGGTATCAGCCGCCGATAAGCTTGCAGAATCGGCGCTCGTATTTCCGCCACCAGCAGCGCTTGAGATTTCGCAGGATCGCTTTACCGAAAAGCAATTCCTCAATGAAAGCGGTATCGAAACCGCACCGTGGCGTCTCGTTGACGATGAAGAATCGCTCATAGCAGCGCTCGGAGCACTAGGCGAACGCGGTATTCTGAAAACTCGGCGCCTCGGCTATGATGGCAAGGGACAAGTCCGCCTCACATCGCTCGACGAAAGCGAAGCGAAAAACGCACTTCACGCGATCAAGCACGCACCAGCAATCCTTGAAGGCTTTGTTGCTTTTGAGCGCGAAGTCTCTGTGATTGCAGCGCGCG
The DNA here is from genome assembly GCF_032190615.1 of Brucella pseudogrignonensis. Classification (NCBI taxonomy): domain Bacteria; kingdom Pseudomonadati; phylum Pseudomonadota; class Alphaproteobacteria; order Hyphomicrobiales; family Brucellaceae; genus Brucella; species Brucella pseudogrignonensis. The sequence goes on from NZ_JAVLAT010000001.1 coordinate 922,326, forward strand.
ACCGTAGCGGCAATGTTGCGATCTTCGATATTTCAGAAAACGTCCATAACGACGGCATTCTATCGACCTCGACGGTTCCCGCAGCAATCTCGGCTGAGACAGCTGACACCGCCAGCAAGGCCGCTGAGAAGCTTCTCCATGCACTTGATTATGTCGGTGTGCTTGGTCTTGAGTTTTTCGTTCTTGCTGACGGAACGCTGCTTGCCAATGAATTTGCACCGCGCGTGCATAATTCCGGTCACTGGACGGAAGCTGCCTGCGCGATCTCGCAGTTTGAACAGCATATCCGTGCCGTTGCAGGGCTGCCGCTTGGCGACACGGTGCGCCATTCCGATTGCGTGATGGAAAACCTCATCGGCGACGATATTGAGCAGGTTACGGCGATTCTCGCAGAATCGAATGCTGTGCTGCATCTCTATGGTAAAAAAGAAGCCCGCCCGGGCCGCAAAATGGGTCATGTGACCCGCATCCACCCTCGCGCGCGTTAAGCATTGCGCAGGAATCGATCAGATTCCTGCGTTAGCAGGCCCTGCGGCAAGATTTTCGGGACCAGTCTTCGTGAATCTGCGGCGCAGGAGTTGACATTCGGCTGAAATATTGTGTATTTCGGCCAACCCTTCGGGCAGGAATACTGCCTGTAACCAATTGGCGCCTTGGGCGCCTGTTTTTATGCCGCCCCGCGACACGTGCTGTCGATGGGCCCAACCAAGACCGGTGATTGACATGAAGATCAAGAATTCGCTCAAGGCGCTCAAGGGCCGTCATCGTGACTGCCAGCTCGTTCGTCGTAAGGGCCGCGTTTACATCATCAATAAGACTGCTCCGCGCTTCAAGGCACGTCAGGGCTAATCTTATTTCTGATTTTGCATTTGACGTTTCGCTACGTATAATAAACATTATGCGTATGCGGAACGTTTTTGCTTATCCAATACACTTCACGCTCCTATCAGCCTTTAGCGCAGCTCTGCTGATCACCAGCCCTGCGCTCGCCGATACGAAGCCTAAGCTGACCGCCCCTATCCTGCCTGTGCAGACGGGTGCCGACAGCGAACAAAAGCCCACTCCCAAACCTCAAGAACAAGCAGACCAGACGCCTGAAGAGCGGCTCGATAAGCTTTTTGCTGATCTCAAGCGCACCTCCGATGCGACCAAGGCTCGTCGCCTGACGATCCAGATCAATCAGATCTGGCAGCAATCTGGCAGCGCCACGGTGGACCTTCTAGTGCAATGGGCCAATTCAGCGATGCTTGAAAAGCGCTATACGTCAGCGCTCGATTTTCTCAATGAAGCCATCGCGATCAATCCCGATTATGCGGAAGCATGGAATCGTCGTGCGACGGTCTATTACCTGCGCAATGACTATACGCATGCCATGTTTGACATCAATCGCACGCTGGAGCTTGAGCCGCGCCATTACGGCGCACTAACTGGCATGGCGGATATTCTGCGCGCTCGTGGCCTCAAGGAGCAAGCTCTGAAGGCCTACGAGAAAGCGCTCGAAGTTAATCCGATGATGCGTGATGCGCAGAAGAATCTGCTCGATCTCACGGAAGAGCTGAGCGACACCCGCACCTGATTCTCTGACAGAGATACAAACAAAAACGCGCCCCGAAAGGAGCGCGTTTTTTCTTGTACATCAGGCCCACCCAAAACTGGATGCTCAGAATTAGTCAGTTGAAGACTGACCATCCGCCCCAATATAGGCGATGCGAAGAAGGTTGGTTGCGCCCGGTGTTCCGAATGGCACACCAGCCGTAACGATCAGACGATCGCCAGCTTTGCCGAACTCTTCCTTGAATGCGACCTGACAGGCGTGATCGACCATGTCTTCCAGATCATGCGCGTCTTCTGTGACAACGCAATGCAGACCCCAGACAACCGACAGGCGGCGTGCAGTTTCAACAACCGGCGACAGCGCGATGATTGGTGTACGAGGACGTTCACGCGCCGCACGAAGACCAGTTGCACCCGAAGCCGTGTAGGTGACGATTGCTGAAAGGTTCAGCGTTTCAGCGATCTGACGTGCAGCCAAAGCAATCGCATCGGAACCGGTTGGTTCAGGGATTGCGCGCTGCGCATCCAGAATGCCCGGATAGGTCGGCTCGCGCTCAACCTTTTCCGCAATGCGGTTCATCGTGGCAACTGCTTCAACCGGATATTGACCGGAAGCCGATTCTGCCGAAAGCATGACCGCGTCTGCGCCTTCAAAAACAGCCGTTGCGACGTCCGATACTTCAGCGCGGGTTGGAACAGGTGCGGTGATCATTGATTCAAGCATCTGTGTCGCAACCACAACTGGCTTACCAGCGCGGCGTGCCTTGCGGATCATCTGCTTCTGAATGCCCGGAACGCTTTCCAGTGGCATTTCAACGCCAAGATCACCACGGGCAACCATGATCGCGTCGGACAGTTCGATGATCTCATCCAAACGGGTGACAGCCTGCGGCTTTTCGATCTTGGACATCAGGCCGACCTTGCCGCCTGAAATCTTGCGTGCTTCGATCAGATCTTCCGGGCGCTGAATGAACGACAGGGCAACCCAGTCGATATCTTCCTTCAGAACCGCGTCGAAATCCTTGTAATCTTTTTCCGTCAGAGCGCCGACACCCAGCGTGGTATCTGGCAGGCTAACACCCTTACGATCGGAAATGCTGGTTCCAGCAACAACCTTACAAACAATCGACTTGCCATCGCTTGATTCTGCAATCAGCTCCAGCTTGCCGTCATCGATCAGAAGACGATGGCCAGCTTCCACAGCTTCCAGAATTTCCGGGTGCGGAAGATAAACACGGGTTTCATCGCCCGGTTCCTGATTGTTGTCGAGGGTAAAGGTCTGACCAACGGTCAATGTGACCTTGGTATTTTTGAACTTGCCAACGCGGAGCTTTGGACCCTGAAGATCGGCCAGAATGCCGATTGGACGACCAAGCTCTTTTTCAACATTGCGGATGCGCTTCACAAGCGCACGCATCATATCATGATCAGCATGACTCATATTGATACGGAAGACGTCTGCGCCTGCTTCAAAAAGCTGACGGATAACGGATTCCTCGCCAGACGCCGGGCCGAGTGTGGCGAGAATCTTGACCTTGCGGTTGCGCTTCATGGGTTATTCGTTCCTGTAACTGTGGAGTTTTCTAACGGCGTTTCGTCCGTGAGCTGTACCATCCAGCTCGATTGTTCCCCGGTATCGTATTCCTGAAAGCCATTGCGCTGGAAACCACGGGCAAAACAGTCCTGAACACCTGTGATACGGAATTCTTTTTCCGCCACACACATGTTCACTTTGCCTTCCCAGCGACCGCCGCTCTGAGAATCTTCTGCGAAAAGATAATAATATCGGGAGGTCAACGGCCCCTCGATCAGCGTCTTGCAGGTGGAGCCATCAATATGCCACCAGCCCTCTGTCACCCAGCCGGCCTTGGCTCGATAGCCAATGGAAACACCAACCAGATTCTGAGTTGAGTTACATACTCGAAAATCAGCACGCGCTTCCATGGAAGTCACACCCAAAGCACCCACAAGCACAGTGGAAAACAAACCCAAAAACACTGGAAGTCGCATTCGCCGAACTCCTTCAGTCCGCAATCGCTTTTGTCTCACGCAAGGAAATCCTCTTTCGGTCGATCTCTTTTCGGCAGTTTCGCCTTTGATGTCAACGCAATCCCGGAGAGAACAAATCAGTTACAGCATTTCCAATCAAACTGCATAGCATTTTCGCGCAATTTAAACGATTAGATTCCTGCCTTGCCTCAATCCCGAAACGCCTTCACCATTCTTTTGAGAATGATCGTTGCAATACCGACTTTCTCATGACAGAGCTGAAACTACTTGCGATTTATGACAGAAATCCCACCCAAGAAGCTGCATCCATGTCATTTGATCCATCGTTCTCACCCGTATATAAGCTCGATGGCGACCTTAGCCTCGGCCTGCTTCTGACTGCCGACCATGCCCGGCGTGATTTGCCTGCCAAATATGGCAGCCTTGGCTTGGCGCAAAGCGAGTTTGAGCGCCATATCGCTTATGATATCGGCGTCGAAGAACTAACGCGGCAGCTGGCAGCCAAGCTCAATGCCCCAGCGGTCATGGGGGGCTTTTCCCGGTTGCTGATTGATCCCAATCGCGGCGAAGACGACCCAACACTCATCATGCAATTATCAGACGGCGCAGTGATTTCCGGCAACTATCCAATGACGCCGGAAGAGCGCGAAAACCGGCTCGACCGTTTCTATCGCCCTTATCATGATGCCGTTGCCTCGATGAGTACGCAGGTTGCAGGCGAAAGCGGGAAAGCACCATTCATCGTCGCGATCCACTCCTTTACACCAAACTGGCGCGGCAAAGACCGCCCGTGGCATATCGGGCTTTTGTGGGATGCTGACCCGCGTGGTGTTACCCCTTTCCTTTCCATGCTGCGCAATGAGGCTGGACTGGTTGTCAGCGATAACGAACCTTATGATGGCGCACTTAAAAACGATGCGCTTTATCGCCATGCAACCGCCAGAGGCTTTGCGCATGTTCTCATTGAAGTGCGGCAGGATTTGATTGCTGATAAAGCCGGGGCAACACAATGGGCGGAACTGCTGGCGCCAATGCTGGCAAAAATCAACGCGATGCCCGAAATCCATGAAATCCGGCATTTCGGTTCGCGAACTGGCCCGATTGGCTGATCCTTTGCCCGCTATCCACAGCCTGTCGGCGATAAAAAGCGCATTTCCAAGCCCACTGGCTCTTAATTTTGCCTGCGACTCGCAGAAAAACTAAGTCCGACTTTCGGCAACGGTCCTGTTCCTGTAACGGATGACCTTTGACCCGCATTCATAATCGACTTTGAATTGGAGAAACGCGTGAGCGACGACATTACCAGCGAAGCCCAGACCATTGCTGTTGGCCAGTTGCGTGCTTTCATCGAGCGCATCGAGCGCCTCGAAGAAGAAAAAAAGACCATTGGCGACGATATCAAGGAAGTTTATGCGGAATTGAAGGGTTCGGGGTTTGACAGCAAGGTCGTAAGGACCATTATTCGTCTGCGTAAAAAAGAAGACCATGAACGTCAGGAAGAAGAAGCGATGCTCCAGCTTTACATGGACGCGCTTGGCATGGGTTGATTCTTTGGATCCAATTCCTTCTTCCTGAAATCATAACGCTAAGGCTCAGAAATGGGCCGCAGGCAAAGGAAGAGGATAGGGTCCATGGAGTTTAGAAAACTCGGACGTACTGAACTCGAGGTTTCGTCGCTGTGTTTTGGCGGCAACGTATTTGGCTGGACGGTCGATGAAGCAACATCATTTTCGCTTCTCGACCGTTTTGTCGATGTGGGACTGAATTTTATTGATACAGCCGATGTTTATTCCGCATGGGCACCGGGCAATTTCGGTGGCGAATCCGAAACCATCATCGGAAACTGGCTGAAATCTCGTGGCCTTCGTCACAAAGTTGTGATCGCCACCAAAGTCGGTTCAGAAATGGGACCAGACGAAAAGGGATTGTCTCCCGCCTATATTCGCAAAGCTGTCGATGCCTCTCTCAAGCGGCTGCAAACTGACTATATCGATCTTTATCAATCGCATTGGGATGATCCCGAAACGCCGTTCGAAGATGTATTGGGCACCTATCAGGAACTGATCAAGGCCGGTAAAGTCCGTGCTATCGGCGCATCCAATCTCACAGCAGAACGCCTGACAGAATCGCTCAGTGTTGCAAAGCAGCACAACCTACCGCGCTACGAAACATTGCAGCCGCTTTATAATCTCTACGATCGTGCAGGGTTTGAGGATGGGCTTGAAGCGATCTGCCGTGACAACGAACTTGGCGTCATCAACTATTACTCGCTGGCTTCCGGTTTTCTAACCGGCAAATACCGCTCAAAAGATGACCTTGGTCAAAGCGCACGTGGTCAAACGGTCGAAAAATATCTGACCGATCGCTGATCGCGAATTATTGCGGCACTCGATCAGGTTGCCCGCGCCAATGATGCGACACCCGCGCAGATCGCAATTGCGTGGCTGATTGCCCGGCCAGCTGTCACATCACCGATTGCAAGCGCAACGCGGCTGACTCAGCTCAATGAGCTGATCGACGCTGCACAGATCAAGCTGGACGATGAAGCAATCGCCCTACTCGACAAGGCAAGCGCTTAACCAAAAACGAAACGGAAGGGTAAACTACCCTTCCAGTTCTTCCCGCAGCATCTCCAGCTCCAGCCATTCTTCTTCCATGGCGGAATGCTCGGAGCGCTTCTTGTCGAGAAGATCGGCGGTCTTGCCAAAAAGTGTTGGGTCTTTGGCGTAAAGCTGCGGATCAGCAAGCTTGCCTTCGAGCACTGACATTTCTTTTGCCAAAGCGTCCATTTTGCCGGGCAAGGTTTCAAGCGTAAATTTTTGCTTGTAGGAAAGCTTGCGCTTTTCTTCACGCTTAGGCTGCGGTGCGTCAGTGCTTTTGTCATCAGAACGTGCAGCAGCTGTTTTCACATTGCGACGCGCTAAGGCCTGCTCCTTGCGTTGCGCCATCATATCGGCATAGCCCCCAGCATATTCCAGCCAGTTGCCATCACCTTCCGGCGCAATTACGGACGTTACCGTGCGATCAAGGAAATCACGGTCGTGGCTGACAAGGATAACGGTTCCGGGAAAGCCAGAAACCAGCTCCTGCAACAGATCGAGCGTTTCCATATCGAGATCATTGGTCGGCTCGTCAAGGATCAGCAGATTGGCAGGCCGTGCCAGAACACGCGCCAGCATCAGACGCGCACGCTCACCACCGGAAAGCTCGCGGATTGGGGTGCGCGCTTGTTCCGGCTGGAACAAAAAGTCCTTCATATAGGACACGACATGGCGCTGTTCGCCATTGATGACCAGATTTTCCCCGCGCCCATCGGTCAGATAATGCGCTAGCGTGTCATCAAGGTTCAAGCTTTCACGCTTCTGATCGAGCTCTGCCATTTCCAGATTAACGCCGAGGCGCAACGTGCCCGAATCAGGCTCAAGCTTGCCCATCAGCATCGACAAAAGCGTCGTCTTGCCCGCTCCATTTGGCCCGACAAGACCAATACGATCACCGCGCTGTATCCGGGTAGAAAAATCCTGAACAAGAACCCGTTCGCCATAAGCTTTGTTGAGCTTCTTAGCTTCGATCACCAGCTTGCCGGACTCTTTGGAATCACTTGCCGCAAGCACGGCGGTTCCTTGCGCTTTGCGATGATTGCGGAAATCAGCGCGCATGGAATGCAACTCACCAAGCCGGCGCATATTGCGCTTGCGGCGCGCGGTTACACCATAGCGCAGCCAATGTTCTTCGCGCGCAATCTGGCGGCCAAGCTTGTGATGATCACGCTCTTCTTCTTCGAGAACCTTGTCACGCCATTCTTCGAAATGCGCAAAGCCCTGATCAATACGGCGTGTAATGCCACGATCAAGCCAGACCGTCGAACGGCTGACATTTTCAAGAAAACGACGGTCATGCGAGATCAGAACGATCGCCGAACGGATCTGGCGCAACTCACCTTCAAGCCACTCGATTGTTGTAAGATCAAGATGGTTGGTCGGCTCGTCTAGCAACAGGACATCAGGCTGAGGAGCAATCACCCGCGCAAGCGCTGCACGGCGCGCTTCACCGCCTGAAAGGTGATCCGGCTTTTCTTCACCGGTCAGGCCAAGATGCTCAAGCAGATAGGTCACACGATGCGGATCATCTGCCGGTCCAAGACCGGCTTCCACATAAGCGCGCACATTGGCATATCCATCAAGGTCCGGCACTTGCGGCAGATAGCGAATAGTCGCGCCTGGATGTTTGAATATCTCACCGGATGTTGCTTCAACCATTCCCGCTGCAATTTTAAGCAAAGTGGATTTGCCGGAACCGTTGCGGCCGACCAGCGCAATGCGGTCGCCCTCACTGACAGAAAGGGCAGCCTCTTCCAGAAGCGGTGTACCGCCAAAGGTGAGCTTGATCTGGTCGAGGCGAAGAAGCGGAGGTGCCATGGTTCTCTTTGAAAACTGCCGTTGAAATTTGTGACCTGCTTGTCGAGGACAAAACGCATTCTGTCAAATGATATGGCCCGGAAAAACAAACAGGCCGGATTTCTCCGGCCTGTTTTCAAACTTAAATAGCTTAGGCGTCTTAGTTACAAGGCGCTTCGTAAACGCGACCGTAATTATCGCGGTAACGGCAATACTGAACATTGTTGCGTGTTGTTGCTGCACCAAGCAGCGTACCACCAACTGCACCAATTGCAGCGCCAGTCAAAGCGCCGCGACCGTTACCGCCGATAGCGCCACCTGCAAGCGCACCAAGCGCTGCGCCGCCAACGCCGTAACCGGCTGTACGCTGTTCACCCGTCGTGCATGCTGCTGTTGAGAACGCAAGCGCACCGACGATTGCGATCATGGAAAGACGTGATTTCATGAAACAATCTCCTATTAGAGTTACACTAACACCGACGTTGCGTCCCCAAATTCGGCGTCCCGCTTGACATATTTACAATACGTTTCGACGTACAACGTCAAGCAGTTTCAATTATTAAGGTTAGCGGCACGCCTGAACAGATAATGGATCAATCAGGTTTGCTACAAGTATCGCAAGACCAGAACGCGCGGAAACACAAAGGGTTCCGCGCACAACGTTAGAAACCGTCCATGAAGAACCGAAAGGCAAGGTCACATTGTCTAACGGCCACTCTGCATTTGTGATTGAAAGTCCTTCAACGGTACAGAAATTCACGACACTGAATGATGTACCATCAGGGAAATCGTAAACATAGTTTCCCGCAACCAGCGGCCACGCTTCTTCAACGCCGCTGGAGAGCAAAATATCACGGCCTTTGGCTGCCTGTGCCGTCGCCATCGTCAAATGCAGCAGCGTGTGATCGGTACGCGGACCACCAAAAGCACCGCAAAGAATGACGCGCTCAGCACCACGTTCGTAAGCTGCTTCCAGCGCCAACTCTCCGTCTGTCATATCTTTGGCGGCTGGAAACGTTTTTTTCGGTACATGCGCATATTGCGCAAGCAAGTCATCCGATGTGGAATCAAAATCGCCCAGCCATAGCTCCGGCTCAACACCAAGCGCCTGCGCATGGCGCATACCACTATCCGCGGCCAATACCCGTGCACCCGCTATCTGACGTTTGAGGCGTTCTGTGACAACAAGATCACCGCCAAGAAGAATAACAAATATACTCATAAGTCGCTCATAACACGCGAGAATTATCCCCGAAAGCCCGCATCTTCATCGCTTGCCCTCGGACGCGCGAACCACTATTATCGATCCTGCTCTAACGGGGTGCCATTCAGTCTTTGAATGGCTGAGAGGCCGTACTCCGGCTAACCCGCTGAACCTGATCCGGTTTGTACCGGCGGAGGGATTAGATGCTGACCGATTTTGATAACGGCGCACAATCTTTTCGAACAAAAGAAAGGAATGCCGTTATGCGGCTTTTATCTCTGCTTACATTTTCATTGACTGCGGCTTTTGCCTTTTCAGCGCAGGCGAAAGAAAAGCTCACCATTTATACCTATGACAGTTTTGTATCCGAATGGGGTCCCGGCCCCAAAGTGAAGGAAAACTTTGAAAAAGAATGCGATTGTGAGTTGGAATGGGTCGCATCGGCGGATGGTGTTGCCCTTCTTAATCGCCTCAAGCTTGAAGGCGGCAATACCAAAGCCGCCATCGTTCTCGGCCTCGATACCAACCTGACCACGGAAGCACGCGCTACCGGCTATTTCGCGCCTAGCAATGTTGATCTTACCAATGTCAAAGTGCCGGGCGACTTTAAGGACGATATTTTCGTGCCGTACGACTATGGTTATTTTGCTGTCGTTTATGATTCCGAAAAACTGCCCAACCCACCGCAAAGCCTGAAAGAGCTGGTCGAAGGTGATTCGTCGCAAAAGATCGTCATTCAGGATCCACGCACATCGACACCGGGCCTTGGCATTCTGCTCTGGATGAAATCAGTCTATGGCGATCAGGCTGATGAAGCATGGGAAAAGCTTCAAAAGCGCATTCTCACGGTCACGCCGGGTTGGTCTGAAGCCTATGGCCTGTTCACCAAAGGCGAAGCGCCGATGGTGCTTTCCTATACGACCTCGCCTGCCTATCACATGATTGCGGAAGGCACTGAGCGCTATAAGGCGCTAGCTTACCCGGAAGGTAATTACCTTCAGATCGAGCTTGCAGCACAGACAACAACCGGCGCAAAGAACCCGCTGGCGCAAAAGTTTCTGGCTTTCATGACTGGCCCCGGCTTTCAGGACGTAATCCCTGAAACCAACTGGATGTATCCAGCAGGAAAAACGTCCGCACCGCTTGCTGCGGCTTTCGACAAACTGCCAAAGCCTGAAAAAACACTGCTGATCCCGGCTGATGACGTTGCGAAAAACCGCAAGGCCTGGGTCGATGAATGGCTAGCTGCATCCAGCAAATGATAAAATCGCCGACCAAAAACTCTGCCAGAAATACGCCTGCGATGAAGCAACTCGCAGGCGTGCTGGCGCTTGGCTTTTTAGCGGTTCTGGTCGGCGGCTCTTTGATAGCATTGGCGTTTGAAGCCAGCGGCTTTAACACTGACGTTTATTTCGACGCCTATCTGCTGCGTGTTGCGCGCTTTACCGTGCTGCAAGCGGCAGCATCAGCGCTTTTGTCGGTGCTGTTTGCCATTCCTGTGGCACGCGCACTTTATTCGGAAACGAGCTTTCCCGGGCGCGGCCTGATTTTACGCCTTTTTGCGTTGCCGCTTGCATTGCCAGCACTTGTGACGGTGCTCGGCATCACCAGCATTTATGGCCGCAACGGCTTTATCGCGCAGCTTTCGCAATCAGCTGGCTATCCGGTCTCGCCCGACATTTATGGCCTCACCGGCATTTTGATCGCGCATGTATTTTTCAACATGCCGCTGGCAGTGCGGCTCATTCTGGCAGCCTACGAATCGATCCCTGCTGATTACTGGAAGCTTTCCGCTCAGCTTGGCATGGGTAACAAAGCACGCTTCCGCCTGATCGAATGGCCAGTCATCCGGCGCAATCTGCCGGGCATGATCGGCCTCATCTTCATGCTCTGCGTGACAAGCTTTACAACTGTTCTGACGCTCGGTGGCGGGCCACGTGCAACGACGCTCGAAGTCGCGATCTACCAGAGCCTGCATTTCGATTTTGATCCGGCACGGGCTGTGGCGCTTACACTGGCACAACTCACGCTTACACTGGTAATGCTGCTGGCTTTGCGACTGACCGGACGTCCATCCGAAGAAGGTTTTACGCTGACAAACACTGCTAAGCGTTATGGCAAGCCCACCGCGACTGAGCGCATTTTCAACATCGCAGCCATCGCCCTGGGCTTTCTCTATGTGGCCTTGCCGGTTGCCGGTGTTGTCATCTCCGGTCTTGCTGCCGATCTTATTCGATTGGTGAGCGAACGAACCGTGTGGCGGGCCATCAGCACCAGCATCGCTCTCGGCTTTTCCGCAGCCCTTCTTTCGGTAGTTCTTTCGCTTTCACTTGTCATTGCCCGCGAAGCAACAAGAAGTGCGCGGCTTTCGAGCCTATTCGATACCGGCTCCAGCCTCATTCTTGTGATGCCTCCCATTGTGCTTGGTGCAGGCTGGTTCATTCTGCTCAGAAACTTCACCGACCCCTTTACTGTGGCGCCTTTCATGGTGGTTACGGTCAATGCAGCCATGGCCATGCCTTTTGCTGTGCGTCTATTGCGCCCAGCGTGGGATACTTCAGCAGCACGCCATAACAGGCTCTGTGCACAGCTTGGCATAACCGGATTCAATCGCTTACGGCTGATAGACTGGCCATCCATCCGCAAACCTTTCGGCATGGCCTTTGCCTTCGCCATGGCATTATCGCTTGGAGACCTCGGCACGATCGCACTTTTTGGCAGCGATGCGCTCTTAACACTCCCCTATCTGTTATTTCAGCGCATGGGCAGCTATCGCACTTTCGACGCGGCAGGCCTTGCGCTTATCCTCGGAATCTTATGTCTTTGCCTGATGATGCTTGCAGACCGTGCAGCGTCGCGAAAGGAAACGCCACTCTCATGACAGTTCAAGCCGACATCAGGCTTCGCGATGTGCATTTCAGCTATGGCGAAACCACCATGCACTTCGACGCCATTATACCGGGCGGCGTAATTGCGGCTGTTGTCGGCCCCAGCGGTTCGGGAAAATCCACCCTGCTCAATTTGATTGCCGGCTTTGAAGCCCCCCAATCGGGGGCAATTATTATCGGCGATGCAGATGTTACCGGCCTGCCACCTGCGGCCCGTCCGGTCTCGATGGTGTTTCAGGAAAACAATCTCTTCGCTCACTTGACCGTTGAGCAGAATGTCGGCCTCGGTCGCTCCCCAAACCTCAAGCTAACCCAACAGGATCGCGCAGCCATTACCACCGCATTAGAACGCGTGGGCTTGAAGGGCAAAGAACAACGCAAACCGGAAGCGCTTTCCGGCGGCGAACGCCAGCGTGTGGCGATTGCGCGAGCGCTCGTGCGCGAGCGCCCGGTCTTGCTACTCGATGAAGCTTTTGCTTCGCTCGGCCCTGCCCTTCGGCATCAGATGCTCGATCTGGTACGAGAACTGCATCGGGAAAATGCCATGACCGTACTCATGGTCACGCACACGCCAGAAGACGCACTTTATCTCGATGCGGTGCTGCTATTTTTAGAAAATGGTCACATTACCGCTCAGGGACAGGCGAGTGATTTGCTGTCACCATCTGGACCAGACGCTTTGAAGCGCTATATCGGCGATCAGACTTTCCAGCTCAAATAGAGTTACCGTCGCGGACATATTTTGTTCGCATTCGCCTTGAACAACAGCTTTGATGACCGAACTACTTCTTGTAGGTGTTTCAGTCAGTAGCTAGATTTGTGCCAGAGTGATCGGTACTGATTCAATTGCGAGGGTAAAATACTGTTCCGTCATACGACCCGTCTTCGGGCCTCCCTGTGTCTCCCCCTTTCGCTGCCAGAATGGGCACAGCACAATTGGCGGAAATCAGCCATCGGTTTTGGCTTGCTTTCTGTTGCCGTGATTTCGGGCTGCCAGTCGATCAATTCCAGTAAGGATCTGGGCCTTCAGCCATCTTCAAATCCGGTGACCGTTGAAAACGTTTCGCGCAATGATCGCCTGGCGCAAATCGGCGCACAGCAGCACCCGCGTATTCTTGCCACCTATGGCGGCGAATATAAGGACGCAAAGCTTGAGCGCATGGTCGCCAAAATTGTGGGTAATCTCACCACCGTTTCTGACAAACCGGATCAAACCTATCGCATCACGATTCTGGATAGCCCCAACATCAATGCTTTCGCATTGCCGGGCGGTTTTCTATACATAACGCGGGGGCTCTTGGCGCTCGCCAATGACTCGTCGGAAGTTGCAGCCGTCATTGCGCACGAAATGGGCCATGTGGTTGCCAATCACGGTATTCTGCGTCAGGAAAAAGAAGCCGAGACGGCAATCGCCGGACGTGTTGCAACCGAAGTGCTGCACAATGAAAGCGCCAGCCGTGAAGCAGACATTCGTGGCAAACTGCGTCTTGCGCAGTTCTCACGCAATCAGGAACTGCAAGCCGATGCTATCGGCATCAAGATGATCGGTGAAGCGGGTTACGACCCGTTTGCGTCCGCACGCTTCCTGCAATCGATGGAAGCCTATACGGATTTCCGTTCGGTTTCTGGCGCGACCGATGCAAGCCTCGACTTCCTTGCGAGCCACCCTGCAACGCCGCAACGCATTCAGTTGGCACTTGGCCATGCGCGCCGTATCGGTGCACCGGGCGTCGGCACCACGGATCGCGATTCTTTCCTCAATGGTATTGATGGGCTGCTTTATGGCGACTCACCGAGTGAGGGCTATGTTCGCGAGCAGACTTTCATTCATCCAAAACTTGGTGTGACCTTTACAGCTCCCGCCGGTTTCACCATCGACAATTCAGCGACAGCCGTCATGGCAAGTGGTCCGGGCGAAGTGGCAATCCGCTTCGACGGCGCTTCATTACCGTCAGGCTCAAACCTCACCGATTACATCAAATCGGGTTGGGTAACAGGCTTGGACGAAAGTTCAATCCGTCCGATCACCATCAACGGCCTGCCCGCTGCAACTGCACGCGCAAGTGCCGATCGCTGGCAATTCGATATCGTGGTGATCGCCGCAAATAACAAAGTTTATCGTTTCCTCACCGCAGCGCCAAAAGGCAGCAATGCTTTGATGCCTGCATCGCAAACCGTGACACAGTCGTTCCGCCTGCTTACACGCGCTGAACAGGAAGCTATCAAACCATTGCGCATTCGCGTGGTCACTGTGAAGCCGGGCGACACCATGGCAAGCCTTTCGGCGCGCATGCAGGGCACGACGCGCAAACTTGAACTCTTCCGCCTTCTGAATGCTATGCCAGCCGGTGCGACGGTATCTGTCGGCGACCGCGTGAAGCTCATAAGCGAGTAAATCCCAATGGAAGTCATCGTCCAATCATTGCTCGCTGGTAAGATCTCTCCTCTGGGCGAGCGGCAAGCGCCAAGCGGCATTAATAAAAAGCCGGTTTCTGGCCCTGTGCGCCTGCTGCGCGATGGATTGGAGTGCGACGAACAAGGCGACAAAAAAGTGCATGGTGGGCCTGAGAAGGCCGTCCATCACTACCCACGCGATCATTACGCGGACTGGCTCAACGATTTGGGAGAAAACGAGCAGCTGAATGATGCAGGTGCCTTTGGCGAGAATATTTCTACCATCGGCCTGACTGAGCAAAATGTTGCAGTCGGTGATCGCTTTCGCATAGGCACGGCGATCATTGAAGTCTCTCAAGGCAGACAACCCTGCTGGAAGCTGAACGCTCGTTTCAATGTCGCAGATATGGCCGTCCGTGTTCAAAAGACGGGACGTACCGGCTGGTATTATCGTGTTTTGGAAGAAGGCGTCGTGGCCCAAGACGATGCAATGACACTGATCGAGCGTCTGTCGCCGGAATGGACGTTACACCGTCTCTGGAATCTGCTTTATGTCGATACGCTCAATTATGACGAACTGGCACAGATGGCCAAGATCGTTCACCTTGCCGACGGCTGGAAGCGCTATGCCATTCGCCGCCTTGAGAACCGTAAAGTCGAAGACTGGTCAGGCCGATTAAACGGAAGTCAGGGCTAAATATTAGACTTGGTAAACCGCCATTTCGTGCTGATCAAGCAGCGCGATCTTAAGTTTTTCCATCGCGCGGCTTTCAATCTGCCTGACACGTTCTTTTGAAATGCCAAGCTTTTCACCGAGCGCCTCTAACGTCACACCATCATCATCCAGACGACGCTCGCGAATGATATGCAACTCGCGTTCATTCAATGCGTGGAGTGCCGTGTGAAGCCAGCCAACACGACGTTCGCTATCGATTGCGCCTTCCACGACCTCATCCTGCAAAGGATGATCATCGACAAGAAAATCCATGCGGCTTGACGTGCCTGATTCATCGTTGTTCAACGACGCTGAAAGCGAACTGTCAGCCCCCGAAAGCCTGCTATCCATAACTTCAACGTCATTCGCCGAAACTCCAAGCTGGGTGGAAATCTGGCGATAGATTTCTGCCTTCGTCAGTGTTTCATCTTCTTGCGCAAGCTTCGAGCGCAGGCGACGAAGATTGAAGAACAGCGACTTTTGTGCCGAACTGGTGCCACCGCGAACGATCGACCAGTTACGCAGAATGTAATCCTGCATCGAAGCGCGGATCCACCATGAGGCATAAGTCGAGAAACGAACTTCACGCTCAGGATCAAAGCGTGCTGCCGCTTCAAGCAGACCGACATAACCTTCCTGAATGAGATCACTCATTGGCAGCTTAAACTTGCGGAAACGTCCCGCCATCGAAATGACCAACCGCATATGTGATGCAGTCATCCGATGCAGTGCGTTCTGATCTTTGTTTTCTTTCCACGCTATTGCCAGCGAACGCTCTTCGTCACGCTCAAGATAAGGCGCTGACATAGCGTTGCGGATCATGGATTGAGGGGAAGAAGATGGTGCAGGCACCATATTGCGCGATGCCTTCGGCAACCGCAACGAGGGAACTGATGCTGAAACTTGGGTCGGAACTGGGGAGGAACTGCTAATCGACAACATGCTCATCTGGTTCTCCTGTTCTTAGTGCAAAGCCTTCAAAAGAACTTTGAAGGACAAGACAAAAGATAAATCAGCTCTGCGAAGAACAATTGAATGAACAACTCGTATTCGTTCAAAAACCCTGTGACAGACCTGCTTTGAGGCCAGATTAATACGCCGCAAAACAAACCCGTTTACGAACTGGTTTGATTACAACGCAAAGGAAGCTCTGCGGTTCCATAAGGAACGCAACAAATCTTCAGATATCAAAGAAAATAGAGTTCAGGATCACTTGGGCAATGCCCAAATCTGTTATTCAGAAAATAAAAAGCCCGGCAGAACCGGGCTTTTTAAGGAAATTACAACAATTTATTATGCTGCTTCGACTTCATCACCTTCAGCATCGCCTTCGGCCTCAATATCAGCCTTGGTGCGCTTCGGGCTCTTAGCAAGATTTGCTTCAATGAGACGAACAGATTCTGTATCCGAAAGCTTGTTCACTGCAGCAATTTCGCGGGCCATACGATCAAGCGCTGCTTCATAAAGCTGACGCTCAGAATAGGACTGCTCTGGCTGATTTTCTGCGCGATGCAGATCACGTACAACTTCAGAAATCATGATGAGGTCGCCGGAATTGATCTTTGCATCATATTCCTGAGCACGGCGCGACCACATGGTGCGCTTGACGCGTGCACGGCCCTGTACGACCTTCAATGCGCGTTCAACATAATCGGTTTCCGACAGCTTGCGCATACCGATGCTGACAGCCTTAGCGACCGGCACCTTGAGGCGCATCTTGTCTTTTTCAAAGTCGATAACAAAAAGCTCAAGCTTGTGGCCGGCAACTTCCTGCTCTTCGATGGCAACGATCTGACCGACGCCGTGAGCTGGATAAACAATGGATTCACCGGTCTTGAAACCCTGACGAGCCGGCGCCTTCTTCTGCTGGGATGTCATACGCTCTAATACTCCCTGTTGTGCCCGGCACAACTCGCCGGTTAACACATGATTTCGACCGCACGTCTTGGGAGACGTACGGAAGTCGTTGCGGTTTTGAGCTGGAAACGCATCTCAGGCACAAATTTATCTACCGGGAGAGTTTGGTGAGGAACGGTTGCTGCATTCGCAATAATCCATCCCGGTGCCATACAGCCCAGTAAAAAAGATTAGCCCTTTCAGAGATTAACGCATTTGCGCCACGTGTTGACGTCCAGTCACCGAAATTATTTACGCAAGGTAACACAATTTCGCGCAAGAATCAACAAATTGCCAAATATGTCGCATTCCACGATTCAGAACGCATTTTTGAGGCAACTATATTTATCAAAATTAACCGAAAAAAGCTCGGACGAGCAATCAATCGCCGGGGCCAGCTTCGGCCGAGAAGAACTGCTCAAACTTACCCGACACGCCGTCCATTTCTTTCGCTTCGGGAAGCTCATCTTTTTTGGCGGTCAGGTTTGGCCACTTCGCTGCATATTCAGCGTTCAGCTCAAGCCACTTGTCGAGGCCCGGCTCAGTATCAGGGCTAATGGCTTCAGCGGGGCATTCAGGCTCACAGACACCACAATCAATGCACTCGTCCGGATTGATGACGAGCATGTTCTCGCCCTCATAGAAACAGTCGACAGGACAAACCTCGACGCAGTCCGTATATTTGCAACGAATGCAATTATCGGTCACGACATAAGTCATTGTCCAACTCCTGTTGCCACTCTCCCATTTGAAGAGACGGCTTATCTCTAGTGAACTGACAGTTAAACACGCAGATCGAACATCTGAATGTTTTCGCTCCGGTCACGTCATATGTGTCACGCATATGGTGCTACGGCGTGTGGCTTGCTTGCCAGCTCATGCCTATGCAATCGCCAACGGTGAGGTAACGATTTTATCTCGCCATGACAAGGGTCCAAACGACGCAATATCACTATGTCACGAACATCTGAAATGACATTTCTTTTGCGTGTTAAAATTCAGAAAATGCTTTTATTTTAGACGCTTAACACGAAATTTCATTCGTTAAGGCACATCAAACTGCGTCATTGCGTCCGCATCAGTGACCGCGCAAACGATCCGTTTCACGCCGTTCTTTCTTCGTTGGTCGCCCTGCACCACTTTCACGCTGTGGCTGAACAGCCTCGATAGCTTTCGATTGTTGCGTTGGTTTGGGCGTCATATCTTCATAAAGAAGCTGCGCTTCGGGTGCTGGGCCGCGGCGTTCTCCGGGAGCCAAAACCTTGTAGACCAGAATATGTCGTTCAAGCGTGATGGTGAGAACATCGCCAATCTTCACCTGATAGGCGGCCTGATCGATCTTTGCACTGTTGACCCGGACCTTGCCGCCAGCGGCGAGTTTCACCGCCAGCGATCTTGATTTAACCACGCGAGCAAAGAACAGCCACTTATCAATGCGCTGTCGTGCAATCGCTTCGGTCACCATTTTACTTCTTCATCTGCTCCTTGAGAGCAAGAAGCTTGGCAAATGGCGAATCGGGGTCGATACGAACCGGACGTTCCTGCTCAACGCGCTTGTTTGCCTGTGGGTTCACATTGTCACGCTTTGACTGGCGATGATCACGATTGCCATCGCGAGGCTTGCCTTTAAAGCCTTCACGTTTGTTCTGGCCACGATCCTGACCTTCGCCATCATTCCGACGGTTCTTGTCAAAACGCTTCGCGCCACCGCGATTATCGCGTGCGCCCTGCGCATCACCACCTTCAGAACCAGCATCTGATTTGCGCGCATCACCCTGCTGTGGGCGATGGTTGCGCTGACGATTCTGGTTCTGGTCATGATTGCGATTGCGGCCTTCAAAGCGGCCCTGCCGCCAGAGAAGAATTGGCTTTGGCTCTTCAGCTGGAGCTTCAACTGCTTCTGATGCTGCCTTTGCTTGTGCAACAGCCTTAACAGGCGCTGGAACAGGTTCCGCAGCAGGAACAGCGGGCTTTGCTTCGCTAGCCGGCGCAGAAGCTGGAACGGCTGCTTTGAAGACAGTTTCTTCTTCAACAACCTCAGCTTGAGCCGCAGTTGCAGCAGCAGCCGCAAATGCATCAAGCTCGGCAAGCTTAGCGGTGACAGCAGCCGCGTCCATCGCTTCCTGACGATAACCGAGACTTTTCAGAATTTCTTCCATGTCCTCAGCAGTTGCACCCAGAATAGACATCATCGCTGGCGTCACAATAAAGCGACCGCCATCGAATGCGCCCTCTGCACGCGTACCCGCGCCTGGACGCCAGGCAAGTGCCGGACGGATAAGATCAGCCAAACGTTCCAGAATGTCGATGCGAACAGCACGACGGCCCAGCACGCGATAGCCTGCAAGACGGTAGAACTGCTGATCAAAAGCCGGATCAACGACAACCGATGTACGGCCAGCGGCCAGGACATTGACGACATCGCCATAACCGGCGCGTTCTTTGCCTTCGTTCTTCAACGCCCAAAGCAGTGTGATCAGGCCAGCAGGAGCAGGCTTAAGCAGCATTGGCATGAAAACATGGTAAGCACCGAAGCGCACGCCAAGACGACGAAGCGCTGCGCGCGAGTCCTGATCAAGACCACGTACTTCTTCGCTCACATCGCGGCGCTGAAGAACACCAAGACCTTCCACGATCTGGAAAGCCAGACCGCGTGTCATGCCGGTCAGCGCATCAGCGGCACTGAGATCCGTCAAAGGCTTCAAAACGGTCTCAATGTGATGAGCGACAAAACGTTCTATGCGTGCAGCCACCTTATCGCGCGCTGGGCCAGTCAGCTGCTCATCAGCCAAAATGACCGCGCGCGGCTTCAACACATCATCACCCGCAACAAGCGTGGCGACAGTCGCACCAACCCAGCGCAGAACACCGTCTGAACCGAGCGCAAAATCACCGTTGGGAGCAGCAGCAAAACGCTCCGCACGACGGTCAAATTCGGCGGCCAGCGCCTTTTGTGCAGCCGTCTTTACTGCCTTCGCATCCGGTCCATCGGACTGAACGTCAGCGGTAAAACGGAATCCTTCCAGTTGCCCGACATTATGGCCTTCGACGTTTACGTCTCCGGTCGAGCTGATTTCTGCTTCTAGCATAGCATTCTCTCTCAGGCGCCTCATAAGCACGCTTGTCCTGCGGTCTACAAAGCGTTTCGTCAACCTTTCATGCAGCGCGTCGGACAATCTGTCCTCAATTTCGCGCGTCTTTTCCTGCCAGTGTGTCGGATCGGCAAGCCAACCGGGCCTGTGCGACACAAAAGTCCAGGTACGGATTTGCGCGACGCGATGAGACAGAGTGTCGATTTCCCCCTCTGTACTATCGGCGCGGCGCACCTGTTCGCTCATATAATCTTCATCAACGCTCCCTCGGCGGACCAGATCCTGATAAATGGTTGCTATGATATCGGCATGTTGAGCCGGCGCGATCTTACGATAATCGGGGAGCGCACAGGTATCCCACAAAAGTTCAATTCGCGTAGGCGTTGTTGCAAGCCGCACAATGTCTTCGTCTTTCGACAAATTTTCAAGAGCCTGCTGATCAACAGCAGGCAAAGCCTTGGTCAAACCGACAACCGGCGTTGGTGTGTCCAAAGAATAGAGCAAGGCAGTCAGCGAAGAAAAATCGAAACGACCCGTCCGCCATTGCAGAACTTTAACTGGGTCAAAGTCATGCGCCTCAATCCGCTCGACCATTTCGTCATCCAGCGGACGAACCTGACCTGTTACGCCAAACGTACCATCACGCAAATGGCGCCCGGCACGGCCCGCGATCTGTCCCAGCTCAGACGGCGTTAAATCACGAAACTGATAGCCATCAAACTTGCGATTCTGCGCAAAGGCGACATGATCAACATCCAGATTTAGGCCCATGCCAATGGCATCGGTCGCCACGAGGAAGTCAACATCACCCGACTGATAAAGCTCGACCTGTGCATTTCGGGTGCGTGGGCTCAGAGCCCCCATAACCACCGCAGCACCACCGCGCTGACGGCGGATTAATTCAGCAATCGCATAAACTTCATCCGCAGAAAAAGCGACAACCGCCGAACGGTTCGGCAAGCGGATAATCTTCTTCGAACCTGCATAGGTGAGATGTGACAGGCGCGGACGCGTCACCACCGTAATGCCACGCAACAGCTTTTCCAAAATGCCGCGCATCGTGCCAGCGCCGAGCAACAACGTTTCCTGCCGCCCGCGCAGATGCAGAATGCGATCCGTAAAAATATGCCCGCGTTCAAGATCGCCTGCTAGCTGCACTTCATCGATAGCCACAAAGGGCATATCCGTGCGGCGCGGCATGGCCTCAACCGTGCAAACAGAATAGCGCGAATTGGGCGGAGCGATTTTTTCTTCGCCGGTAATCAGCGAAACATTAGCCGCGCCCACTCTCTCGACGACACGATTGTAGACTTCGCGCGCGAGTAACCGCAGCGGAAGACCAATCATGCCACTGCCATGTGACAACATACGCTCAATCGCGAGATGCGTCTTACCGGTATTCGTCGGCCCAAGCACCGCAGTCACACCGCGGCCGCTCAAGGTCAGCGGCAGATCATGGGCAGGGAGTTGGTTCATGCCAATTGTAGAATTCCCGGAACAAATGCCATACGTAAAGCTATGCGATAGCACTATATGACTTGAGCCGAAAGCGCTCCTGTTAAGTTTAGACCTATGTTCTTAAAGGAATTCCGGCGCGGTCAAAGCCGCGACTGTTCTAGCCGGAACTCTTGCTGCATGCACCCTCAAAAAAACAAAACGGCTTATCCATGGCACTGCGCCTCAATACACATGATTCACTCTGGGTTTTCGATGCCCAGACATCTTAACAAATACGCCGTTTAACAAATAGAACGACTCTGGAACGAATCGGCGACGAATCGCTGACTCCGCACTCTTCGCCTTTTGTTCACGGCAACATATAGACGTTGGCGCCTATCCTGCCACTATATGCTGAATCGCAATCGTTAATGCATCGGACTTTTTAAGAATAGAACTGCGCGATTGTTAACCTTTGCATTCATCGACAAAATTCGCAGAGCGCAATTAAATCACTCGTTTCTAAATTATCATTTTTTTCCGGGCCTTAGTTTAATTCAGGCCGATTAAAAACGTCTTTTCATTAACCTTCAGTTCAAAGCCAGAACGAATCGGCGACGAATCGCTGATTGATCGATTTTCTGCCTTTGTTCTCACAATATGTAGTGGCTCTGTGATTGAAAGCGCCATAGGGCAGCGCATATTTGCTGCCCTATTGTCGTTTCAAGCCATATTGGCGTTAACCTTTAAGCTGTTTATGGCCGTTCCACACACATGGCGACGCCCATGCCACCACCGATGCAAAGCGTAGCAAGACCACGCTTCACACCACGGCGTTTCATCTCATAAAGAAGCGTTGTCAGCACGCGCGCGCCTGATGCGCCAATCGGATGACCAATGGCAATCGCTCCGCCATTCACGTTGACGATCTCTGGATTAATCCCAAGATCGCGAACAACAGCACAGGATTGCGCGGCGAAAGCTTCGTTGGCTTCAACCAGATCAAGATCTGCAACTGTCCAGCCAGCCTTTTCGAGTGCTTTGCGCGTAGCAGGAATTGGTCCTGTTCCCATAATCGATGGGTCAACACCGGCTGTTGCCCAGGAAACAATCCGTGCAAGCGGCTCAAGACCACGCTTTTCAGCCTCATCGGCATCCATCAGGACCAGCGCGGCAGCACCATCATTAATACCGGATGCGTTACCAGCCGTCACAGTGCCTTCTTTATCAAAAGCAGGCTTGAGTTTTGAAAGCGCTTCGATGGTCGTTCCTGCGCGAATATATTCGTCCGCAGAAACAACCGTTTCACCCTTGCGGCTTTTGACAACAAACGGCACGATTTCATCATCGAAACGGCCTGCCTTCTGCGCTGCCTCTGCCTTGTTTTGCGAAGCAAGCGCAAAGCTGTCCTGATTATCCCGACTCAGATGCCATTGTTTTGCGATGTTTTCGGCGGTGATACCCATGTGATATCCATGAAACGCATCGGTCAGGCCGTCCTTAAGCATCGTATCGATCATCTTGAAGTCGCCCATTTTCACGCCACTGCGCAGATACGCGCAATGTGGCGCCATCGACATCGATTCCTGACCACCTGCGACAATGATTTTGGCATCACCTGCCAATATTTGCTGCATTCCGAGCGCCACGGCACGTAGGCCCGAACCACAAAGCTGATTGATCGAAAAGGCAGTCGTCTCAATTGGACAACCCGCGGCCATGGCGGACTGACGAGCCGGATTCTGCCCCTCGCCTGCCGTCAACACCTGCCCGAGAATAACTTCATCCACGTCCGCAGCATCAATACCGGCACGTTCAAGTGCGGCCTTAATTGCAGCGGCTCCAAGTTCATGTGCGGGTACATTGGCGAAAGCGCCATTAAACGCCCCCACAGCGGTACGCGCTGCACTGGCGATGACGATTGCTTTCTGGGTGTGTGATGCAGTCATTCTTTCTTTCCTCCTTGAAAATCACCGACAGAGAAAGACCAAAACGCATCGCTTTGCAAGTTTCGTAGAATAAGGCGATGCGAAGTATTTTTGCTCAAATCAATAATCTGTTTCGTCATGGAACGCGCAGTTAAGACCACACGCCTCGCGCAACACGCGTTAAGTTAGGATCACGGAAACCAAGGAGATCACTATGTCCGCACTGACACTAGAAAAAGCCAATGCCATCATCACAGCCGCTTTTGCAAAAGCCACGGAACTGAAGCTAAAGCCGTTGGCCGTATCAGTCTTTGATGCCGGTGGTCATCTGAAGGCTTTTCAGAAACAGGACGGTGCATCGATTCTACGTTTTGAAATCGCATCCGGCAAAGCCTTCGGCGCTCTCGCTGTCGGCGCTGGATCACGCTGGCTTAACAACCAGGCAAAAGACCGTCCGCATTTCCTTGAAGGTCTGTCCAATGTTTCCGGCGGTAGAATCGTACCAGTGCCGGGCGGCGTTCTCATCAAGGATTCCAACAACGAAATCATCGGTGCGGTTGGCATTTCCGGCGACACCTCAGACAATGATGAGCTAGCCGCTATTTCCGGAATTGAAGCCAGCAATTTTGTCGCTGACCCGGGCTAACTCGAAACTAGAAGCCGGGCATAGCTGCCCGGCCTCCTTCGCTATTTCATATAACGTTGTTGCTAGCAAAATGCACAACCGCACCCGGCTCAGCTTTTGATAAACAACCCACCTTACAAGGTGTATCTGACATTTCTTTTGTTATATCTTCATTATAAGTTGTATTATTTATAATATAAAACAGTGACAATGTAGAATTTACAGAGAAACCTGCATTCAGAATAGCAGCCTTTAAATAGCTATCCATTTCTCCACCCCAATATTTAATAAAATAACTATATTAAAAATTATTATTATTTAATAAAGCATTTCAATTGCGGCAGAATTTTGTTTTTTTACCATATGATAAAATTATATATTTGTTTTTGAAAAAATCTTATTTTCAAAAAAACAATAAAAGAAAACGCCGCTTCCGCAAACCGGAAACGGCGTTTTTGAAAACCATCTTTCAGCTGCAAAGCAGCTTAAGACTATTCCTTAGCTTCGAGGACCTGACGACCACGATACATACCGCTCTTAAGGTCGATATGATGTGGACGACGAAGTTCGCCCGAGTTCTTGTCCTCGACGTAAGTCGGGGCCTTGAGTGCGTCTGCCGAGCGGCGCATGCCGCGCTTCGACGGAGACGTTTTGCGTTTAGGTACTGCCATGGATTCAGCTCCACTGATCGATCAATAAACGTCCGGCACGGCCCCGAAGAGCCTGTCACATCGGACAAAATTCCGGAAAGTCACGTGCCTATACACGCTCTTGCGGCATTTGACCAGCGGAGTCTTATCTTTTTTCCAGCTATTGAACACAAGTCACATAAGGACCAGCGCGTGAAGCACGTCCGGCAACAATACGTGAAATGCGCTGCATGTTGCGTGTCGGTTTGGCAGGATTGCGAAGCGCTGGGTTGGGAAGCGTTACAGCGAGCAAGGCCGACTGCTGCGCATTCAGCCGCGATGCGGGGCGTTTAAAATAATGTTGAGCCGCCGCCTCAATGCCATAGATGCCCGGACCCCACTCAGCAATATTGAGATAAATCTCCATAATGCGTCGCTTTGACAACACTGCGTCGGCGACCAGCGCCAATGGAAACTCCAGCCCCTTGCGCAGATAGGAACGGCCATTCCAGAGGAAAAGGTTCTTCACCGTCTGCATAGTGATCGTAGAAGCACCCCGACTGGGCGCGCCATCACTGTCAAGCACGAGACTAAGTTGATGCCAGTCTACGCCGCCATGGCTGCAAAATTGCCCATCCTCAGCCATCATCACGGAATTCACCAGAACTGGCGCAACATCGTCAATACTAACCCATTGCCGGTCCACATCGCGCAAAAGAACATAGTCCTTCACCATCAATGTCGAAATCGGGCGCACAAAGGGTATTGAATAAACGAGGATCAAAAAAAGCGGTAAGAGGGCAAGACCGATCAAAATCTTGAGCATAAGGGCAATCCTGCCACCCCAAACGGGATCAGCCAAGTAATTGCGACCATCTTTGCTCCTGAGAATGATTTTTGCCACATCCACCGCCCGTTATTCCTTATTAAGCGACATAAACTATTCCTTAACAATAATGAACCTGATTCCATAAAGCTTCTGACAAGAAACAACCTGTTTGATGACCGCTGGATGAAAAAGCCTGTGCTGATCGTTGTGCCCAGTTGACCAAATCTGCACTTTGGTCCATCCCCTAACATATGGAAAACGTATCTGTAGATTTTGCTCAATCCCTGCATCTGCGCGCTCTCGAAGTCGAGACAATGCTGGTCGGGCTTCTGGATCTTCGGTTGCGCACCGGCGAAGTGGCGCGCCCCGAGCGATTGTTAGCCGCTATGCGCCATGGTGTACTGAATGGTGGCAAACGCCTGCGCCCCTTTCTCGTTGTTGAGAGTGCCGCCATGTTTGGCAAGCACGGCGATTCTGTACTGCGCGTAGCAGCGGCACTCGAATGCATTCACTGCTATTCGCTGGTGCATGATGATCTGCCTGCAATGGACAATGACGACATGCGGCGCGGGCAACCAACCGTGCATAAGGCTTTTGATGAAGCCGCAGCGATCCTCGCAGGTGACAGTCTGCTAACCTATGCCTTTGATATTGTTGCGTCTGACGAAACTGATCTTCCAGCCAAAATCCGCATCGAACTAGTCTCGGCGCTGGCGCGTGCATCAGGCATCGGTGGCATGGCTGGCGGTCAGGCGCTTGATCTGATGGCAGAAAGCAACAAACCGGATGAAGCGGGTATCATCACGCTGCAAGCCATGAAGACCGGTGCGTTGATCCGCTTTGCCTGTGCAGCCGGAGCAATCATTGCAGGTGCATCGCGCGAAGACCGCGAGCGCATGGCGGAGTTTGGCTCAGCTATCGGCCTTGCTTTTCAGCTTGCCGATGACCTTCTGGACGTGACTGCGGATGCCGCCGTCATGGGCAAAGCAACTGGCAAAGATGCAGCGGCAGGCAAAGCTACGCTCGTGTCGCTTCATGGCATCGAATGGACCCGCAAACAGCTTTCCGGTCTGGTTGCTCAGGCTGAAAGCCTTCTTGAGCCATTTGGTGAAAATGCAACGATTCTCAAGCAAGCCGCCCGCTTCATCGCAGAACGGCAAAGCTAGCTAAGAAGCCACTTTCTGATCAAGCCCGAAGCGGTTCTCGATATATTCGGCAACCATTTTCTGGAAATCAGCGGCAATCTCCGGTCCGCGCAGCGTCGTCACCTTCTTGCCATCGACAAAGACGGGGGCGGACGGCGTTTCGCCTGTACCCGGAAGCGAAATGCCAATATCGGCATGTTTCGATTCGCCCGGACCATTGACGATGCATCCCATGACCGCCACCGAAAGCGCTTCCACGCCGGGATATTTTTCACGCCAGATCGGCATAGAACGGCGAATATCGTCCTGAATATTCTGCGCCAACTCCTGAAACACCGTGGACGTCGTGCGTCCGCAACCTGGACACGCGGCAACAATCGGAATGAACTGGCGGAAGCCCATGGTCTGCAACAATTCCTGCGACACCTGAACTTCGCGCGTGCGATCACCACCTGGCTCTGGTGTGAGTGAAATGCGAATTGTATCGCCAATGCCCTGCTGTAGCAAAATACCCATCGCAGCGGATGACGCGACAACGCCCTTGGTGCCCATTCCGGCCTCGGTGAGACCAAGATGCAGAGCATGATCGCAACGATTGGCAAGCATGGTGTACACAGCAATCAGATCCTGCACCTGACTGACCTTGGCCGACAAGATGATCTTATCTCGGCTCAGGCCAATCTCTTCGGCAAGGTTCGCCGAAATCAGCGCCGACTGCACAATCGCTTCACGCATGACTTCCTGTGCGCTCAAAGGCGCACCTTCCGCCTGATTGCGATCCATCAGCGTTGTCAGCAACTCCTGATCAAGCGATCCCCAGTTCACGCCAATGCGCACCGGCTTGTCATACCGGATCGCCATTTCGACGATGTCTGCGAACTGCTTGTCTTTTTTGTCCTTGAAACCGACATTGCCCGGATTGATGCGATATTTCGCAAGCGCTTCGGCACAAGCCGGATGATCGGCCAAAAGCTTGTGACCGATATAATGAAAATCGCCGACCAGCGGCACATTCATGCCGAGGCGTTCAAGACGCTCACGGATCTTCGGCACAGCCGCAGCCGATTCGTCCCGATCCACTGTAATACGCACGATCTCGGAACCGGCACGATGCAAGGCTGCAACCTGTGCAACAGTTCCATCAACATCAGCCGTATCGGTATTGGTCATCGACTGGACAACAACAGGTTCGCTGCCGCCAACGATAACTCCGCCAACGCTCACGCCAACGGATCGGCGACGGGGAAAAGGATGCGAAAAATAGCTGACGGTCTCGGAAGACATTGTGCTCTGTTCTTTTGTCCTGCTGCAATTGCCGAAGCAAATATATTTCGCGTATCGGAAACCGCTCTTCGTACGGGCCTGTTTTCAGGTGGCGTAGCAAGGCGCAATTGTCAACGCCTGCCTGCATCGTTTTCTTGTTATATAATCACTTGCCGACGGCTTGTCGCCTCCTCATTATGCAATGATTCCAGAGGAGGAGATGAAACATGGCAAATGCTAAGGCCCGCAAAACCGCTATTGTCACGGGTTCCAATTCCGGCATTGGTCTTGGCATCGCCCATGCGTTGGCCGGTTCCGGGCACAATGTTGTGATCAACTCCTTCACAGACCGTAGCGAAGACCACGATCTGGCACAAGCAATCGCCAAGGAACATGGCGTAAGCGTGATCTATATTTCCGCTGATATGTCAAAGCCGGACGACTGCCGTGCATTGATTGCAGAAAGCGTAGATGCTTTTGGCAGCGCAGACATTATCGTCAATAATGCGGGCATCCAACACGTCGCGCCCGTCGAAGAATTTCCGACCGATCAATGGGACCGGATTATCGCGATCAACCTGACATCGGCTTTTCACACCTCAGCCGCAGCGATCCCCCATATGAAAAAAGCTGGCTGGGGCCGTATCATCAATATCGCGTCAGCGCATGGGCTGGTCGCGTCACCGTTCAAGTCGGCTTATGTCGCAGCAAAGCACGGCATTGTTGGCTTCACAAAAACGCTGGCACTTGAACTTGCCACCGCAAAGATTACAGCCAATGCCATCTGCCCCGGCTATGTACTCACCCCGCTTGTCGAAGCTCAGATACCCGATCAGATGAAAGCCCATAACATGGATCGCGAAACGGTGATCCGCGAGGTCATGCTGGATAAGCAGCCAACAAAGGAATTTGTAACGACTGCCCAGATTGGCGCACTTGCGGCCTTCCTTTCAACGGATGCTGCAGCGCAGATCAACGGTGCCGCCCTCCCGGTCGAGGGCGGCTGGACCGCTGAATAAACATCGAGCAATAATCGCTCGATGTATTTTTTCCACGCATTATCCTACGCAAAACCGCTACGCACTTTTGGCTCAAATGCTTAATGCGAACTGTCCGCGTATTTTGCCAGCCCTGAGAAGGCGAGTACCACCAGCAACAGGAGAGGCAGCGACAGGAACACCACGCTGAAACCGCTATGCTTGGCAACGAAGCCAATCAGCGAAGGCGCGACCAGCATCCCCGAATAGCCCATGGTGGTGGCAATCGATAGACCAACACTTGGGTTGATGCCCGGCAGATTGCCACCGATGGAGAAGGCAATCGGCACCATATTCGAGATACCAATACCGCAAATCGCAAAGCCAAAGATTACCGCATAAGGGTGGCTCGACAGGCCGACAATCACCATGCCGATAATGGCAATCGACGTGCAAAAACGCAGCGTGTTGGTTGCGCCGAAACGGTCGCGGACAATATCACCTGCAAAGCGCATGATCGCCATAGTCATAGAGAAGGCAGCGAAGCCAAGCCCAGCAACTGTCACGGATGCGCCCAGTTCATCACGCAGATAATAGGCGCCCCAATCGAGAATTGCACCTTCGGGGATCATCGAGAACAGAGCGATAATGCCCACCAGCCATGGGAGTGCATTGCGTGGCAAAGTCAGCTTCTGCTTTTCACCACTTGGATGATAATGCTTATCGGCAATGATTGAAGGCCAAGCAAAAGCAAGCACGCCTGCGGCTACAACCGTTGCAATCAGCGCATGAGCAGTTGAGCCAACATGCGCAATCAAAAAGCCACCCGTTGCTGCCCCAATCAGTCCGCCAAGGCTCCAGAAAGCATGGCAGGACGACATGATTGCGCGACGCATATGCTTTTCGACGCCAACCGCATTCGCGTTCATTGCAACGTCCATCGCGCCGATCATGCCACCAAAATAGAACATGACAATCACGGCTGTGACGATATTGGGCACCAGCGCAATAATCAGCAAAGCCGGGACAAGGCCGATTGCAAACAGCTTCACAACCGCGCCAGATCCACGATGTGCGGACAGCGCGCCTGCCACCGGCATCATCGAAAGCGAGCCAATACCAAACACAAGGATCATCAGACCCATGCCACTGGTATCAAGCCCAAGACGACCTGCAAATTCGGGAATTTTTGGTGCCCAGCCACCAAAAATATATCCGTTCATCAGAAAGAGCAGAGCCACCGCAATGCGCTCTCTGGTTACGATTGGCGCCCGATCACTCAACGCATCATTTCGTCCGGCAGTCTGTTCCATGGCTTCCTCAGTCACGCCCTTCTGCGGCATGTATAATCGTCATGCCTGATGCCCGATAAGGCGCAAGGACATCTTCTTTTGTATCATGTTCAACAGCCATAACAGCAACAGCCTCAATGGGTATGACATCGTGCGCAGCAACCGTCCCGAGCTTGTCACTGGTGATTGCCAGCACAACCTTACGACTTCGCCCAGCGATAACCCGTTTGAATTCCGCATCTTCCAGATGAAGCGCTGTAATGCCTGTTTCGGCAGAAAAGCCGCATACTCCGAGCATACAAAGGTCAGGTCGCACCAGCTCCGCATCACGCAAAGCGCGTGCACCAACCGCTGCACTGACGCGGCGATCAATGGGACCACCGATCATCACAACATCGATCTTGTCCGACTGCAAAACAATTGCTGCAATCGATGGCGTATTGGTGACAATGGTGATCACATCACCCCGATCCACGAGCAGACGTGCAAGCGCCAGATTGGTTGAGGAGGAATCGAGAAACACCGTCATGTTTGGCTCGATCAGACCAGCCAGCGCGGCGGCAAGGGTCGTCTTGGCCTCCGGTCTTTCCGTGTCACGTTCAGAAAGCGGCGCGTAGGAAGGCGCGGCCTTCAAGGCACCTCCATAAACACGCTTGCAGAGGCCCGCAGCCGCCATCTCGCGAAGGTCACGTCGGATTGTATCTTCCGAAACACCAAAGGATTCAGCGAGTTCGCTCGCCAAGACGCGGCCAGACTGCTCAAGCAGTTGCTGAATACGCGCTTGTCTTTCGTCCAGTAATAGCTCTGTCATCGCTCATTCCTGTTACCATGCATAAACATGCATGAATCGGCGAAAACGTGCATAGCAGATTTTTATGACCACGCAAGCAAAAGAAAACGCCGCGCTCTTTTTCAGGGCGCGGCGTTTTCAAGATTTCTAAAAAAAGAAATTATTCTCCAAAGACGATCAAAAGATCCTTCGCGTCAATCTGTTCGCCGGGGCGCACGAGCACTTCGGCAATCGAACCATCGCGTTCAGCACGCAGGGCCGTTTCCATCTTCATCGCTTCGATGGACAGCAACACATCGCCAGCTTTCACGTTCTGGCCCTGAGAAACAGCGACAGTGGACACAACACCCGGCATTGGCGCGCCGACTTGGCGGTCATTGCCGAGTTCCGCTTTGCGCTTTATGCCACCCGACGCACCCTTGGCACGGTTTGGCACCTTCACACGACGCGGCTGACCATTGAGTTCGAAGAACACAGTGACCATGCCCTTTTCATCCGTTTCAGACATTGCCTGATTGACGATCACAAGTGTCTTGCCGCGCTCAAGATCAACGAACACTTCTTCTTCCGGCTTCAAGCCATAGAAATAAACTGGCGTTGGAAGAACACTGGTCGGACCATAATTTTCCTGTGCTGCCGCATAGTCGGTAAAGACCTTTGGATACATCAGATAAGAAGCGAACTCTTGATCCGTGATCTCGCGACCAAGTGTTTCCTCAATCGACTTGCGTTCAGCATCAAGGTCAGCCGCTGGAAGCAGCGAACCGGGACGAACCGTGAAAGGCTTTTCGTCTTTCAGCACCTTCTTCTGCAACGATGCGGGCCAGCCCGATGGTGGCTGACCGAGATCGCCGCGCATCATTGAAACAACTGAATCCGGGAAGGCGATATCCTTGTCCGGGTTTTCGACATCGGCAACGGTCAGGTCCTGAGAGACCATCATCAGCGCCATGTCGCCCACCACCTTGGAAGACGGCGTGACTTTGACAATGTCGCCAAACATACGGTTCACATCGGCATAGGCCTGCGCCACTTCATGCCAACGGGTTTCAAGACCCAGCGAACGCGCCTGTTCTTTGAGGTTTGTGAACTGCCCGCCCGGCATTTCATGCAAGTACACTTCCGAAGCCGGTCCCTTGAGATCGCTTTCAAAGGCCGCGTACTGATTGCGCACCGCTTCCCAATAGAAGGAAATGCGGCGGATAGTTTCCGTATCAAGGCCCGGATCACGATCTGATCCATGAAGCGCTTCGACAATCGACCCAAGGCATGGCTGCGATGTATTGCCGGAGAAGGCATCCATTGCCGCATCAACTGCATCGACACCGGCATCCACGGCTGCAAGCACAGTCGCCGCCGAAATGCCCGACGTATCATGGGTGTGGAAATGGATAGGCAGATCGGTTTCCTCACGCAGCGTCTTAAACAGCACACGTGCCGCCGCAGGCTTCAACAAGCCCGCCATGTCTTTGACGGCGATTATATGCGCACCAGCCTTTTCAACCTGCTTGGCCAAATCGACATAATATTTAAGGTCGTATTTAGCGCGTTCTGGATTGAGGATATCGCCTGTGTAGCAGATCGCCGCTTCACAAAGCTTGTTCTCTTCCAGTACCGCATCCATCGATACGCGCATGTTCTCAACCCAGTTGAGACTGTCGAACACGCGGAACAAATCCATGCCGCCACGCGCTGCTTCACGCACGAAATACTTTACCACATTGTCCGGGTAGGACTTGTAGCCAACGCCATTCGCGCCGCGCAGGAGCATTTGCAGCAGGATGTTTGGCGCGCCTTCGCGCACCATTGCCAGGCGCTCCCACGGATCTTCCGTCAAAAAGCGCATCGACACGTCAAAGGTCGCACCGCCCCAACATTCAAGCGAGAAGAGGTTCGGCAGTGCCTGCGCATAGGCATTGGCCACGCGCGCAATATCATAGGTACGCACACGCGTTGCCAGCAGTGACTGATGACCATCACGCATGGTCGTATCGGTCAACAGAACACGCTTTTCATTGCGCATCCATTCAGCAAACTTCTGCGGTCCGAGCTTGTCGAGCAACTGCTTGGTGCCGTCGACGACCGGACGATCACCAAACCACGGCACAATCGGCTTCGCCGCATCCTGAGTTGGTAACGCACGACCTTTGGTTTCCGGATGACCGTTGACCGTCACATCAGCAACGTAAGTCAGGAGCTTGGTCGCACGATCCTGACGCTTCATATGGGTGAAAAGCTCAGGCGTCGTATCGATAAAGCGCGTCGTATAATCATTCGACTGGAATTTCGGATGATTGATGATTGCTTCAACGAAGGTGAGGTTTGTCGCCACACCACGAATACGGAATTCACGCAATGCGCGGTCCATACGACGGATGGCTTCAATCGGCGTAGAGCCCGACGCTGTGACCTTCACCAGCAGCGGATCGTAATAGCGCGTGATGACCGCGCCAGAATAGGCTGTGCCGCCATCGAGACGAATGCCAAAGCCCGATGCCGAGCGATAGGCTTGAATGCGGCCATAGTCTGGAACGAAATTCTGCTCAGGATCTTCGGTGGTAATGCGGCACTGCAGCGCATGACCGTTGAGGCGAATATCCTTCTGCTCCGGCACGCCCGATTCTGGCGTACCAATCGCATAGCCTTCCAGAATATGAATCTGGGCTTTAACGATATCGATGCCTGTTACTTCTTCCGTGACGGTGTGCTCAACCTGAATGCGCGGGTTCACTTCGATGAAGTAAAATGCGCCAGTGTCGGCATCCATCAGGAATTCAACGGTGCCTGCACCGATATAATCGGTGGCATGAGCGATCTTCAGACCATAGCTGGCCAGTTCCTGACGCTGTTCGTCATTGAGGTAAGGCGCAGGCGCACGCTCAACCACTTTCTGATTGCGACGCTGGATCGAGCAGTCGCGCTCATAAAGATGAACGGCATTGCCATGCGTATCGCCGAGAATCTGCACTTCGACGTGTCGCGCACGCTCGACAAGCTTTTCGAGATAGACTTCATCCTTGCCGAAAGCAGCCTTGGCTTCGCGCTTTGCTTCCGTTACTTCGCGATCAAGATCTTCTTCAGCACGAATGGCACGCATACCGCGACCGCCACCACCCCATGATGCTTTCAGCATCAACGGATAGCCGATCTTGGCGGCAAGCTTCTTTACTTCCGCTATGTCATCTGGCAGCGGATCGGTTGCGGGCACCACAGGAACGCCAATCTCAATGGCGAGATTGCGCGCGGCAACCTTGTTACCCAGACGGCGCATGGTTTCCGGCTTAGGGCCGATGAAAATAATGCCGTTCTGCGCACAAGCTTCGGCAAATTCAGGACTTTCCGACAAAAGGCCATAGCCCGGATGGATAGCATCAGCGCCCGATAGCTTAGCCACGCGGATCACTTCATCAATCGACAGATAGCTTTCAATCGGTCCAAGATCACGCGCCAGATGCGGTCCACGACCGACCTGATAGCTTTCGTCTGCTTTAAAGCGATGCAGTGAGAGTTTGTCTTCCTCTGCCCATATTGCCACCGTTTTTATGCCAAGCTCGTTGGCTGCACGGAACACGCGGATAGCAATTTCTGAACGATTGGCGACCAGAATTTTTCTAATGGGCAAGGCAGGACTCCCAAGACTGCAATGATAGATACGACTTTGATTAGCGTGCAATCTAAGCAAGCGCAAACAAACTGTGCAATCAGGAGAGAAAAACAATATGCCCGACCAAAAGCCGGGCACACTGCTAAAATAAGAAGCAAAACTTGCTAATATATGAGGCAGATTGCACTGATTTACTCAGGAATTAGTGCATTCAGCTGACTGAACAACGTTCAGAAATCAAATTGACTGACTGAGTCTGACTTACTTCTTCTGGAAGTAGTTGTATTTGCCATCATCACCCTTGCGCCATTCAAACATCACGTAAGGCGAAAGGCTAGGATCGCCCTTTGCGTCATAGGACAGATCACCGAGAACTGTCTTGAATGGACCCTTGCCCTTGAGAGCAGCAGCAACTTCCTGCGGATCATTGTTTCCAGCGGCATTGGCTGCATCGACCAGCGACTGAACACCCGCATAAGCATAGAAGGTGTAGGCTTCTGGCTCAAATCCCTTGTCGCGGAATGCCTTGATCAAGTCAGCATTGGCTGCATCATCACGCGGGTCTGGGCCAAAAGTATTGAGCACACCGGCAACCGCATCACCTGCAATCGAGGCCAGTTCGTTGGAAACAATGCCGTCACCCGAAATGAACTGCGCCTTCAAACCCTGATCGGCCATCTGCCGGATGATGAGTGCTGCTTCCGGGTGCATACCACCCCAATAAACAGCGGT
The DNA here is from genome assembly GCF_032190615.1 of Brucella pseudogrignonensis. NCBI lineage: Bacteria > Pseudomonadati > Pseudomonadota > Alphaproteobacteria > Hyphomicrobiales > Brucellaceae > Brucella > Brucella pseudogrignonensis. Next base: position 957,727 of record NZ_JAVLAT010000001.1, read on the forward strand.
AATTCCGGCTGCCTTCATCTTGGAAATCAGCGCCGAGAAATCCTTGTCGCCCTGATTGACGCCTTCATAAAGCGTTTCTTCCTTGCCATTGGCATTGAGCGACTTTTTGGTTTCATCGGCAAGGCCCTGACCATAAGGGGTCTTGTCGTGCAGGATGGCAACTTTGCCGTCCTTGTAGTTGTCGGCAATGTACTTACCTGCAACGATGCCCTGCTGATCGTCACGACGGCATGTGCGGAAAGTGTTCCACAAATCACGCTCGGTAAAGGTTGGGTTCGTCGTACCAGGCGCAATCATCAACACGCCGTTTTCTGCATAAATATCCGATGTTGGAATACTTACGCCAGAATTGAAATGACCGATAACAAACTGAACGCCATCGCCGACAAACTTGTTTGCAACGGAAATACCCTGACGCGGATCGGCGGCATCATCACCATACACAATAGTGATCTGTTCGCCGTTCATGCCGCCCTTGGCATTGGCTTCCGCAACTGCAGCCTCAACACCACGCTTGATCTGTTCGCCATAGGCAGCCTGACCGCCTGTAAGCGGTGCACCAACGCCCAAAAGTACATCAGCGAAAGAGGCTCCCCCCATTGCCACCAACGCGGAAAGACACACACCGCAGAATAAGGATTTTTTCATTTCAACTACTCCTTAGCTAATTCACCCCTCCTCAGGGCAAACAAATATACGCCGCGATAATCGCCATCAGAATTCGACAAAGCAGATAGATTATCTTCTTTTTGAGAAGTCCACACCAATTTAAACTAAAAATCATGTTTTTTACGCATGATGTCATTCATTTAAATAATTCTAAAATAAAAATGCCCGACACAAAGCCGGGCATTCTATCAATTTACGAAATAATGCTACGAAAAACTTACTGCTGAATGTAAGTATATTTCCCGTCAGCACCCTTTTCCCACTTATACATTACGTAACCTGGGAGTTTTGGATCACCCTTCTCGTCATAGGACAGATCGCCAAGCACGGTTGGGAACGGACCCTTTTCCTTCAACGCTTTCGCAATTTCCTGTGGGTCGTTGCTGCCAGCAGCTTTTGCAGCACCTGCCAGCGACTGAACAGCGGCATAAGAGTAGAGCGTGTAAGCTTCAGGCTCAAAGCCCGCGTCGCGGAACTTCTTGACGAGCTCAGCATTGGCTGGATTGTTACGTGGATCTGGACCAAACGTATTGAGTGTTCCAGCAACCGCGTCGCCAGCAATCGAAGCCAGTTCGTTGGAAACGATACCATCGCCCGAAATGAACTGAACCTTCAGACCCTGATCAGCGAGCTGACGGATGATGAGACCGGCTTCAGCGTGAAGACCACCCCAATACAGAACATTCACACCCTGCTGCTTGAGCTTAGCGATCAGTGCCGAGAAATCTTTTTCGCCAACATTCACGCCTTCATAAACAGTTTCCGTCACGCCAAGTTCATTCAGCTTCTTCTTGGTTTCATCGGCAAGGCCCTGACCATACGGGGTCTTGTCGTGGATGACAGCAATCTTGCCATCCTTGAAATTGTCAAAGATGTACTGCCCGGCAACTATGCCCTGCTGGTCATCACGGCCGCAGGTACGGAACGTGTTCCACAGGTCACGCTCGGTATAAACCGGGTTGGTTGCAGCTGGCGAAATTTCCAGAATGCCATTTTCGGCATAAACTTCAGAAGCCGGGATCGAAACGCCGGAGTTGAAGTGACCGATCACATATTTCACGCCATCAGCAGCAAACTTGTTTGCAACGGAAATACCCTGCTTCGGATCAGATACGTCGTCGCCGAGCGTGATCGTTATTTTTTCACCATTGATACCACCGGCATCATTGATTTCCTTGATAGCGGCTTCAGCACCCTTCTGAATCTGCGCACCGTAAACAGCGTTTGGACCGGTCAATGGTGCACCGATGCCCAAAAGTACGTCTGCCCAAGCCGAGCCACTGAAAGCCATCACTGCTGCAAGAGCAACGCCGGAAAAAAGCGATTTCTTCATTTACTTGAACTCCCGATTATAGTTACCCCGAACGATGTTTTGCATCGCTTATTTTCTTGCTGATTCCCCAGCAATATCGACGCTGAATTCTATTTGTTCAACGTGATCTCGTAGAAAAACTCCGCCGCCAGAGCATTTTAGTTTTTATTTTCAGAACGACTGCTTTAAAGCCATGCTTTGCATGTCTCTCACGGCGAAATTTTAAATTACTTTGCCTTCCAGCTCAAAGGCGAAGCCTTTTCATAGAGCCAGTTATACTGACGCACCATCTGCTTGGTACGGGTAAAGCGAAACCCTATCGTTCCAACGATCACCAGAACGACGAGATCGACCAGGTAGTAGTGCCACGACAGCAGCGTACCACCAAACAAAGCATAATGAATGAAACGCACCGCCGCACCCAATGGGATAAGATACAGCAAAAGCTGCGGATAAGTCCGCCATGTCTGAGCACAGGCACGTCCTGTCATCCACGCGGCCCAACCGCCCAGAAGGCAAGTGATGAGAAAAAACAGCCAGAATGACGGTTCTTCGTAGAGAATTCCCTGCATGTTTTTCCTCCTTAATGCCTTCCGCCTTCGAGATAGGCAGCACGCACTTCCGGGTCAGCCAACAGTTCGCGGCCTGCGCCGCTCATTGTGATTGATCCATTGACCATAACATAACCGCGATCAGCAAGCTTGAGCGCACCAAATGCGTTCTGCTCAACGAGGAACACGGTCAGCCCCTGTGTGCGGTTCAACTCCTTGATCGCCTCAAAAATCTGCTTCACGATCAGCGGTGCCAGACCAAGCGACGGTTCATCCAGAAGCAGCAGCTTCGGACGCGCCATCAGTGCACGAGCGATAGCCAGCATCTGCTGCTCGCCACCAGAAAGTGTACCGCCGCGCTGTGTGATACGCTCTTTCAGACGCGGAAACAGATCAAACATCAGCGCAACATCTTCTTCAAAATATTGCTGATTATCGAGGCTTGCGCCCATTTGAAGGTTTTCGAGAACCGTCATCCGCGGGAAAATGCGGCGACCTTCCGGCGACTGCGCAATGCGCAGCTTGGCGATCTCATGCGGAGGCATGGCGGTAATGTCCTTGCCACCGAAGAGAATGCGGCCTGAGCGCGCACGCGGCGAGCCAAAGATTGTCATCATCAGCGTGGACTTACCGGCACCGTTTGCACCAATGAGCGCAACGATTTCACCCTCATTCACGGTGAGATCAATGCCCTTCAGCGCACAGATATTGCCATAGTAAGTTTCGACCTTTTCAACGGCAAGAAGCGGTTGTTTTGTCTGCATGGTTTCAGCCGTCATCATTCGCTTCCCTTCTTAGGCTTGGCCGGAGCTTTGCTGCCTTTCGGCGCTCGGGCTGCCTTTGCGGGAGTGGTCTTATGGCTTGTTGGGACATCGCCTGCTTCAACACGCGCTGAAAACGCGGTTGCCTGACCAACGCTAAGCTGTGCTGCTTGTCCAACCCAGTCTTCGCGGGCAATACGACCGTCAAATTCCAGATAGGTTTCGGCCTGAACGATGTCGGCTTCAGTCCAGGCGGCAATCTGATCGAAATGATAGATGCCGTGTTCGTTCAGCTTCTTTTCGTTGACTTCACCGATGCCCTTGATGAGCGTCAGATTGTCGGGCGTGCCATCTCGCGCTGCAGCCAGACCGCCTGCGAAACGGACCGCTTCCTCTGCCTTTTCTTCCTCGATCGCCTCTTCAGCAAGCTGCGACGCGATAAAGTCAGCAGGGTCGCCAGTACCCGGCTTGTCAGCCTCATCGATCAGATCAGCGATCTCATCATCGTCGACGCCAAGATAGGCAGCGATAACGCGCGGATCATTCTTGACCTCTTCAGGCGAACCATCCGAAATCTTGGTGCCATATTCAAGCACGATGACGTGGTCGGAAATTTCCATAACCACCGACATATCGTGCTCAATGAGCAGGATCGAGGTGCCTGTTTCCTTACGAATGTCGAGCAGAAGCTTGTTCAGCTCTGCCGATTCGCGCGGATTTAGACCCGCTGCCGGTTCATCCAAGCAAAGGATTTCCGGCTCGGTGCACATGGCGCGTGCGATTTCCAGACGACGCTGATCACCATAAGGAAGATCACCGGCCGGATCATCTGCACGATCAATCAGATTGATCTTCTCAAGCCATTGACGTGCTTTCTCGATCGCGTCCTTCGCAGCCTTGCGATAGGTTGGAAAACCAAGCAGACCGAGGATCGTATAACCCGACGAGCGCATCAGCGTGTTGTGCTGCGCGACAAGCAGGTTTTCGAGAACAGTCAGACCTGAAAACAGGCGAATGTTCTGGAAGGTACGCGCAACACGCGCATCCTGCGTAATTTTGAAATCCGGCAAGCGTTCCAACAGGAACTTCTCGCCCGTATTCCGGTTCATCGTTAGCATGCCGCCGGTCGGCTTATAGAAGCCGGTGATGCAGTTAAATACCGTGGTCTTGCCTGCACCATTTGGGCCAATGATCGCCGTGATGTCACCGCGCTTCACATTAAAGCTTAGATCGTTGATCGCGACGAGACCGCCAAAGCGCATCGACAGATGCTCAACTGTAAGAATGGTGTCTTTCGAACCATTGCCAGCCATAATTTTTGTCTCCGCCATCAGCCGTGCCCTTCCTTAGTAAAGGCACCTGACACCATCTTCTTCTGATTGAGGAATGCGCTTGGTTCTCGGCTTCCGACAAATCCACGCGGCTTCCAGACCATGACAACCACCATAGCAAGACCGAAGATCAGCATGCGGTAGAGTTCAGGCGTGAAGTTTGGACCGAAGATAGCTTTCAGGAAGCTCATCTCGCGCAGAATTTCCGTGCCGCCAATCATCACGATTGCCGCAATGGCGATCCCAACAAGCGAACCCATACCACCGAGAACAACGATAGCCAGAATGACTGCCGATTCAAGGAACACGAAGGATTCAGGACTGACGAAACCCTGACGTGCAGCAAAGAACGAACCCGCAAAACCACCGAACATCGCACCCGTCGCAAAAGCGGTGAGCTTTGTCGTAGTGGTGTTGATACCGAGCGAACGGCAGGCGATTTCATCTTCACGCAGCGCTTCCCACGCACGACCAACCGGCAAGCGGCGCAGACGAATCGTTACAAGTGCGGTGATCAGCGCCAGAATGAGGATGATATAATAGAGGAAGAACTTGTAGTGTGCCGCCGAGAAGGTCAGGCCGTAATAGGCAGCAAAACCATCCTTACTTGCATTGAACTGAAGGCCGAAGAACGTTGCCTTGGCGATCCCCGAAATACCAAAAGTACCTTTGGTGAGTTCGGTCCAGTTTATCAGCACAAGCCTGATGATTTCACCAAAGGCCAATGTCACGATAGCAAGATAGTCACCGCGCAGACGCAGAACTGGAAAACCGAGGATCACGCCCCATGTTGCCGCCAAAAGACCTGCAATTGGCAACAGAACCCAGAACGACCAACCAAAATAAGCGGACAAGATCGCATAGGAATAAGCGCCAACGGCATAGAAGGCGACATAACCCAGATCGAGCAGACCTGCGAGGCCAACCACGATGTTAAGACCCCAAGCCAGCATCACGTAGATGAGGATCTGGACGCCGAAGTTATCGACCCATTTCAGCGAACCCTGCCAGCCAACGAGGGCAACAATCAGGATTGGATAGGCAAAAAGGAACGCAACACCGAAATGCGAGAAATGCCTGCGGAAGAACGATGGCGCTTCGACCGCACCTATAGGCCGACTTGCCTTTTCAAACTTACGCGCCTGAAGCCAGGGCTGCAGGAACGCGATGAAAGCAAAGCGGCCAATGGCGGCAATCGCAACCAGTATCGCGAGTGCACCCCAGCGCTGTGTCAGCACCAGTTCATTGCTGATATTCTGATCGGTTTTGAAACCGACGATGAGAATGAAAAGTCCCAAAGCCACAAGACCGGCAATGAACCCTTCACGAATGGCCCGGGCAAAAAGGGAATCCGGGCGTGGACCTGATTGTACGGCCATGATTACACCTTTTCGACTTCAGGACGACCAAGAATGCCGGACGGCATGAAGATCAGCACGATTGCCAGGATCGAGAACGCGGCAACATCCTTGTAGTCGATCGAGAAATAAGCTGACCACAAGGCCTCGATAAGACCGATGAGCAAGCCGCCAACAACGGCGCCCGGCAACGAGCCAATCCCACCAAGAACGGCAGCGGTGAAGGCCTTAACGCCGGGTATGAACCCATCAGCAAAGGAAATGACACCGTAGAAGGAGAGATAAAGCGTACCCGCAACAGCGGCCAGCATCGCACCCATCACGAAGGTCAGCGAGATAACGCGATCGACATTGATGCCAAGAAGCGCAGCCATCTTGCGATCCTGCTCACAGGCGCGCTGTGCACGGCCAAGCGAGGTACGGTTGACGATGTACCAGAAGATTGTCAGCAGCACTGCCGTCACAACAATAACCACAATCTGCTTGAGCGAGATCGTCACATCGGTTCCGAAAATGCTGTAAGAGCCATTTAGCAACTGTGGCACCGGCTTATTGCGTGGTCCCTGCGTGACCTGAACGAAGTTGGACAACGCAATCGACATACCGATAGCCGTAATCAACGGCGCCAGGCGAAACGATCCGCGCAATGGCCGATAAGCGGCCCGCTCAATCGTCCAGCTCCACAGCCCCGTGAGAAGCATTGCAACAACCATCATCAGCATCAGCATAAGCGCAATTGGCAGCGCGCCAATGAATGTTGTTATGATTAGAAAAACAATCAGCGCCATAAAGGCGCCGAGCATAAAGACATCGCCATGTGCAAAGTTGATCATGCCGATAATGCCGTAGACCATCGTGTAACCGATGGCGATCAGGCCATAAATCGATCCGAGCGCGAGCCCGTTGATCACCTGCTGGAAGAAATATTCCATCGAGAAGCCACCCATTTAACTCTGCCGGGATTTTATTGACGCATCATTATTTCGTGCGCCTTCATTTTTTTCCCGGATAATTACACCTAACGGCTGTATTAAGGATTGCAAGCCCCTTTTGTCTCAGACAAAAGGCTAATGTCTTACTTCCTCCACAAACTAGTTATGTCCCCTAGAAAGCACCTTGTATATATATTTTTCTCCTATTTAAGGCGCGTTGTTCCATATTTTTCCCGAGGCTTCACAGACAAAAAGTAGGGATGAGAACCCTATTTTTGCCAGCCGTACCGCTTTTACGCAACAGTGAACCCATGCGCGAACGGGTCACGGTCATCAATGAAGATTGTATTGTACCCGGTCATGCGTGCCCAACCGGCGATTGAAGGGATGATTCCCGTCCTGCCACCAATTTCAACGGCCCGTTCTACGCGGCCATGAAACAGCGATCCGATGATGGATTCATGCACAAAATCATCACCCGGCTTGAGCTTTCCTTTGGCCGCAAGCTGCGCCATGCGGGCCGAAGTGCCGGTTCCGCAAGGGGAACGGTCGATTGCCTTGTCACCATAGAATACCGCGTTACGTGCATGCGCTTCCAGGTGTCTCGGCTTGCCTGTCCAAAGAATATGCGTAAGGCGATTGATATCCGCCATTTCCGGATGCTGGAATTTATATTTCGCATTCAGGCGCTCACGCAGCACCGGGCTCCACGCAATAAGTTGCAACGCGGAATAATCTTGCATATCTGTGTAATTTTCTTGCGGCTCGACAATCGCATAGAAGTTTCCACCATAGGCAACATCGACCTTAAGCGTGCCTAAATCGGGGCATTCAACCTCCATCGCTTCCGCATAAAGGAAAGCTGGAACATTGGTCAGTCGCACCCGATCAACATATTGACCGTTCTGCTCATACTCGATTGCAACCAGACCGGCAGGCGTTTCGAGATTGATTTTGCCCGGAACTTTCGGCGTTATAAGCCCCTGCTCTATCGCCATGGTAACAGTGCCGATCGTGCCGTGACCGCACATCGGCAAACAGCCGGATGTTTCAATAAACAAAACGGCTACATCACAGTCATCGCGTGTCGGCGGATAAAGGATTGAGCCAGACATCATGTCATGGCCACGAGGCTCAAACATCAGGCCTGTACGAATCCAGTCATACTCGCGCAAGAAATGTGCGCGCTTTTCCATCATGTTGGCGCCAACGAGATTTGGGCCACCACCTGCAACCAGCCGCACTGGATTGCCGCATGTATGTCCGTCGACACAGAAAAAAGAATGTCTTGCCATGATGGTCAGTTCCGAAAACGTTGTGGCTTGAAAGGTTCTATATCGAGCGCCAGCGCATTGCCCGTAATCAGATCACGAATAATGCGTGCCGTCGCTGCCGATTGTGTAAGGCCAAGATGGCCATGGCCGAAGCCATAGTAAATATTACCCCCAGCGGAGGCGCGTCCGATGACCGGCATGGAATCGGGCATGGACGGGCGATATCCCATCCATTGGCGTCCACTTTCAGTTTTTAATCGCGGCAAAAACTGTGAAGCTTTTTTCAGCATTGCAGCCGAGCGAGCATAGTTAGGAGCGAGTTCCAAACCGCCAAACTCAACCGCACCGCCAACACGCAAACCCGTAGCCATAGGCGTCACGACAAAGCCATGACCGGGGAAGGTGAGCTGTCGCTTTACATCAAAGCTGTCAACCGGAAGCGTCGTGTTATAGCCGCGCTCAGTATCGAGCGGCACAACATCACCAAAACCTTTTGCAAGCTTCTTCGACCAGGCACCTGCCATGAGAACCAGATGTGAAGCTGCAATTTCCGAACCATCATCGAGACGAACGACTGCGCCGCCATTCACTGCATGTGCACTTGTCACGGAGGCTTTCAAAAAACGCGCGCCTTTGCTTTCGGCATAGGCCCAGATCGCCTGGCCAAAAAGCTTGGGATCACTGACATTCTTCCAGCCAGGAACAAAGGTTCCGGCAACAAAACGCGGGTCGAGACCCGGCTGCAATGCTTTCAAACGCTCGCCGCGAACATGCTCATAAGCGATACCAGCTTTTGCTTTCGCATCCCATCCGGGTTGAGACGCCTTCAGTTCGGCTTCACTCTCATAAAGTTCTAGGTTGCCGTCTTCACGCAAACGGTCACGCAAGCCAGCGCGATCAATCAGACCCAACATCTCGCTTTGAGCAAGCTGCATCATATGGCCCTGCGCAACAGTGGTCTTTTCCAATGCTTGCTTGCTGCTAGCGCGCCAGAATCGATAAAGCCACGGGATCATTTTTGGGAAATACGACGCGCGGATCGTGAACGGTCCAAGCGGATCCATCAGCCAACCCGGAACTTTACCCATCACACCTTTGGAAGCCATCGGCAGAATATCAGAAAAAGCGAGCGCTGCTGCATTGCCGGAACTGGTTTCCTCACAAATGCCACTTCTATCGATGACCAGAACATCACGGCCCGCCTCTGCAAGCAATGCTGCCGTCGCCACGCCCACGATCCCGCCGCCGATAATAACAATGTCGTGCGAGGCCTTCGGATCAGATTTCATAAATGCACGGCTCCCGACCGTTTCAGCCATCATCGTCTCAGCACAAAATTCTGGCACAGTTTTGCTCTGCTAGCACGACCATCATTCAGCATCTTTTGGAATGACACCATGCGAAAAGCCCGTTATCCATGATAGTCGCTCCTTACCGTTATCGGTATTATTTTGCGACGGCAAACAGCTCTTAATTGATATATCAAAGATATATCTGTAGGCTTGATACCTGTCAATCGCAATCAGTATGAGGCTTCGACTGCATGGAACGTGCAAGTGTTAGTGATAAAGCAGCCAGCAAAAGTATAACCCTCATAGACAGCTGGGGCAGCGAAAGCCTTGCTGAACAAGCTTATCGTGTGCTGGAACGTTTGATCGTTACACTGGAACTGGAACCGGGTTCTATTGTCAATGAGCGCACGCTGATCGAATTGACTGGCATGGGTCGCACCCCGATCCGCGAAGCGATCCAGCGGCTTGCATGGGAAGGACTGGTTGAAGTGCGGCCACGTTCCGGCATTGCTATCGCGCCGATTGATCCAAAAGATTTCAACAAGGTTCTGGATGCCCGGGAAGGCGTTGAGCGCGTATTGGCTCGCGACGCTGCGCGCTTCGGCAGCAAGCGCGATTACGAACGACTACAAACTGCCGCCGATGCGATGCGAGAAGCAATCCCAACTGATAATGTTTCATTGTTTCTTGATGCTGACAAAGCCTTCGACATCGTGTTGGGAAGCGCTGCCGGTAACCCCTTCGCCACGCGCCTTGCAGCTCCATTGCAAACACACAGCCGTCGTTTCTGGTTCCGGTTGCGTCCAACAACAGGAATTGTTGGCTCAGCAAGTGCCCACGCGACACTCATTGAAGCGATCATATCACGAGAGCCAGACCGCGCGAGTGATACCGCCAGCGAATTGATGAGCTATTTGCGCACGCTGGCTCCGTAATGCAAAACTTCAACCCGCGTTCGTCAGGCGATTTGAATAGGAAGTAGAACTCACGTCGGAATCTGCTACCGAGCGGGTATCGAAGATAACTCCGTCATCAGTGCCAATGTCGTTGGTAGCCTGCACATAAGAATGCCGACTACCATGTGCCATATCAATGTTCTGAACTGTCATGATCGAAAATATGGCCATAAAGCCGAACAGTGCCTGCGACGAGTAACGCATCTCCAACGCTCCGCCATGAATTTGACGGCTCAAATTAAGCGCCGTCTCATGTCAGAATAATGGCAAATACATCGCAACAATAAGCGATCACATCACAAATATGCGATCAGCGTCAGCTGACTTTATGCCTTTAGCTGACTTTATGCATTGAGTCCGACATTCTCCGCATAACTTGAAGCGTTGTGTTTAAATCATCGTCGCTGATGCCTTCAAGAAGATCAACGCGCACTTCAGCTGCAAGGTCTACAACCTGCTGTGCAAGCGCTTTACCCTCTTCTGTCATGACGATGCGTTTTGCACGACGGTCGCCTTCAACGGCTTGGCGCTCAACAAATGCCTGACGTTCAAGCCCGTCAATCAGACGAACCATCGTAGCATTCTCAATCTCCAACACCTCTGCCAGTTCTTTCTGGTAAAGACCTTCCTGTTCAATCAGCGTCAACAGGGTACGTGCGCGTGCCAATGTCAGGCCACGTTCCTTCACACGAGCATCAAAAACAGTACGAAGCTTGCGGTTGACCTTCGCCATTGCATCGATCATTTCCGCGCTGAGTTCTGCTCTGCTCATTGCATCAACCTTTATATTAGCAGCCTAACAATTCTATCATGAGATAAAAGGCCGGAATATTATTTTCAAGCGATCTTCGACACCTCACGCAACCGTGATGGTATAGGTCGCTCTACCGTTCAAAATAAAAAAAGCGGACCGAAGTCCGCCTTTTCAAATTCTCTTTTAATGGGAAGCCGAAGCTTGTCCTTTTCAGGCCGGAAGCACCGACCCCTGCAACGTCATCAGCTGGTGCAGGAAAATCTCTGCCTTCGTGCGATGTTCGTTGCTTGTAGCATTTTCAAGATGCTTACGTGCAATTTCAATGCGCTTCTGAATATCAGCCGGATCGACATCATCAACATGCGTTGCCGATTCAGCGAGCACAGTGCAGCCCTGTGGGGTAATGTCAGCAAAGCCGCCAAACACCACGTAGGAGTCAGACTTGCCGTCGCTCAGCTTAACCGAAACGACACCCGGCATGATCGTCGTCATCAGCGGCGAGTGACCAGCAAGCGCCGTCAGGTAGCCTTCGCTGCCCGGAATGACAACTTCCGTCACTTCAGCCGAAAGCAGAAGGCGCTCTGGCGAAACGAGTTCGAATTGGAAAGCTTGAGCCATGGTTCTCACTTAAATTTCTGGAGCCTGATCCCGAAAACAAAACAGCTTCGATAAAAGATCATACTCAAACACATGAACAGGCATTTTCGGCGGGCTTTAAAACCCGCCGAAAATTCAATTCATTAAGCAGCTTCAGCAGCCAGCTTCTTCGCCTTTTCGATCGCTTCTTCAATCGAGCCAACCATGTAGAAGGCTGGTTCTGGAAGATGATCGTATTCACCTGCGCAAAGGCCCTTAAAGCCCTTGATGGTGTCTTCGAGCGCAACAAGCTTACCTGGCGAACCCGTGAACACTTCAGCAACGAAGAACGGCTGTGACAGGAAGCGTTCGATCTTACGAGCGCGCGCAACGGTCAGTTTATCTTCTTCCGACAGTTCGTCCATGCCAAGGATGGCGATGATGTCCTGAAGAGCCTTGTAACGCTGCAGGATTGCCTGAACCTGACGGGCAACCGCGTAGTGTTCTTCACCAACGATCATTGGATCGAGCATACGCGAAGTGGATTCAAGTGGATCCACAGCCGGGTAAATACCCTTTTCAGCAATCGAACGGTTCAGCGTGGTTGTCGCGTCCAAGTGAGCGAACGACGTTGCTGGTGCAGGGTCGGTCAAATCGTCGGCAGGAACGTAAATTGCCTGAACCGAAGTAATCGAACCCTTGGTCGTCGTGGTGATGCGTTCCTGCATCGCGCCCATGTCAGTTGCCAGCGTTGGCTGATAACCCACAGCGGATGGAATACGGCCGAGAAGAGCCGAAAGTTCCGAACCAGCCTGCGTAAAGCGGAAGATATTGTCCACGAAGAACAGAACGTCCTGGCCCTTGTCACGGAAGTTTTCAGCAACCGTCAGACCCGAAAGAGCAACACGAGCGCGCGCACCTGGTGGCTCATTCATCTGACCGTAAACGAGTGCGGCCTTGGAGCCTTCACCGCCACCGAGCTTGTTAACGCCCGATTCGATCATTTCGTGGTAAAGGTCATTACCTTCACGAGTACGTTCACCAACGCCTGCGAATACCGAGTAACCGCCGTGCGCCTTAGCAACGTTGTTGATCAGTTCCATGATGAGAACGGTCTTACCAACGCCGGCACCGCCGAACAGACCAATCTTACCACCCTTTGCGTAAGGAGCGAGAAGGTCCACAACCTTAATGCCCGTTACGAGGATTTCAGCTTCGGTCGACTGTTCGATGTACTCAGGAGCTTCCTGGTGGATCGCGCGACGTGCAGTGGTCTTGATTGGACCTGCTTCGTCAACTGGCTCACCAATAACGTTCATGATGCGGCCAAGCGTTTCTTCGCCAACCGGAACCATGATCGGGTTGCCCGTGTCACGTACTTCGTGACCACGAACCAGACCTTCGGTCGAGTCCATAGCAATCGTGCGAACGGTGTTTTCGCCCAGATGCTGAGCAACTTCGAGTACCAGACGGCTACCCAGGTTGTCAGTTTCCAGAGCGTTAAGGATCAGCGGAAGCTGACCGTCTTCGAACTGTACGTCGACAACAGCGCCGATAACCTGTGTAATTTTGCCAACTGCGCCTGTCGTTGCAGCCTTCGGAGCTGCATCGGCCTTAGTGGCAGCAGTCTTTGCAGGAGCCTTTTTGGCTGGAGCTTTTGCCGCTGCTGGCTTTGCTTCGGCCGCGGCGGTAGTTTTCGGGGTCGCTGCTTTTGCCATCGATCCTTTACCTTCCGTTAGCATGATCCCGAAAAGTTGCAGACCTTTCGGAGAAAACCATGCGATGAACCTTAACTCTAAAGCGCTTCCGCGCCCGAAATGATTTCGATGAGTTCTTTGGTGATCTGAGCCTGACGCTGACGGTTATACGTGATCGACAATTTGTTGATCATGTCACCCGCGTTGCGCGTTGCATTGTCCATCGCGCTCATCTTCGCGCCCATTTCGCCCGCCACATTTTCCAGCAGAGCGCGGAAAATCTGGACCGAAATGTTGCGCGGGATCAGTGTGCTCAGGATCTCCGCAGGATCAGGTTCGTACTCATAAATCGCATCGCCTGCAGTTCCTGCCTGCTCAGTAGCACCAGCCGAAGCCGGGATAATCTGCTGTGCAGTTGGGATCTGTGCAATCACCGACTTGAACTCGGAATAGAACAGTGTGCAGACATCAAATGCGCCCTGTTCAAACAGTTCGATGATCTTGTGGCCGATCTGGTCGGCATGCACAAAAGCAAGCTGTTTGACTTCTCGCAGATTGATATGGTCGATGATCAACGACGCAAATTCACGACGCAGAATATCTGCACCCTTTTTGCCGATCGTCAGAATCTTGACTGTCTTGCCTTCGCTCAGGAGCTTGCGGGCATGATCACGCGCATAACGCGCGATCTGCGAGTTGAAACCGCCGCAAAGACCACGTTCTGCCGTCGCGACGACGAGCAGATGCACGTCGTCCTTACCTGTACCAGCCATCAAAGCCGGTGCATCTTCACCGCTCACGTTCTGCGCGATGTTAGCGAGAACGGCGCCCATGCGCTGCGAGTAAGGCCGTGCGGCCTCTGCAGCTTCCTGGGCACGGCGCAGCTTCGCCGCGGCGACCATCTGCATCGCCTTGGTGATTTTCTGCGTCGCCTTGACCGAGGCGATACGGTTTCTCAGATCCTTTAGTGAAGGCATCCGTTCATCCCGTCACAAAGTTCAAGCGAAAGACTTGGCGAACGCGTCGACCGCTGCCTTGAGCTTTGCTTTGATGTTGTCGGTGAGTGCCTTTTCATCGCGGATCGCGTCGAGAACATCCTTGTGCTCGGTGCGCAGCGAAGAAAGAAGACCCGCTTCGAACTTGCCAACCTGGTTGACGGCGATCTTGTCGAGATAGCCATTCACGCCAGCGTAAATCACGGCAACCTGTTCTTCCGTCTTGAGCGGCGAGAACTGTGGCTGCTTGAGAAGTTCGGTCAGACGTGCACCGCGGTTAAGCAAACGCTGTGTCGAAGCATCAAGATCCGAACCGAACTGAGCAAATGCTGCCATTTCACGATACTGGGCGAGTTCACCCTTAATCGAACCGGCAACCTGCTTCATGGCCTTGATCTGAGCGGACGAACCAACGCGCGAAACCGACAGACCCACGTTAACAGCAGGACGGATACCCTGATAGAACAGGTTGGTTTCGAGGAAGATCTGGCCGTCAGTGATCGAGATCACGTTGGTCGGAATGAACGCGGAAACGTCGTTACCCTGCGTTTCGATGACTGGCAGAGCCGTCAGCGAACCAGCGCCGTTTTCGTCGTTGAGCTTCGCAGCGCGCTCGAGAAGACGCGAGTGAAGGTAGAAAACGTCGCCCGGATACGCTTCACGGCCCGGAGGACGACGAAGCAGAAGCGACATCTGACGGTAAGCGACAGCCTGCTTGGAAAGATCGTCATAACCGATCAGAGCGTGCTGGCCATTGTCACGGAAATATTCGCCGATAGCGCAGCCTGCGAATGGTGCAAGGTACTGCATCGGAGCCGGATCAGAAGCGGTAGCCGCGATCACGACGGAATATTCAAGAGCGCCGCGTTCTTCGAGAACCTTAACGAACTGAGCAACAGTGGAACGCTTCTGGCCGATAGCAACGTAAACGCAATAAAGCTTTTCGCTGTCCGGGCCGTTGTCGTGGATTGGCTTCTGGTTCAGGAAAGTATCGAGAATGATCGCGGTTTTACCGGTCTGACGGTCACCGATGACCAGCTCGCGCTGACCACGACCAACAGGGATCAGAGCGTCAACAGCCTTGAGGCCGGTCGACATTGGCTCATGAACCGACTTACGCGGAATGATGCCCGGCGCCTTAACGTCGACGCGGCGACGTTCGGTAGCAACGATTGGACCCTTGCCGTCGATTGGGTTGCCGAGAGCATCGACAACGCGGCCGAGCAGGCCTGGACCGACTGGAACGTCAACGATCGCGCCGGTACGCTTGACGACGTCGCCTTCCTTGATGTCACGGTCGGCGCCGAAAATAACCACACCGACATTGTCGGTTTCGAGGTTAAGCGCCATGCCGCGAATACCACCAGGGAATTCGACCATTTCGCCAGCCTGAACATTGTCCAGACCGTAAACGCGGGCGATACCGTCGCCAACGGACAGAACCTGACCGACTTCGGAGACCTCAGCCTCCTTGCCGAAGTTCTTGATTTGCTCTTTCAGGATAGCGGAAATTTCCGCGGCGCGGATGTCCATCAGCCGACCTCTTTCAGTGCAAGCTTGAGAGAAGAAAGTTTTGTGCGAAGGGACGTGTCGATCTGACGCGAACCCATTTTGACGACAAGCCCGCCGAGGATCGAAGGATCGACGGTGACATTGATCGTCACGTCCTTGCCGGCGACGCCCTTCAGCGTTGCCTTCAATTCGTTCTGCTGTGCAGCAGTTAATTCGTGCGCAGAGATAACATCGGCGGAAATTTCACCGCGATGTTCGGCTGCAATCGCACGGAAAGCGGCGATAATGCCAGGCAACGCGAAAAGGCGGCGATTAGACGCCACGACGCGCAGGAAATTGCCGACAAGACCCTTGATGCCAGCCTTATCAGCAATCGCGCCAATGGCGTGAAGCTGGTCTTCTGCATTGAAGACCGGGCTGGAAATCAGACGCTTCAGGTCTTCGCTTCCGCTCAGAAGCGCCTCGAAACGGCCAAGATCTTTTTCCACAGCAGCAACGGATTTTGCATCGAGCGCAAGCTCAAACAACGATCCGGCGTAGCGCTGTGCGACACCTGAAATGAGCGAAGACGTTTCTGCCACGAACAACCTGCTCTCTACGTTGAAACCATCTTTTTGGGAGTTCAGCAGGACCAAATGGCCCAAGCAGATGATTTTATTGAATGTTTCCGGGGAACCCCTGACGCGCGAGCGCGACAACACCGAAATGTGATTGCCGTCTAGCATAGACGAACCGGACTCGCAACACGCGAATCCCGCACTTTTGTGTAAGTTTTGCCGCTATTTTAGGTTAGAAAACGACTGACTAAGCTCACTAATCAAGCATGATGCTTTTTAGCACAGCAATCCAACTTCAGCTGATAAAGCCAAAAGCGTAAAGCAGAGCTGCGGCAGCAAGTGCAAATTCGATAACGGCAGCGATGATATTGTAAAAAGTTGCACCTTTGTCCGACATCATCGAAATGAAGCGTCCGAACAGCGCAAATCCCCAAACAGCCCCAAGCACAACCCACAAAAATGGCTGTGCAAAAATCAAACAACCGAGCCCTACACCCAGATATGGACCAGCAAGCACTGCGCGAATGGAGCTGTAAGCTTCCGGGCGTGCATTGATCGGCTGAAGACGCAGCAGCTTCATGGTAATGCCAGGCGCAAACAACATGACGACACCGGCCAGCGCTGTTACGACTGCCGCACTCCATGCAAGCCATTCGCCAGTTGTCGCAGGAAGATAGAATTCCATCAGATTTTATCCTCTTATCAATCTTGCACTCTGTAGCTGAAATCAGGGCTTGTTGTCATGCCTGCTCTCTGAGGTGGTTAGACAGCGCAGATTTTGGTTTTGCTAGGCCGAAAACGGTGGATTAGGAGAACCGGCGCGCAGCGTACTTGAAGTACGTGAGCACCGGAAGCGCACGAAGACGCCGTTTGCAGGCCAGCATAACCAAAATATCAGGTGCCTAAAGGAAGCTTTGCGGATCAATGTCAATATTCACCCGGATCGAGCCGCGTTCTTTTGGAGAAGCAGCCAACAAAGCACGGATAAACCCTTGAATATCTGCGCGTTTTGTGCCGTGAATGAGGATACGGAAGCGATGGCGCCCACGCACAATCGCAAGTGGTGCCTCTGCTGGTCCTAGCACAGAAATCTCTGGTGATGCGGGGGCTGCACGGCGCAACGCTCGCGCATGGTTCTCGGCGTCTGGCCGGTTATCCGCAGAGATAATGAGTGCCGCGAGACGCCCAAAAGGCGGCAGAACACTACGCTCCCGCTCTTCGATTTCGCGTGCATAAAAGGCTTCCGAATCGCCACTAATAATAGCCTTCATCACTGGATGATCAGGCTGATAGGTTTGTAAAAGGCCGAGACTTTTGCGGCCTGTTCGTCCTGCACGACCCGTCACCTGATTGAGCAACTGGAATGTGCGTTCAACAGCGCGTGGATCGCCATTAGCAAGCCCAAGGTCGGCATCCACCACGCCCACCAGCGTCATATTGGGGAAGTTGTGCCCCTTGGCGACAAGCTGCGTGCCGATCACAATATCCGCCTCACCCTTGGCGATGGCATCCAGTTCAAGCCGCAGACGCTTCACACCACCCGCCATATCCGATGACAGCACAATGATTCGCGCATCCGGGAAGGTTGCGGCTACTTCTTCCGCAATCCGCTCCACGCCGGGGCCACAAGCGACCAGATGATCAAGCGTACCGCATTCCGGGCAGGCTTCCGGCACTGGCTCGTGATAGCCACACTGATGACACATCAACTGATTGCGAAAGCGATGCTCGACCAGCCAGCTGGAACATTGCGGACACTGAAAACGATGGCCGCAGACACGGCACAGCGTAAGCGGCGCATAACCGCGCCTGTTGAGAAACAGCAGCGCCTGCTCACCGCGTTCCACTGTTTTACCCACAGCTTCTGTGAGCGCTGGCGACAAAAATCGCCCCGGCGGCGGCGGCGACCGTCGCATATCAATGGTTTTCAGTGTCGGCAGTGCCGCTTCCGCATAACGACCATAAAGCTTGATTCGCCTGTATCGCCCCTGATCAGCATTGACCTGGCTCTCGATAGATGGCGTCGCCGACGCCAGTATCACCGGAAAACCACCAATATGACCACGCACCACGGCCATATCCCGCGCATTGTAATAGACGCGATCTTCCTGCTTGTAAGCCGGATCATGTTCTTCATCGACCACGATCAGGCCAAGTTCTTTGAATGGTAAAAACAATGCCGAACGCGCACCGGCAACGACCCGGACTGTGCCTTCTGTCACTTGCCGCCAGACGCGTTCCCGCGTGCGCGGTGCAAGATCAGAATGCCATTCCGCAGGTTTTGAGCCGAAACGATCATGAAAACGGTCGAGAAACTGCTGCGTCAGTGCAATTTCAGGCAGGAGAATCAGCACCTGCTTACCCTGATCAAGCGCCTTGGCCACAGCTTCAAAGTAAACTTCGGTTTTGCCTGATCCGGTCACGCCATCAAGCAGCGATACGGAAAACGCATCGGCCTCAACTGATTCGGCTAGCATTTCAGCAGCCGCTTGTTGATCTTCCGAAAGTGCTGCTCGCGCATAACTCGTGTCAGGCGTGGCCACCACTGCGGGCGGAGGCAACATGACTTCTTCGAACACGCCCTGCGTTTTCAAACCATCCACAACCGTCAGCGAGACACCGGCAGCGTGCGCAAGGCCTGAACGCGTCCAGGCAAGCCCATCGCGTGCCAGTTCCATCACGCGAGCACGGGCACCAGTCATGCGTTCTGGCTCACTACCATTGTAACGAATCCCCGGTACTTTTGGCTCAGGATCAAAGGCCGCAGGCGCGCGCAACACCATCCGCGCCACCATTCCGGGCGGCGAAAGCGTATAATCTGCGGCCCAGCGCATGAAGCGCAGCATTTCGCCATCGACAGGCGGGCAATCAAAAACTTCCGTGATCGCGCGTAGTTTTTTGGAATCCACCGCATCGGTTGCGCCATCGCAGACAATGCCCGCAACCTCGCGCGGCCCCAAAGGCACGCGCACAATCGAACCGGGCTGGACATGCATTCCAGCCGGCACCATATAAGAATAAGGACGCTCTGCGGGCATAGGTACAAGCACCGGCACCACGCTTTGGGTGGGCTCCGCAAACAGGCTCAAAATATCGTGCGAATCTTTCGACATGATAGCGTGACCTTGGCGCGGCTTTGCGCTAAAGAAAAGCCACCTTGCCGGATTTAAATCAATTTAAATCCCCTAACCCGCGCTCATTATGGAGGAACGCTGTTATGAAGTTTTTCGTCGACACTGCGGACGTCAAGGAAATCCGCGAACTCAACGATCTCGGTCTGGTTGATGGCGTGACCACCAATCCATCGCTGATCCTGAAGTCCGGCCGCGATATTCTTGAAGTAACCAAAGAAATCTGCTCCTTCGTCAAGGGTCCGGTTTCGGCTGAAGTTGCTGGAACAGAATATGAGCAGATCATGAAGGAAGCTGCAGTCATTGCCAAGATCGCAGACAATATCTGCATCAAGCTGCCACTGACGCTCGATGGCCTCAAGGCTTGTAAGGCACTGACCTCCGATGGTCACAAAACCAACGTGACGCTCTGCTTCTCAGCCAATCAGGCTCTGCTCGCTGCAAAGGCTGGTGCTACATTCGTTTCGCCATTCATCGGCCGTATCGATGATATGGGCATCAACGGCATGGAACTGATTGCTGAAATCCGTACCATCTTCGACAACTACGATTTCCGTACCGAAATCCTGGCTGCTTCGGTTCGCACCGTAAACCACGTCAAGGAAGCTGCTCTCATCGGCGCAGACGTTGTTACTGCACCACCAGCAACACTAAAGGCACTCGTCAAGCATCCGCTGACCGACAAGGGCCTCGAAACATTCCTCGCCGACTGGGCAAAGACTGGCCAGAAAATCGCTTAATCAGTTCGCTGATTAAAATACAAAACGGCGGATCAGTGATCCGCCGTTTTTGTTTATCCAAGTTCCGTTTCGCCATCATGCTTGGCGACACGGATCGGCCTGCTACCGCAATATTCGGTAATCGCCTCAGCAAGCCGAGCCGAATGTGTCACCACCCATATCTGGCTGCGCTCAGAAGCGCGCGCGATCATCTTAGCAAGCGATGGTATCATATCGGGATGCAGGCTTGCCTCTGGCTCATTCAAAGCAATCAAAGGTGGCAAGCGGTAAGACAAAAGCGCACCAGCCAAAGCCAGCAAACGTATCTGCCCATCGGACAATTCACCCGGACGAAACACGCGATGCGGAAAAGCTGGGAAACTCAGACCAAATGTCGCCGTCTCTTGCGGATAGGGGGTATCGAGCTTCGCGCCTTCAAGCGCACTTGCAATCAACTCACCGAGATCAACCGTATCCTGACGGATATGCGCAAGCGTCGCAAAGACCGAAGCGAGATTGTTGCCGTCTTCATCGAGCATCGAAGCGGTTGCTGCGATTGATGGCTGACGCATAGGTGCATCGCGGTCACTTCTGAAACCATGATAGAAACGCCAGCCGCGCATTTGCGCCGCGAGATCACCGATCTCAGGATAATGCCCGGATTGTCCAAGCACCGACAATGCACTCTCCGACGTCAAAAGACGACTTGGATGTTCGGTTCGCCGCCCCTCCCCGTCGCGCGCAAAAACCGCAGGTCCTTTGCGATCCATGAGATCAACAGGACGTCGCCCGGTATCGAGATTAAGCTGCTCTTGCTTGATCTGTGGTTCGAACGGAAATGCACCCGATACCGGCGGCGGCAGACCAGCCTCGACACGATAAGACAAGCGCGAGGCAAGCCGTTCGTCTTCAAACTCGGCTTCAAGAATGATTCGGGCGGACTCCTGCTTGCGCCGCACACCGCCCCACATGGCGGAT
The DNA here is from genome assembly GCF_032190615.1 of Brucella pseudogrignonensis. NCBI lineage: Bacteria > Pseudomonadati > Pseudomonadota > Alphaproteobacteria > Hyphomicrobiales > Brucellaceae > Brucella > Brucella pseudogrignonensis. The sequence continues at coordinate 979,082 of NZ_JAVLAT010000001.1, forward strand.
TGCATGCCACCTTCACGGACAATTTCATTTGAGAACGTACCTTGGGCGGCAGCCTTCACCAATTGCAGGGCGCGATAGAGATTGGATTTCCCGGCACCATTTTCACCAACAAAAACCGTAACCTGTCCGAGATCAAACCGGACAGACCGAAGTGAACGATAGCCTTTTGCTGAGAATGAAACGAGCCGCATAATTTCCTCTGTCAGATAAGCAAAAGGCGGCACAAGATGCGCCGCCTTTTATAATTCAACGAACTAATCCGCTCAGAGCTTCGACATCTGCATCGCGATGGCGAGATAAATCTGCTCGGCCAGTTCTTCGGCAGCACGCTTGGTCGCATCACGCTCTGCACGCAGGTTAGCGAATTCCTGACGCGGACGGTCGAAGGATGCGCCGACTGTACGCGTGCCAGCTTTCAGCGGCTTGCCGTCCTTATCAAACAACACGAAGTTGGACTTTGCATTGACCGTACCTGCCGATGGACGGCCCGTGCGATCAGTCTGATCGCCAATATCAACACTGACAAATGACGTGACCGACTTGCTCAGACCAAGACGGAGTTTGTAGACCGGATTTGCAGGCTCGCCAGCACCGCCCGAAAGCAAAAAAATCAGCCGGTTGCGAACCTGAACACCATAAATGTCGTTCACCGGCTCGACCGAGATCGATGCCAGCTTCGAGCGCATATCCGGCGTCACACTACCGCCGATGGTGCTGCCAGCACTGCCGCCGCCCGAATAGAGCGGCTGCACGGTGCAGCCAGCGAGAAGAGCTACAGCTCCCAGTGCTACAACGACACCACGGAGGCTCTTGAAAGCGGTCATGAAGCGATCAGGCAACGACATTGACGATCCTTTGCGGAACCACGATGATCTTCTTCGGCGTGCCTCCTTCGAGGGCTGCCTTGACAAAGTCAAGTTCGAGCACCGCCTGCTGGATTGTAGCTTGATCAGCGTCGCGCGCGATTGTCAAATCACCACGCTTCTTACCGTTAATCTGAACCGGCAGAACGATCTCGTTTTCCACGATCATCGCTGCATCAAACTTCGGCCATGGCGCAGTTGCGGCAATCGTTTGCTCGCCAGCAATTGTTCCACCAAGCTCGCTCACACATTGTTCAGCCAAATGCGGCATCATCGGTGCCAGCATCAGAACCAGCATTTCAGTGGCTTCGCGCACTGCACCCTTCAGCTGCTCATCAGCCTGACCAGATGCAACCTGCTGCAACGGTGCAGCAAGCGTATTGACCAACTCGTAAAGACGAGCAACAGCGCGGTTGAAAGCGAGCTTTTCAATGTCATCGCCGACAGCCTGAACCGTCTTGTGCGCAGCTTTCGTAACAGCAAGTGCTTCGCCTTCTGCACCGGACTTCGCAGCAACATCCTTCAGAACAGGAGCAGCTTCCGAAACCAGACGCCACACGCGCTGCACAAAGCGATGTGCACCTTCGGCACCCGCTTCCGTCCAGATCACATCCCGTTCTGGCGGGCTGTCGGAGAGCATGAACCAGCGTGCAGTATCAGCTCCATAAGACGAGATAATGTCGTCCGGATCGACCACATTCTTCTTCGACTTCGACATTTTTTCAATCGAGCCGATTTCAACCGGAGCGCCACTATCAAGCATAGTCGCAATGCGCTTGCCGTCTGATTCTTCAATGCGAATATCGGCAGGTGCCACCCACTGGCCATCAGCCTTATAGGTTTCGTGCACCACCATGCCCTGCGTGAACAAGCCCTTGAACGGCTCATCAATGCCGACATGGCCAGCCACTTTCATGGCGCGGGTGAAGAAGCGCGAATACAGCAGATGCAGGATCGCATGCTCAACACCGCCAATATACTGATCAACCGGCAACCAGCGATCCGCAACCGCACGATCCGTTGGCTCGTTTTCCCAAGGAGCCGTGAAGCGTGTGTAATACCACGACGAATCGACGAACGTATCCATCGTGTCGGTTTCGCGACGCGCTTCGCCACCGCATTTCGGGCACTTCACATGACGCCATGTTGCATGACGATCAAGCGGATTTCCCGGACGGTCGAACTCGACATCATCTGGCAGCTTGACCGGCAGATCGGCACGCGGCACCGGATTGACGCCACAGCTTTCGCAATGGATCATCGGGATCGGGCAACCCCAATAACGCTGGCGCGAAATACCCCAGTCGCGCAGACGGAACTGAACTTTACGTTGAGCCTGCGGGCGACCATCAAGCTCAGTCTTTTCGAGACGATCAGCCACTTCAGCAAATGCTGCTTCCGGTGTCATACCATCCAGGAAGCGCGAATTGATCATCACGCCATCGTCGGTGAAAGCCGTTTCGCCAACGCTAAAGCTCGCAGCATCCTCACCCTTTGGCAGAACAACTGGTGTGACTTTCAGCGCATATTTATTGGCGAAATCCAGATCGCGCTGATCATGCGCCGGGCAGCCGAACACCGCGCCCGTACCATATTCCATCAGCACGAAATTGGCGACATAGAGCGGCAGCTCCCAGTTTTCATCAAACGGGTGCTTGACCTTAACGCCAGTATCAAAGCCCTTCTTTTCAGCCTTTTCCAGCGCTTCAAGCGACGTGCCATGCTGATGGCACTCATCAATGAATGAGGTCAGCTCAGCATTGTTTTCAGCAAGCGTCTTCGCCAGTGGATGATCTGGAGAGATCGCAACAAAAGACGCACCGAACAACGTGTCCGGGCGGGTCGTGTAAACCTCAACTTCCGAGAAACCGGCCGGGGCCGTAGACGCATTCAATGCGAAACGAACCTGCAAGCCTTCCGACTTACCGATCCAGTTCTTCTGCATGACGCGGACTTTTTCCGGCCACTGGTCAAGTGTGTCGAGACCAGCCAGCAAGTCTTCGCTGAAATCGGTGATCTTGAAGAACCACTGCGTCAGTTCGCGCTGTTCGACCAGCGCACCTGAACGCCAGCCGCGACCATCCACCACCTGCTCATTGGCAAGCACGGTGTTGTCGACCGGATCCCAGTTAACTTTGGAGGTCTTGCGTGTAACCAGACCTTTTTCATACAGGTCAATGAACAGCATCTGCTGACGATGATAATATTCGACATCGCAGGTCGCAAACTCACGCGACCAGTCAAGCGACAGGCCCATGGATTTAAGCTGACGCTTCATCGTATCGATGTTCTGATAGGTCCATTCTTTCGGATGCACCTTGTTCTGCATGGCCGCGTTTTCCGCAGGCATGCCGAATGCGTCCCACCCCATCGGATGAAGGACGTTAAAACCCTTGGCACGCTTGTAACGCGCCACCACATCACCCATCGCATAGTTACGCACATGGCCCATGTGAATGCGCCCTGACGGATAAGGGAACATTTCGAGCACGTAGTATTTTTCGCGCGGATCGCTGTTGTCAGTCTCGAAAGTCTGGTTTTCTTCCCAGATTTTCTGCCAATGTGCTTCCGCAACACGCGGATTATAACGTTCGGATGCCATGAGCGTATTTACTCGTACGAAGGTGATGCAATAAGGAGAGTCGATATTTAATGGCGACCTTCACCACGTATTGGCGAGAGCGTCAAGTTTTTGCGGACTTAAAAGCCTGAAAGCGAGAGTTTCATGTCAGATATTGGTTCGAACCTGAACACGGTCAAGACCGCGATTGAAGATGCCGAGAAAGAAGCGCACCGCAAAAAGGGCTCTGTAACACTCGTTGCCGTATCCAAAACCTTCGATGCAGATGAAATTCGCCCGGCGCTCGATCTCGGTCAGCGGGTGTTTGGTGAAAACCGCGTTCAGGAAGCGCAAGCCAAGTGGCCCGGCTTACGCGAAGCCTATTCCGGCATAGAATTACATCTCATCGGACCGCTGCAATCAAACAAAGCAGCCGATGCTGTTGCTCTGTTTGATGTGATTGAAACTGTGGACCGCGAGAAGATCGCCGCCGCTTTAGCTGTCGAGATCAAAAAGCAGGGCAAAAGTCCAAAGCTCTATGTACAAGTGAATACCGGCCTTGAAGAACAAAAAGCTGGCATACCGCCAAAAGAGGCTGTTGCCTTTGTCGAACGCTGCCGCACGGAACACGGCCTCTTAATAGAAGGTCTGATGTGTATTCCGCCAGCGGATGCAAATCCTGGGCCGCATTTTGCACTGCTGGAAAAGATCGCCCGCGACGCAGGCGTCGAAAAGCTCTCCATGGGCATGTCGGGCGATTACGAGATCGCAGTTGGTTTTGGCGCGACATCTGTGCGCGTTGGCTCAGCAATTTTTGGCGAACGGAGCTATTCACCCTCGGCTTGAGGGGGAGTTGGGCGCCGATGTGCCCTCACCCGCTCTATTATTTGGGTGTAAATCCAAGTCAAAGTAATTGCCACCACACCACCGAATGCGATTGCCATTAATCACGTGAGCGCAAGCAGAAGCTCCTTACTGCTTGTTTGCAAAAAGCGTCCCGCATCCATTACAATCAGCACGGTTGCGGGCGCCAGACGCCAATTGAACGGATAACGATCGGTCATCAGGATCATGAAGACGGTGAACGCCTCTCCAAACAGACTGGCAACCGGCGAATATCCCACGAGTCAGATCGTGATCATACCGATAATGCATCCCACTGCCGTATTGATGGCGCGTGTTTGTGAAAGCGCAAGCGTGTTGCGGACATCGGGGTCGGAAATGATGAAACGGCAATCACCTCTGATGTCGGATAACCAATTCATCGCTCTGCCAAATTAACAAGAATATTAAATAATCAAGCTGCGTTTTATATATCTAACGTAACTATAACTACAAAGAAAATGTAAAAATATTATTTTTATAATTCAACACTACATCAATTTATAATAAAAATATTAAAATATAACATAAAAATTATATATATTTACACTTAAAAAAATATTACATACAATTCATCTTCAAATAGAATCACATGTTGAATTTGCGTATCTGAGTATAAACATTAATATATTTTATATTTATAATATTGCGAGGTCTTCATGTCTGCAATTCCAAATTATTATTCTAAAAACTTAAAAATAATAAAATTGAAACATATTCTTTTTTCAACAGCGCTTAGTTTTCCCATTGCATTTTTAGCTTCGCCTCCAGTTTCCGCCCAAACACCCGCCCCCTATGGCGCAGGCAAAGGAGGCGATGAGGGAAATATGTCGACGGCAATTTTCTCCCGGGGGTAATCGGGGAAGCAGGCGACGGGGGAAATGGAGGAGGATCAAATGGCGGCGACGGCGGATTACGCGGACGACTAATCAACGAATCCGGGCCACTTGATGATAACGTGATCGGCGGCGAAGGCCTTTCAGGAACAATCAATGCAATAAGTGATAGAGCAACCAGCGGAGGAGGTGGTGGAGGCGGTACGGGAATTATTATCGGCGATGAAGACAGCGGGGACTATTTAGAGGTCGATATCAATACAACCATTAAAGGAGGAAACGGAGGAAACGGAGGCAATGCTGCCCTCGCACTTGGAGCAGGCGGAAGTGGGGGCAATGGTGGAGCAGGTGTCTATATCTATAAATCGCTGGTAATAAACAACGGCACCATAATTGGCGGCAATGGCGGCAGCGGCGGCAACAGCGTCGGTGAAACCGCCATCGTAGGCAAAGGCGGCGATGGCGGCGTTGGCGTATTAATAGGCAAAGATTCGCAGCTAATTAACAACAAATACATAAAAGGCGGAATGGGCGGACTTCAAGGCATATCTACCGATGATTCATCGCATCCCTCCATCAATAAAGGCGGAAATGGCGTCGAATTGCTTGGCAATAATCATCTTGAAAATACAATCAGTGGAGAAATATATGGGGGATTAAATCAAAACGCAAATCAGGAATTAGGGGGCTACGCCATTGCTGTATATGGAAAAAATAATATAATTTCCAACAATGGTATTATTAAGAGTGCTTACGAAGGCGAAGATCAAAAAGCAATACTTATAGATGGCGAAAATAACAAACTAGTTATACTGAAAAACTCCCGCATTTTTGGAATTGTAAAATCTACCGCGCGCGGAAATACATTAGAGCTCGCTGGAGAAGAAACAGCCTCCTTCGAGGTTGTAAACATAGGTGACGATAAACAGTATCAAGGGTTCGATTATTTTTCTAAAACTGGCGAAAGCACATGGTATTTAGTGGGCGAAACAAATGCTTTGACCCCATGGATCGTAAAACATGGGTTTTTGTCTATCGACAAAGACGAGAATCTCGGTTCATTCAATGGAACACTAACGCTTGACGGAGGCACATTAGAGCTTAGGGCATGGGATGAAGAACCTGGGGGTTCCGATACTCCTCTTCAAATAAACCGCTCAATAATTTTAACTGAAAATGATGGTGTCATCTATACCAATACATCTGACGGCATAATCTATTCCGAAATCCAAGGCGAAGGCGAATTGCAGAAATCAGGTGAACACCGCCTGACACTTGTAGCAGAGAACACATATACGGGTCACACCTATATTGAAGACGGCGAGTTGGAAATTGGAAACGGCGGCAACAACGGAAGCATAATAGGCAATATCGAAATTCATAAAGATGCGGCGCTGAGCTTCAATAGATCGGATACGTTCTGGATCGAGCACATGGTTGCTGGACAAGGCAACATAGCTTTCGATGGAACAGGAAATGCTGTTTGGTCGACGCAAAGTGAAGGCTTTACAGGCATAACACGAGTTTCCTCTGGTATACTGTCCCTATACGGCAGCTTGGGAGGTCTCATGTCAGTTGGTTCATACGCTATGCTGTCAGGGTCCGCTGAAATCAACAGCCTCATAACCGCCGGTAAAATCGCGCCAGGCGATTCTGTGAATTACGGCGAAATCACAATAACTAAAGGTTACCTGGGCCTCAACGGGAGCAGTGTTTTACTAAAAGCCGCCCTGGGAGACGACAATTCAACAACTGACCGCTTGATCGTGCTTGGTGATACCGTTGGGGAAAGCAAACTATTAATCTGGAATATGTCTGGCTCAGGCGGCGACACGGTAAAAGGCATCGAAGTTATTCGAGTTGAAGGAGAATCTGATGCAAGATTTAACCTTGTAGGTGATTATAATCTTCCTTCTGGGACGCCCGCGGTTGTCGCCGGCGCTCATTCATATGTACTTCAAAAAGGAAGCGTTACAGATCCTGCGGATGGCAATTGGTACCTGCGAAGTAATTTTTCTCAGGAGGTCTGCCCAACTCCAGAGCCAGGCCAACCTTCAAAACCTTGCCAGCCATGCGTGACGCCAAGCAATCCTTCCCGACAGCCTTGCCGACCTTGCCCTTCACCAAACACTCCGACAGAACAGCCTGGCTCTTGCTCAACCAACTCGGACATCTATCAACCCGGTGTCCCACTATACTCGTCCTACGCTCATATAATTCATAGCCTCAATACACTCCCTACAATGCGGGAGCGCGTTGGAAATCGGTATTGGACAGGCATTTCAGCGCATAAAATCTCCCAAGGCGATGGGCTGGGTACAGATACAGAATCAGCTCCAGATCCTGCACTGAAAGAAGTGCTGACGGATGCAGGCCTCATATGGGCGCGCGTCGAGGCCGCTCACACCCGCAACCAACTTCAAAACTCAACGACGAACAACAAATATAGGTCAGATCAGTGGAGTTTACGCGCTGGCATTGATAACCAAGTCCTGGAGAGTACTTATGGTAAAGTGATTGCAGGCGTCTGGCTTCAATATGATACTGCCAAGGCGGGTGTCACATCATATTTTGGCAATGGCACAGTCGACATCAACTCCTACGGTGTCGGCGCAGCCCTTACCTGGCTTTCCAACGACGGCTTTTATGTTGATGGCCAAGCCCGGCATTCTTGGTCGAAAAGCGATATTTCATCTGAAACTCTCAATCGCTCTTTGATAACCGATACGAAGGGAAAAGCATTGGCGTTAAGCCTCGAAGCTGGCCAAAGAATAGTGATCGATGATCGCTGGTCATGGACTCCGCAAGCGCAGCTAACATGGGCTCAAACAAGCCTTGATGATTTTACCGACCCTTATAATGCAGATGTTTCTTTTGAAAAACTAACGTCCTTAACCGCTCGTATTGGACTATCCGCTCAATATTCAGCCAGTTGGCAAGATAAAAATGGATACACGTCGCGCACCAACGCTTACAGTATCACAAATATTTATCGCGAGCTTTTAGACCGCTCAACGAAAATGAATATATCGGATGAACTGATTTATATAGGAAATGAAGACAAGACCTGGGGCGAATTAGGCTTTGGCGGAACTTACGCATTTTTTGACGATAAATACGCGTTGTTTGGCGAAGCAGCAATCGCTAGTCCGTTCAAACAGATCGATGCCAACTACTCTCTTCGTGGAAATGTGGGCTTTCGCGTGAACTGGTAATTCGATTTAATATCTAAATGAAGGGATGGTTAAATTTTTGACCATCCCTTTTTTCATAAACGAGGATCCTCGTCTCAGCATCCCATTGTTTTTTCAAAAATTCCGTTCAAATCTCCAGTACATCCCGTTAATGAAAACTGATTTCTCCACGCACATTTTTCCAGTCTGATGGCCCCAGCAGTTTGCAATGCGCATAGACAACCGAATGCAGCGGGCCATCAATCTTTTCTTTCCAGAATTCTATGAAATGATGCAGCACCGGAAATTCCGGTGCGAGATCATAATCCTGCCAGACAAAAAGCTGCAGCAAATGCGGATGATCAGGCATATGGTAGAAAAGCTTTGCCGTTGTCAGACCGTAACCGGCAAGCTGTAATTCAAAAGCAGACTTCGCAACAAAAGCGGATGTCGTCATGGCGATTTCCCCTTTTTATAGGAATCTCATTGTGAACATTCAGCGAACCCCACAGAAATTATAATTGCAGAAATTAGTTTTTAAAAAGTAAAAACAATATGTTAGCATCGTCTAGGTATGAGTGCTGCCACGCTGATCATATTTTCGTGCTGCGTCACTGTGGACCATAGTCGATCCGAATGTCTAATTTACGTTGAGCCAGACGGAATGTAGATGAGTCTGGCGATAGCTTCGCCCCGATGCGAGCTATCGATTACGGCGGGAGGATCGCCGGACAGCAAGGAGGACGACATGTCGGAAAAGCTTTACCCTGTACTGCCGGGGGCAAAGAAAAACACGCTCATCGACAACGAGAAATATCTCGAATGGTATAATGAGAGCGTGACCGACCCGGATGGATTCTGGGCCAAGCACGGCCGACGGATTGATTGGTTCAAACCCTTCACCAAAGTCAAGAATACCGATTTCAACGGCGACGTTTCGATCAAGTGGTATGAGGACGGTGTCACCAACATCTCCTACAACTGTATCGACCGTCATCTGAAAAGCCGTGGCGATCAGGTTGCGATTATCTGGGAAGGCGACAATCCCTATATCGACAAAAAGATCACCTATCGCGAGCTGCATGAAAATGTCTGCCGCCTTGCCAATGTGCTCAAAAAGCACGGCGTCAAGAAAGGCGATCGCGTTACCATCTATCTACCGATGATCCCGGAAGCCGCCTATGCGATGCTGGCCTGCGCCCGTATCGGTGCAGTGCATTCCGTTGTTTTCGCTGGTTTCTCGCCAGAAGCGCTGGCAGGTCGTATCGTTGACTGCGAATCCACTTTCGTTATCACAGCCGATGAAGGCGTGCGTGGCGGCAAGCCAGTCCCGCTGAAAGAGAACACCGACACGGCTATCGACATTGCCGCCAAGCAGTATGTGTTCGTCAACAAGGTTCTGACTGTACGCCGCACCGGCGGCAAGGTCAGCTGGGGCCCGGGCCGCGATCTCTGGTATCATCAGGAAGTCGCAAGCGTCGAACCGACCTGCGAGCCGGAACCAATGAACGCGGAAGATCCGCTGTTCATTCTTTATACGTCCGGCTCAACCGGCAAGCCTAAGGGTGTGCTGCACACCACCGGCGGCTATCTCGTCTATGCATCGATGACACACCAATATGTCTTCGACTATCATGACGGCGACATCTACTGGTGTACCGCGGATGTGGGCTGGGTCACAGGCCATTCCTATATCGTCTACGGACCGCTGGCCAATGGCGCAACAACACTGATGTTTGAAGGCGTCCCCAATTTCCCTGATCAGGGACGTTTCTGGGAAGTGATTGACAAGCATCATGTCAACATCTTCTACACTGCACCAACGGCGATCCGCGCGCTGATGGGCGCAGGCGATGACTTTGTTACCCGCTCGTCGCGTTCCACGCTGCGCCTTCTCGGCTCAGTCGGCGAGCCGATCAACCCGGAAGCATGGGAATGGTATTACAACGTAGTCGGCGATCAGCATTCGCCAATCGTTGATACATGGTGGCAGACAGAAACCGGCGGTATTCTGATTACACCATTGCCGGGCGCAACCGATCTCAAGCCGGGTTCTGCAACCCGCCCATTCTTTGGTGTAAAGCCACAGTTGGTTGATAATGAAGGCGCAGTCGTTGAAGGCGCAGTCGATGGCAACCTCTGCATTATCGACAGCTGGCCGGGCCAAATGCGCACACTTTACGGCGATCACAAGCGCTTCATCGAGGCTTACTTCTCCACCTATAAGGGCAAGTATTTTACGGGTGACGGTTGCCGTCGCGATGAGGACGGCTACTACTGGATCACCGGCCGCGTCGATGACGTGCTCAACATTTCCGGCCATCGCCTCGGCACGGCGGAAATTGAGTCGGCACTCGTCTCGCACCATTCGGTATCGGAAGCCGCCGTTGTCGGCTATCCGCACCCAATCAAGGGACAGGGCATTTATTGCTATGTTACGCTGATGACCGGCGAAAGCGTGCAGGACGAAGAAGCCCTGCGCAAAGAGCTGACACAGCATGTGCGCAAGGAAATCGGGCCTATCGCAACGCCGGATAAGATTCAGTTTTCACCCGGCCTGCCGAAAACCCGTTCGGGCAAGATCATGCGCCGTATCCTGCGCAAGATTGCTGAAGATGAGTTCGGCTCGCTTGGCGATACGTCGACACTCGCCGATCCGGGCGTCGTGGATGATCTGATCGAAAACCGCCAGAACAAGAAATAAAAACAGGCCGGGATTTCCCGGCCTTTTTCTTTATTAACGGAGCCTGTAAATGCGCCCTAGTTTGATGAGATTTTCGTTCCTGCATGCCGAAAATCGTGGTCTTCGAGAACCGGAGCGGAGTGTACTTTTGGGTACATGAGCACCGGAAGCGCAGAAGAACGCGATTTGCAGGCCGCAGAAACGGAAATATCCCAAACTTAGAAGTCGATGGTCCGCCCCTTAATCTCCCAGTCGCCAAAGCGCGCTGGATCTTTACCGCCGCGCCCGCCAATCTCGCGCGGAAGCTTTTCAGCGCTTTCGGCGGCGCGGCGTTCTTCTGCTTCCTTTAACGCGCGCTGAGCTGCTGGCGGCAGCGTGTCGATTTTGCGCCGATCAGCGTTGTCATTCAATTCTGTTTCGTTGAATTTATCGGTCATAAGCGGCAAATCCATTATTGAAGCGGTAACGTTCCATACCCATCATATAGTTAAACTTCGTGGGTAAGCAAAACCCCGATTGATGTAAACTGTTGCTGAACTGGAGATCTCGACACATGAATATGACGAAAACTGCCATGCTGATTGCTCTCATGACAGTCATGTTCATGAGCATCGGCTATTTGCTGGGCGGCGGCGGCGGTATGATGATCGCGCTGGTGGTCGCTGTTGCGATGAACCTGTTTGGCTACTGGAATTCCGACAAAATGGTGCTGCGCATGTATAATGCGCAGGAAGTGGATGAGCGTTCCGGCTCCGATTATTATCGCATGGTCAGGGGGCTTGCTGCCAATGCGGGCCTGCCAATGCCGAAGGTCTATATCATCCATGAAGACCAGCCCAACGCCTTTGCCACAGGTCGCAACCCTGAAAATGCAGCCGTTGCAGCCACGACTGGCCTACTGAACCGGCTGACGCCCGAAGAAGTCGCAGGCGTGATGGCGCATGAGCTGGCGCACGTTCAAAACCGCGATACGCTGACCATGACAATCGTGGCAACGCTTGCCGGTGCGATTTCCATGCTCGGCAATTTCGCTTTCTTCCTTGGTGGAAACCGCGAAAACGGCAATGGCATCATCGGCGTGATCGGCACGATCCTCGCGATGATCGTAGCGCCTTTTGCAGCAATGATTGTGCAGATGGCCGTCAGCCGCACCCGCGAATATGCAGCCGATCGTCGTGGTGCCGAGATTTGCGGCAACCCGCTCTGGCTTTCCTCAGCTCTTGGCAAGATTGCGCGTGGCGCCAAGTCTGTTGTCAATGAAGAAGCCGAACATAACCCCGCGACAGCGCATATGTTCATCATCAATCCGCTAAGCGGACGTGGTGCAGACAATCTGTTCTCGACCCACCCTGATACCGACAATCGTATTCAGGCACTCGAACAGATGGCAGCTGAAATGGGTATTCGCTCAGCGGGAATAACGCAGCGAAACGCGGCCCCTGCACAAAACAGTGGTCCTTGGGGGCAAACTAGTGGTAATGCAGACAAAAATAACAGCGGTGGTTCCAATTCTGGCTACCGAGGCCCGTGGTCGTAAAAACGCATCCCAAGCGTTAGATAAAGTAGAACAGCGTGAACGATAAGAAACCTGCGCCAAAGCGTGGAAATAACAAGTCGCAGACACATGATTACGTCGCAGACCGTGCTGAACAGCAAAGGCCCGGTCTTGCTGCACGTCTGACTGCGGCCCGCCTGCTTGGTGCGGTGATTGAAAAGAACACATCGCTTGACGGTCTGACTGACAACAGTCATGGCCATCCACAATATCTCGCACTTGAGCCACGCGACCGTTCGCTCGTTCGCGCTATTTTGGGCTCTGCACTGCGCAATCGCGGCACCATCGAACGCGCCATCAACAAACGCCTCGACCGGCCATTGCCGGAAAATGCCCACGCGCTCAAGCATCTTTTGCATGTTGCTGTCGCGCAGATTTTCTATCTCAACCTGCCCGATCATTCAGCGGTTGATCTGGCCGTTGAAGCGGCAAATTATGACCCGCGCAATCGCAAATATGCAGGTCTGGTGAACGCTCTTCTGCGTCGTCTGTCGCGTAACAAAGAACGCGCGCTCGAGCACACATTGCAGCCTGAAAAAAATGTGCCGGAATGGTTTTCAAGAAGCCTAATCGATTCCTATGGCCCGAAGAAAACCGAAGCTATTTTGACCATGCATGGTTACGAGCCGCCAATCGATTTCACCGTTAAAGGTGATCCGAAGGAATGGGCAGAGAAGCTCGGCGGTGTAGCCTTGCCTAACGGTTCTGTCCGTCTTGAAACGGTTGCGGGCAACCTCACCGACCTGCCCGGCTTTGCCGAGGGTGACTGGTGGGTGCAAGATGCCGCCGCAAGCTTGCCAGCGCGCCTGATGGGCGACATCAAAGGCAAGCGCGTGGCCGATCTTTGTGCAGCCCCCGGCGGTAAGACAGCACAGCTTGTGCTTCAGGGTGCTGATGTGACAGCGCTTGATATGTCAGAGAACCGCCTCAAGCGCCTAGACGGCAATCTGGAACGTCTGGGCCTTAAAGCCCGCACGGTTGCAAGCAATATGATGGATTTCAAGCCGGATACATTGTTTGATGCCGTATTGCTGGATGCGCCTTGCTCATCCACTGGCACCGTGCGCCGTCACCCGGATGTGCCATGGACCAAAACACCGCAGGATATTAAGAAGCTCGCGAACCTTCAGGCCAAAATGCTTGAGAAGGCCATCACGCTTGTGAAACCCGGCGGCACGATATTGTTCTCCAATTGCTCGCTGCATCCGCAGGAGGGCGAGGACATGGCCCGCAATGCGCTCAAAAATCCGGCCATTGAAGCCTATCCCATCACGCTTGACGATTGCCCCGGCCTTGAAGGCTTGGTCACCAAAGAAGGCTTCCTGCGCTCAACCCCTGCCGATCTGCCTGCGGAAAATTTCGATGGCAATCCGAATATGGCTGGCATGGACGGCTTTTTCGCCGCTCGTTTCAGACGTAAGGCCTAAAGCATGTCGCGGAAAAGTGGGAATCGCCTGCGCGGGGAAATTAGTCCACTGGACTAATTTCTGATACCGCTTCAATCCGATAACGACATGCGTGAAAACAACGACTTAAAGCGCGTCTCTTGAATACGATAAATTGCGACGCGCTTTAATCAGTTAGCAATTGCTGATTAAAATCGATGGATTTGGCATAATGGGTGCTTTGCACCCATTATGGTTAACACTCGATTCACCATTATAGACGATTCTAAGAATGCATGATTCCGAAGTCCGGAAACCGGCATTTCGATACATCATGACGTGAAAGGACGGACCTGCCTTATCGGGTCCATTGCGAATGAATTTGAATACGGAGAACGAGAGGGTGGCAGTCGCGTTGAGCGAAACCCCGCATCTTTGGGGACTGGCTGTTGCACAGGCTTGGCGCAAGTTTAGCCGTCGCCTGCGCATGGGCCCGCTTTACCGCTGGCGTTTCACCGGCTTCACGCCGGAACGCATCCTGATTGCTCCCCCCGATCTCCGCGTTGCCGATCCACAATTGGCACAGGAATTCTACCACGGTCGTTTCGCGCTGGCTGGTCGGCTTGTCGAAACCGGCGGCATGTCGCCTTTCGCAGTCGAACCACCAACACCGGAATGGGAAGCCGCCCTTCAGGGCTTTGGCTGGCTCAGGCATCTCAAAAGTGCCAACAGCGAACTTGCCACCGCAAACGCGCGCGCACTGGTCGATGACTGGATGCGTTTTTATGGCAAACGCATCGGCGGTCTTGCCTGGTCGCCGGAAGTAACGGCGCAGCGCATCATCGCCTGGCTGCAGCATTCCAATCTAATTTTGTCTGGCGCAGAACTACCTGCTTATCGCAAGTTTATGCGTTCGCTTGCCATGCAAGTGCGTTATCTGCGCACAGTCGCCTCCGCCATGGATGACGGCGAAGAACGTCTGCGTGCGCGCATTGCGCTTGCCTTTGCAGCACTTGCCCTACCCGTTTCGCCGCCGACCGCGCGCGCCGCACGCCGCAATCTCGAATATGAATTGAAACGGCAAATCCTTCCTGATGGCGGGCATATCTCGCGCAATCCGGTGACGATCCTTGAATTGCTGGCCGATCTTCTGCCGCTGCGTCAGACCTATGCCAATGGCACTGAAGCGCCACCAAAAGCTCTGATTGAAGCTGTCGAACGCATGTTACCTGCATTGCGTTTCTTCCGGCATCAGGATGGTAGCCTTGCGCTGTTTAATGGTGTTGGCCCGACCTTGTCTGAGCGCATCATTTCAGTGTTGCGCCACGATGAAACCGCAGGCTCACCGCTGACACACGCGCCCTATTCCGGTTATGAACGCCTTTCGATGGGGGCGACCACGATTATCGCCGATACGGGTCTGCCGCCGCCGGTGACGGCCTCGCGCGATGCCCATGCCGGTTGCCTCGCCTTTGAAATGTCCTCAGGGCGTCAGCGCTATATTGTGAATTCCGGCATCGACCGTTACGGCCCGCCGGAATTTCGTCCCCTAGGCCGCTCAACTGCAGCACACTCGACCGCCACCATCAATGATACGTCATCATGCCGTTTCAGTAATAATACCGGCCTGTCCAGCATGATTGGCACACCAATCGTTGCCGGCCCGACCCGCGTTCAACGCGACCGTGTGGAAGATCAGGGGCGGCAAGGTTTTGTCGCGAACCATGATGGCTATGTTCGCTTGTTCGGTATTTTTCATGAACGCCGTGTTGTGCTTTCACATAATGGGAGTGTCATTCAGGGTGCCGACCGTTTCTATCGTGGCGATGCCAAAGCGTTGAAAGCCAATGGCCGCGATAATGTTGCCGTGCGTTTTCATATCCATCCGTCGGTGGAAATCTCGTTTGATGAAAACGGGCTGATAAATCTAAGTGCTCCGCACGACGACACATGGGCTTTCTCTTGCTTTGAAGTGGCTCCGCAGCTGGAGGACAGCATCTTCTTTGCTGGTTTCCGCGGACCTGTGACATCAAAGCAAATCGTACTCTCGTTCCCGGCACACGAACTGCCGGAAGTGAACTGGCAATTCAGCCGTGTTGCCATCGGAAGCTATACCTAGCTCATAAAGCTTCGATCTCTGGCTTTTAGGGTATGATTCACGTCTCAGCTGTGCTAACTCGCCATCGTCCCACCCTTCCTGAACGCAAAACGCTTCAGCAACGAAGAGACCGTTTCCTATGGCTGTCAGCTCCAAGCATATTCCCGCTCCCGATCTTCATCGGGTGCGCCGCGCCCTTCTTTCCGTGTCCGACAAGACCGGTCTCATCGATTTCGCTAAGGCACTTCATGCCCACGGCGTTGAAATTCTCTCGACCGGCGGCACCGCCAAGTCGATTGCCGCCGAAGGCATTCCTGTAAAAGACGTTTCGGAAGTTACCGGCTTCCCGGAAATCATGGACGGGCGCGTAAAAACTCTGCATCCATCGGTTCACGGCGGCCTGCTTGCAGTGCGCAACGACCCTGAACATGTTGCGGCGATGGAAGCCCACGGTATTGGCGGCATCGATCTGGCCGTCATTAATCTCTACCCATTTGAAGAAGTCCGCTTCAAGGGCGGCGACTACGACACCACTGTCGAAAACATCGACATTGGTGGACCGGCCATGATCCGCGCCTCGGCAAAGAACCACGCCTATGTCGCAACCGTTGTCGATCCGGCTGACTATGCAGACGTTGTAACTGAACTCGAAAAGAACGAAGGCTCGCTGCCGATCTCTTTCCGCAAAAAGCTCGCAGCCAAGGCATTTTCACGCACAGCCGCTTATGATGCTGCTATTTCCAACTGGTTTGCCGAAGCAATCAATGATGAAACCCCAACCTATCGCTCGGTTGCAGGCAAGCTGCACTCCGTCATGCGCTATGGTGAAAACCCACATCAGACCGCGGGCTTTTATCTGACGGGCGAACAGCGTCCGGGCGTGGCCACAGCAACCCAGCTTCAGGGCAAGCAACTTTCCTATAACAACATCAACGACACCGATGCAGCTTTTGAGCTCGTAGCCGAGTTTGACCCAGCCCGCACCGCAGCCGTTGCCATCATCAAGCACGCCAATCCATGCGGTGTTGCGGAAGCCGCCACCATCAAGGAAGCCTATCTCAAGGCGCTCGCTTGCGATCCAGTTTCGGCCTTTGGTGGTATTGTTGCGCTCAACAAGACACTTGATGAAGCCGCCGCTGAAGAAATCGTCAAAATCTTCACCGAAGTCATCATCGCACCGGACGCGACCGAAGGCGCACAGGCGATCGTTGCAGCCAAGAAGAACCTGCGTCTGCTGGTAACGGGCGGTCTGCCTGATCCGCGCGCCAAGGGCATTGCAGCGAAAACCGTTGCAGGCGGCCTGCTGGTGCAGTCACGCGACAACGGCAATGTCGATGACCTTGATCTCAAGGTCGTCACCAAGCGGAGCCCGAGCGAAGCCGAACTCAACGACATGAAGTTCGCTTTCCGCGTTGGCAAGCATGTGAAGTCGAACGCCATTGTTTACGTCAAGGATGGCGCAACAGTCGGCATCGGCGCAGGCCAGATGAGCCGCGTGGACTCGGCCCGTATCGCAGCGCGTAAGGCAGAAGATGCAGCAGAAGCAGCCGGTCTTGCTGAGCCGCTGACCAAGGGCTGCGTTGTTGCATCCGACGCGTTCTTCCCGTTTGCTGACGGTTTGCTGTCTGCTGTTCAGGCAGGCGCCACTGCGGTTATCCAGCCGGGCGGCTCGATGCGTGACGATGAAGTGATTGCAGCTGCTGACGAGCATGGCATTGCCATGGTGATGACTGGTATGCGTCACTTCCGCCATTAATTTCAGCAACTGCTGAAACAATTTTTAGCCCCCACAACTTCGGTGTTGCGGGGGCTATTTCTTTGCATTCATATCACTTTCGTTTAAGTTCAGTTTAGACTGCAATGAAACGCGGAGGAGCATTTTTAATGACACAGTTCGTCGGTTCTATCGATCAGGGAACCACCAGTTCGCGTTTCATTATTTTTGATAGAAACGGCAATATTGTCGCCATGGATCAGCGCGAACATGAGCAGATCTATCCCAAGGCTGGCTGGGTTGAGCACAATGCCAATGAAATCTGGCGCAACACGCAGCATGTCATCGGCGAAACACTGAAGAAAGCGAAGCTCGAGGCTTCCGATATTGCATCCGTAGGCATTACCAATCAACGCGAAACAACGCTGCTGTGGGACAGGAAGACCGGCGCGCCGCTTTACAATGCCATTGTCTGGATGGACACCCGCACGGACGAACTGGTCGATCATTTTGTCAAAGATGGTGGCGCAGATCGCCTGCGCGATAAGACCGGACTGCCAATTTCGACTTATTTCTCCGGCCTTAAACTGCGCTGGATACTTGATAATATTCCGGGAGCGCGTGAAAAGGCAGAAGCAGGCGATGCGCTGTTCGGCACGATGGATAGCTGGCTTGTCTGGAATCTCACCGGCGGCACAAATGGCGGCATTCACATCACTGATGTAACCAATGCGTCACGCACGCAGTTGATGGACTTGTCTACGCTCAAATGGGACGGTGAAATCTTGCAGCTGTTCGGTATTCCCGCGGCTTGTCTGCCGGAAATTCGTTCGTCCAGCGAAGTCTATGGCGAGATTACCCTGCCCGCGCTTGTCAGTGTGAAGCTTGCAGGCATTCTGGGCGATCAGCAGGCAGCCCTTTTCGGTCAGGCCTGCCTTGAGCCGGGCGAAGCCAAGAACACCTATGGCACCGGCTGCTTCATGTTGATGAATACAGGGGAGAAGCTGGTTCCATCCACCTATGGACTTCTCACGACTGTTGCATATCAGCTTGGTGAACAAAAGCCAGTCTATGCGCTGGAAGGCTCGATTGCCATCACCGGCGCACTGGTGCAATGGCTGCGCGATAATCTTGGCATTATCAAAGCCAGCGCTGACATTGAAACACTGGCGCGCACAGTCGAAGACAATGGCGATGTCTATTTCGTCCCGGCCTTCTCCGGCCTTTATGCACCGCATTGGGAAGATTCCGCACGCGGCGTCATTGCTGGCCTGACACGCTTTGCAAATAAAGGTCACATCGCCCGCGCCGCCCTTGAAGCAAGTGCCTATCAGGTGCGCGAAGTGCTGGAAGCCATGGCCAAGGATTCAGGTGTAGAGATCACTGAACTGCGCGCTGATGGCGGCATGACCATCAACGAACTGCTTATGCAGTTTCAGTCTGATATTCTGAATGTTCCGGTCGTGCGTCCGAAGATCATCGAAACCACTTCCCTGGGTGCAGCTTATGCGGCTGGGCTTGCGGTCGGCTATTGGAAGTCGACCAACGACATTATTGAGAACTGGCAGGTCGGCCAGCGCTGGCATCCAAAGATGACGGCAAAGGAACGCACCAGTCTGTTCAACGCGTGGGAGAAGGCCGTGCAGCGGTCTCTCAACTGGGTCGATTAGAACATAATCCGACCGGAGTGGAACGAGGATCGATAAGATTATGCTTAAAGTAAAAGGTTTTAGAGCGCCGATCTGATTCAATCAGATCGAAACGGGCTCTAAAACGAAGGCTCTCGTAACAAACCAAACTTGAAAACGATTAATGATTATCGACAGCCGGTGAGTAAATCCGCTCACCGGGCGGCTTTTTAGTACCTAAATTATTTTCTCGGAGTAGATGATGAGTAATGGTTTTATCGGCGAATTTCTTGGCACAATGGTACTTATCCTGTTGGGCGATGGCGTGGTTGCAAACGTGCTTCTTGCAAAATCCAAAGGCCAGAATTCCGGCTGGATCGTCATTACCGCAGGCTGGGGCTTTGCGGTTCTCTGCGGTGTGATGGTTGGAGTTGCAGCTGGCAGTGCAGGTCATCTAAACCCTGCAGTGACGCTTGCCTTTTTTGCGGCCGGTAGTTTTCCGGCGGCTAACGTAGCGCCCTATATTGCGGCGCAGATGCTTGGTGCTTTCGCAGGTGCCGTGCTCGTCTATCTCGCTTATCTGCCCCACTGGAAACCAACGGAAGACAAAGGCCTCAAGCTCGGCGTCTTCTGCACCGGACCTGCCATCCGCAATCTTCCGGCCAATTGCCTCGCAGAGATCATTGGCACTTTCGTGTTGGTATTCGTTGTCATTGCCATTGGGGCAAAGGCCGTCGGTGCAACAGGCGTCCTTGGACCACTGATGGTCGGCCTGCTTGTATGGGCACTTGGTGTTTCACTGGGCGGCCCCACCGGCTATGCGATCAATCCGGCACGCGATCTCGGACCACGCATCGCCCACGCATTGCTGCCCATTCCGGGAAAAGGCAGCTCGGACTGGTCCTATGCATGGATTCCAGTTGCAGCGCCGATCATCGGCGGCCTTCTCGCGATTACATGCGCCAAAGCTGCAGGCATGATGTGAACTATAGGGCGCAGCGTCATCGCTGCGCCCCATATTCAAACATGCTCAGCCGGATAGGGCGTGGCTTTGGCCAGCAGAAAACCTGCACCAAATAACACGACCAACACCGACATGCCGAGCGCTGCCGATCCGCTAAGCGCTGTAACAGTCGCCACCAGAAATGGTCCAATAAAGCTGGTGGCGCGCCCTGCCAGCGCATAAATGCCAAAATAACGGCCTGACTCTTCAGGCTTAATGCTGCGCGCAAACCACGACCGCGATGATGCCTGCACAGGCCCGAATGCGGCTCCAATCATCAACCCGTAGATCAGATAAGCGTGCTCGGCAGGTGTTGCGAACAAGCCTTTCGCATCAGTCGGCGCGAATGAAATTAAGCCAAACATCGTATAGTCATGGCCCGTCGATACAATCCCAAGAGACGCTATAAATAGCAGGACAATCGATCCTAGAACCACAACCTTTGATCCCACCCGCGTATCCAGTTTGCTTGCAATCAGACAGCTAAAAATAGCCATCACGTTCAGGATCATGCCAAACAGACCAATTTCGGTGATAGACCAGCTGAATAGCACTGCCGCATAACCAGCTCCGAGCGCCAGCAGCGCATTGACGCCATCCTGATAAACCATACGTGCAATCAGGAAGCGGACGATACCCGGACGTCTGCGAACTTCACCAAGCGTCTTCTTCAATTCACTCAAACCTGAGCGCAAAGCTGGTGCGAGTTTTTCACCCTTTGCCACATCAGGCGTGAAGAAAAACATCGGAAGAATAAATACAAAATACCAGAGAGCAGAAATCGGTCCGGCTATGCGTCCGTCTTCGCCTTTCACTGGATCAAGCCCAAACAGCGGATTAATGCCAATGATTGTTTTTCCTGTTTCAGGTGACGCAGCCAGACAGAAAACGATGAAAATCAGCACCGTCATGCCACCAAGATAGCCAAGCCCCCAAGCAATATTCGACACCCGGCCAATATCTTTTTGCGGAACAAGCCGCGGCATCATGGAATCATTAAAGACAATCGAGAACTCTGCCGCAATCATCGCCAACGCAAATGCAAACAGCACCCAATAAATATTTGCACCCGGAACAGCGAACCACAGCGTAGCAAGCGCTGTAATCTTGATAATCGCAAAGAACGCTATCCATGGTTTTCGCGGTCCTGTTCTGTCAGACACAGCTCCGAGGATTGGCGACAGGATCGCAACCGCAAGCCCTGCTGCTGCAAAGCCATAGCCCCATGCGATCTGCCCAGCCTCTGGGCTCTCTGCCATGCGGGAAATGAAATAAGGACCAAAAATAAACGTCGTGACGACTGTAAAAAACGGCTGCGCCGCCCAGTCAAAAAATATCCAACCCCACACACCGCGGCGCGAAGAATAGCTGTCTTTCGGCATTGCATGTTCCGTCATTTTCGCGCCCATCCCCCGTGAAGCGCTGCGAACTTACACCGCTCGCTTTCACACCACAACAATGCAAAAAGGGCAGCCGAAGCTGCCCTTTTCATTTCCAATGGAATGCATTCTATTGTGCCAAATCTGACATCAACCCCGCTGCAACCGCGAGACGCGAGACGGTGAGATCACCGCCCTCGGTCAATGCGACCATACGATTTCGGATCTGATCGATACGGACAGCATCTTCTGCAAACCATGCAGCCGCTGCGTCTTTGTCCTTGCCGTATTTCTTGAGTGCCGCAATTGTAATGCCACGAGCAGCCTGCGTGATCGTATCGCTCGCACGCGACAAGGCCAGACCATCATAATAATCGGTGACTGGAATGGTGCGTGCTGCTTCTTCAATACGGCCAATACGGAACGCTTGCGACACACCAAAATAGGCCTTTGCGGTTGCAACAAGATCGGCAGAAGCCAAATGTGCAATCAGCGCAATGTCCGGCATGATGCCTGCAAGCTGAAGATTGGCCAGACGCTGAGCAAGCTTCTCTGGCGCACCCTTTTCAACAAAGGCCGCCTTGTCAGACTGAACCGCCTCAATGAGGTAATCAGGCATCAAACCATCAAAGCGTGGCTCAAGCGCTGCGCGAGCAGTGGTGATCGTGCTCACCAGTTCGGTCAAGTTTGCACGCGTTGTGTCATTGCGCAGCACCCATGCTGTCGTTGCAAGCAGCATTTCGCCAACCAGATGATAGAACTGGTTCTGCACATCACCCGCCACCTTGTTATCGAGCGCATCAATGGCGTCATAGATCGCGTCGATCTCAAAGCCATCACGCACTGCAACATAGGCGCGAACAATATCGGCAGGCGCCTTGCCTGTCGTATCGGCCAGACGGCTGATGAAGGTGATGCCGCCGCGATTGATCACATCATTAGCCAGCAAAGTAGCCACGATTTCGCGCTTCAAACGGTGGTTTGAAATTTCCTCCGCATATGTTTTGACCATGCGCTTCGGGAAATAACCAAACAGCAACTGCTCGAAATATGGCTCATCAGGCAACTTGCTTGCAACCAGATCATCCGACAACGACAACTTGGCATAAGCGAGCAGAACGGCGAGTTCTGGACGCGTCAGCGGCTGGCCTGATTTCTGACGATCATTGAGCACCGCATCCGAAGGCAGATATTCGACCTTACGATCCAAAAGTTTGCGGGCTTCGAGCTCAGCCATGAAACGTGCCTGATAAGGCAGCTCCGTGAGCCCCTGACGTTCACTCAGAGACAAAGCGAGCGGCTGGAGATAGTTGTTGCGCAGCACCAGTTCCGACACATCGTCAGTCATGCTCACCAGCAGCTTGTCGCGTGCTGGACGCTTTAGCTTGCCCGAACGCATAGCAGCAGCCAGTGCAATCTTGATGTTAACCTCAACGTCGGAGCAATTGACGCCTGCAGAATTGTCGATAGCATCAGTATTGTTGCGACCACCTGTGAGCGCATATTCAATACGCCCGCGCTGCGTCAGCCCAAGATTTGCACCTTCACCAATTACCCGTGCGCGCACTTCCGAACCCGTGATGCGGATCGCATCATTGGCACGATCACCGACCTGTGCATCGGTCTCAGCGGTTGAGCGAATATAAGTGCCGATACCACCGAACCACAGAAGATCAACCTGCGCTTTCAGGATCGCCGTCATGATTTCTTGTGGTGAAGCAGTGGTTTTTCCAAGGCCGATGGCCTTTGCTGCTTCCGCTGAAAGCGTAATTGTCTTCTGACTACGGCTATAGACGCCACCACCTTCCGACAGCTTCGAGCGATCATAATCCTGCCAGCTCGAACGCGGCAGATCAAACAGACGCTTGCGCTCTGCAAAACCGTGAGCAGGAACCGGATTTGGATCGATGAAGATGTCACGATGATCGAAGGCTGCAACCAGCCTGATCTGCTCCGACAACAACATACCATTGCCGAAGACATCGCCCGACATATCACCAACACCAGCAACCGTAAAAGGCTCGGTCTGGATGTCTGTGTTGAGTTCACGGAAATGCCGCTTCACAGCCTCCCACGCACCGCGCGCGGTAATGCCCATGCCCTTGTGATCATAACCGGCAGAACCGCCCGATGCGAAAGCATCATCAAGCCAGAAGTCATGCGCCTGGCTGATCGCATTCGCCGTATCGG
Organism: Brucella pseudogrignonensis; assembly: GCF_032190615.1. Lineage (NCBI taxonomy): Bacteria > Pseudomonadati > Pseudomonadota > Alphaproteobacteria > Hyphomicrobiales > Brucellaceae > Brucella > Brucella pseudogrignonensis. The sequence goes on from NZ_JAVLAT010000001.1 coordinate 1,003,031, forward strand.
AGAATGTCGCAGTGCCCTTGTCGGCAGCCACCACGAAATATGGGTCATCCTTATCGTGACGAACAACATCAACAGGCGGCACAACATCATTGTCGTGAATATTGTCGGTGACGGAAAGAAGCGTCGAGATGAAAACCTTGTAAGCATCACGACCGGCTTCAAACACCGCATTGCGATCGCCGCCAACCGGCAAACGCTTCGGATAGAAGCCACCCTTGGCACCAACCGGCACAATCACCGCATTCTTGACCTGTTGCGCCTTGACCAGTCCCAGAACTTCTGTGCGGTAATCCTGTGCGCGGTCCGACCAGCGCAGGCCACCACGTGCAACAGCGCCAAAGCGTAAGTGCACGCCTTCCACTTCAGGCCCATAGACGAAGATTTCGCGATAAGGGCGTGGATCTGGCAGACCCTCCACAAGCCGCGGATTGAGCTTAAACGCGAATGTTACGCGTGGATTGCCGTCTGCGTCAGGCTGATAGGCATTGGTACGCAGCGTTGCTTCGATCAGATTGCGGAAACGACGCAAAATCTGATCGTCATCAATGCTGGGTACGCCAAGAAGAGCGGTTTCAATCCCGTCCACCAGCTTGGTTTCCGCCGCTTCACGACGCTTAGCCGATGGGTTGAAGCGCAGATCAAACAGCGAATAGAGGTCGTTCGCAATTTCTGGATAGCGATTGAGCGCCGCCGCAATGAAACCCTGCGAGTAAGCAATACCCGCCTGTTGCAGATAACGACCATAGGCACGCAAGATCATGATCTGACGTGCGTTGAGACGTGCAGTCTGCACCAGCGCATTATAAGCATCATTGTCAGCCAGACCGTCCCATACAGTGCGGAACACATCTTCCAGCATTTCGCCATCGTCGGACAAATCGACCGGCGCGCCATAAGCGTTTACGAGCTGCATGTCATGCACGTAAACAGCTGCACCATCTTTGCCGGCTAACGGCAGGTCAATGGTCTGCTCGCTGACAACACGGAAGCCCATATTTTCAAGAAGCGGAACACGCTGCGACAGCACAACCGGCGCACCGTGATGATAGATCTTCAGCGAAACGGCATCCGGTCCATCAGTACGATAGCGATAAAAGTCTACGAAAAGCGGGGCTTCTGTACTCAAGCCAGCGATACGCTGCGCATCGACCAGTGCTTCCGGCGCCGTGAAAATTTCACGATAGGATTGCGGGAAGCTTGACGCCAGAGCAATAGTCTTCGCGTCAGCACTATCCGCGCTTTCACGCACAGCATCGTCCCATGTGCGAACGATTGAACGCACTTCTTCTTCCAGCGCATCGCGATCCACATGCGGCGTTGAACGCTCATGGCGACGGATGACGAACTGTACACGCGTCAGGCCGTTCTGCAAGAACACCGGATGGAATTCAAAGCTGTCGCCGCTATAAATATCGACCAGATAGCGACCGATTTTTTCACGCACAACAGAATCGTAGCGGTCACGCGGAATATAGACCAGCACAGTGGCAAAACGGCCAAAGCGATCAAGACGCGGGATCGCACGCACGCGCGGACGCTCACCCAATGCCAGAATAAATTCGGCATTGGCCGTAAGGCTTTCCGTATCGATCTGGAAAAGCTCATCGCGGGGATATTCTTCCAGCACATTGATAAGCGCCTTGCCGGAATGATCTTCACGATTAAAGCCAAGATGCTTGATAACCGTATCCGCCTTAGAGCGGATGAACGGAATACCTGCAACCGAGCTTGTGTAGGCAACTGACGTAAACAGGCCGACAACACGAAGCTCACCAATAGCTTCACCATTTGGGCCGAAAATCTTCACGCCGACATAATCAAGATAGGATCGGCGATGCACCAGTGAAAGCGAATTCGCCTTCGTCACGATTAGCGGTTCATTGCCGTCGAGAAAGTCTGTGATTTCACGTGGCGTCGCTTTATCGTCATCGTCCTTACGCAGAACGCGGACTTCGCCGTCATTGAGAATGCCAAGCGTTTCTTTGTCCGCAACAAGATCTCGCTTATCACCCTTCCCCTTGAAGGTCAGCTCACGCATACCAAGGAAGATGAAACGATCATCACGCAGCCATTCAAGGAAGGCGATTGCTTCGGGCATAGCCGGATCAAGGGTGAGCTTCTGAACGCGCTTGTAATCATCAATCGCCACATCAAGGCGCTTGATCATTGGCTTCCAGTCACTGACCGCAGAGCGAACCTGTCCAAGAACACGCTTGAGAGCGGCAGTCAGATCGGACTTAGCCTGCTTATCGAGCAGAGGCAGATGGATCTGCACAAGGCTAACGCGCTCAATGCCCTTAACAGGTGCGAGCTGCGATGCTTCGCCCAAAATAGTCAGGCCGTCTTTTTCCCGCTCAATATCGAGAACCGGATGAACAACCATGAAAATCTGGCTGACATGATCGTTCAGCTCACCCATGATCGAATCGAGCAGGAACGGCATATTATCGTTGACGATGGTAATGACGCTGACAGGGCGACCATGGCGTTCGACACTGTTATCGACGCTAATGATACTCTTACCCTTGCGATAGGACTCAAGCGCTTCATAGCCATACTGGGCAGATTTATCGAGCGCTGCGGCATCGTATGCCGCGAGATCTTCGGGCGGCGCCCATTCAAAGAGAAGCTGCGAAAAGGCGGTTAGCGTCTTCGACTTTCCTCCCTTTTTTTCCTCCTTGGCTGCCTTGGAACCCTTAACTTTGCTCGACCGATCCTGCTTTGCAGTCACGTCGGATACTCCTGTCATGATGGCAATGCGCGCCAAACTAGCAGATTGCCGGCTCGTTTCGATGACAAATCGTTGAAAACAACCAAATATTTCCGTGAAAGTCAGAAAATTTGCATCTAATCCATTTAAATTGGAACAAAACTTCGGAAAGCTTTTGAAAAATTTCAGAATGTGCCGACGAGGCTGTACGGAAATGACACAGCGTATTTACGTAAGCGTCACAAAAGCTAAATTTCGCCACAAATCACCACCGAATCTTGTGCTGTTAATGGCACTTAAAGTTCGATGAGATGGTCATCCAATTCATTGGCATTATGCGCGCCTGCCGGAAAATGTTTCTCCAGCAATTGGCCTGCCTGACCAATGGCCAGGACAAAGCCTTCGGCCACTTCCGAGCGTGATGCATGGTGCGTCAGCGTGGCAACGATCCCGTTCCACTCTTCCTGTTCCACCCGCGCATGAATGCCTGCATCGGCAATCACTTCCGCATAATGTTCAGCCATAGAAACAAACAGCAAAATGCCAGTTCGGTGTTCGGTGATATGAACATTGCGTGCCAGAAACTGCTGCAAAGCATTGAGATGCGCACGCTTGTAACGAATATGGCGCGGCACCAGCAACATGCGAATGGATGGCACCAACCACAAAAGCAGCATCGCTGTGGCAAAAGCCGCAAGTATAGCAAGGCCAAACATCGGCAGGCTGATATCAAACCAATACCAATGTGCGAGAAAAGCCATGATGACCGAAACAATCAGAATGCCGCAGGTGGCAACAAAACCCGCCGCGAAGAAATAATCATCACTGGTACGGGCCAGAACTGCGTAAATTTCACCGCTCGTATTGGCTTCCGCATCCCGGATAGAAACAGCAATGCGCTCGTGATCCTGTTCGCTGATAAGGTTTTTAGAACTCACAGACGTCTCCCTTACCAGCTACCCGAAGCGCCGCCGCCACCGGACGATCCACCGCCGCCGGAGAAGCCGCCGCCACCTCTGCCGCCTGATGACCAACCGCCACCACCGCCAGAAAATCCGCCGCCGCCGGAACCGCCACGGGAATTAAAATCCACAACCATGCCAAGCCAGCGATATTTTCCAGGCCCAATCTTGCGTCCAAAAATCGGTGTCAAGATCGCCATGCCGAAGCCGCCAAAGAAGATCACCGCCCAGAAGATGATAAAGATAACAAAAACCCAGTCGATGTCATCGGAACCAGAACTGGTCTGAACATTCCGCTTGGCACGGGCTGCCAGTTCGGCGGCGTCACCGGAAAGAACCGACAAAATGCCATCAACACCTTGCACGATACCTTCAGAGTAATTGCCGCTACGAAATTCTGGAATGATCGTGCCATTAATGATGACGCTCGAAAGCGCATCGGTCATCGTACCTTCAAGCCCGTAACCGACCTCAATACGCACCTTGCGATCATTGGGTGCCACAACCAGCAGGACACCATTGTTCTCCTGCTTTTGCCCTAAGGCCCAAGCCCGGAACAGACGATTGGAATAGCTTTCAATATCCTCGCCATTGAGGCTGGGAACAGTCACCACGACCACCTGATCGGATGACTTTGCTTCAAAATCAGCCAACTTCTGGGTGAGCTGTTGTAACTGCGACGGATCGATAATCCCGGCCGCATCAACCACTCGACCTGTCAGTGACTGTGTCGGCTTTGCCGCATCCTGCGCGTTGGCACCAACTGCAACAAAGCTTGCAAACAGGAAAAGCAAAAAGGCCGCAAGCGATCGTGGCCCATTCAGGTCACGAACCACCGCATCACGCATTGGGAGCAAAGCTGCCACGGGCGCAGGCTCCGTTGTTAAAACTTGACCTGTGGAGCGCTCTGGCTTGACGCATCGGCACTAAATGTCTGCATTGGTGCAGCATCACGATACCAGATCCATGTCCAGATCATCGTCGGCATAGTGCGGATCGATGTATTATAGACGCGGACCGCTTCAATATAATCACGGCGCGCCACAGCGATACGGTTTTCCGTACCTTCCAGCTGCGATTGCAGCGCAAGGAAGTTCTGATTGGCCTTCAGATCAGGATAACGCTCCACGACCACCATCAGGCGTGAAAGCGCGCTGGTAAGATTCGCCTGATTTTCCTGAAACTGCTTGAAGAGTTCCGGATCGTTGAGCGTTTCTGGGGTAATCTGCACCTGTGTCGCCTTGGCGCGCGCATCAATCACCGCTTGCAAGGTGTCTTTTTCGTGTGCGGCGTAGCCCTTCACGGTTTCTACCAGATTGGGCACCAGATCAGCGCGGCGCTGGTATTGGTTCTGCACTTCGCTCCAAGCGGCTTTGGCTTTTTCATCATTGGTGGGGATTGTATTGAAGCCGCAAGCTGAAAGCAGCGGAACCAAAACAGCCAAACCCAAGACAACGAAAATGCGACGGAATGAAAACGCACGAATAGCCGTTACAGCCGACATGGTATTCTCCTGAACAGGGCGCCTTTTCAGCGCTGTAAAACTCTATGCTCGCATATGCGCGTTCACGAAAATGCGAGCCGTCAAATCAATAAGATAGACGAAATTCCGGCATTTTCCAGTCGATTTGCTCGAAGTCGAAAACCAAATAAAAAAGGCAGCGGATTGCTCTGCTGCCTTTTCGTTCGCAAGTTGCGAAAAATTATTCGCTTGCAGCTTCTTCAGCTGGTGCAGCTGCGGCAGCAGCAGCTTCAGCGGCCTTTGCAGCAGCTTCTTCTTCAGCCTGCTTAGCCATAGCAAGACGTTCCTGAGCCTTCTTGCCTGGCAGACCCTTGGTCAGGTTGCTGCGTTCTTCACGCTTTGCAATACCGGCCTGATCGAGGAAGCGAAGAACGCGATCGGTTGGCTGTGCGCCCTGTGCAATCCAATGCTGAATGCGGTCAGCGTCGAGCTTTACGCGCTCTGCGTCTTTGGCAAGCATTGGGTTCCATGCACCAACGGTTTCGATGAAACGGCCATCGCGAGGGCTGCGAGCGTCAGCAACAACAACGTGGTAGTAAGGACGCTTCTTGGAGCCAGCGCGGGCGAGACGGATCTTAAGAGCCATTTTTTCTTTCCTTTAGTCAATTATCCTGCCCTGTCGGGCAATCGGTTAAGCCAGTTTGGCTATTCAGTTTCCGCTGTGATTTGCAGCGGCATGCTCATGGTGCCGAATAACTTCCTTCACGATGAAGTTCAGGAATTTTTCAGCAAAATCGGGATCGAGATGCGCATCAACAGCCAGCGCACGCAGACGCTCGACCTGACGCTTCTCGCGTGCTGGGTCAGCAGCAGCAAGGCCGCGCTCGGCTTTCAACACACCCACAGCCTTTGTGCAGCGAAAACGCTCAGCAAGCATGTGGATGAGTGCAGCATCGATATTATCGATGGAAGCACGCAGAGAGAGAAGTTCAGCGGGTACGGTGTTCTTTTCGTCAGCCATCTTACTCACTTCTTCTTTGGCAGGCCGGGAAGACCGCCACCAAAACCGGGAAGTTTAGGACCGCCCAAGCCCGGCAGACCTCCACCGGGAAGGCCAGGCATTCCGCCACCTTTGGTCAGACCAGCGGCTTCTGCCTGTTTGGCCAGCGCTTCAAGCTGCTTAGGATCCATCTTGGACAGATCAGGCATACCGCCCATACCGCCACCAAGACCACCAAGGCCCATCTTGCCAGCAAGACCGCCCATCATCTGCTTCATCATTCCGCCCTTGCCCTTGCCCATGACTTTCATCATGTCGGCCATCTGGCGGTGCATCTTGAGAAGCTTGTTAATGTCGGCAGAACTGGTGCCAGAACCCTTAGCAATGCGCTGCTTGCGGCTGTGCTTGAGAAGATCAGGATTGGCGCGCTCGGCTTTGGTCATCGAACCGATGATGGCGAGCTGACGATCAAATACCTTGTCATCAAGACCGGCTGCTGCTGCCTTATCCTTCATGCCACCCATGCCGGGCATCATACCCATGATGCTACCCATACCGCCGAGCTTTTTCATCTGGCCAAGCTGATCGGCAAGATCATTGAGATCGAACTTGCCCGACTGCATCTTCTTGGCCATCGCTGCGGCTTTTTCCGCATCAATGTTTTCGGCAGCCTTTTCGACGAGCGAAACAATGTCGCCCATGCCAAGAATACGGTCGGCAATACGCTTTGGATAAAACTCCTCAAGCGCATCCATCTTTTCGCCAGTGGCAATCAGTTTGATCGGCTTGCCGGTGATGGCGCGCATCGAAAGCGCTGCACCACCACGGCCATCACCATCCATACGGGTGAGAACGATGCCGGTAATGCCAACGCGCTCATCGAAGTTGCGCGCAAGATTAACCGCGTCCTGACCAGTCAGACTGTCTGCCACAAGCAGAATTTCATGCGGATTGGCGGCTTTGCGGATATCCGCCATTTCCACCATCAACGGCTCGTCGATATGCGTGCGACCAGCGGTATCGAGGATCACCACATCATGACCGCCAAGCTTTGCAGCCTGAACGGCACGCTTGGCGATTTCGACCGGCGACTGGCCGGCGATGATTGGCAATGTATCAACAGAGGTCTGGATACCAAGCTGACGAAGCTGTTCCTGCGCTGCCGGACGACGCGTATCAAGCGACGCCATCAACACCTTTTTGCGGTTACGCTCGGTCAGGCGCTTCGACAGCTTGCCCGTCGTCGTTGTCTTACCCGACCCCTGCAAACCAACCATCATAATGACGACAGGTGCTGGTGCGTTCAGATCAACTGTAACGCCCTCGGTGCCAAGCATTTCGACAAGTTCGTCATGGACGATCTTAACGACCATCTGGCCGGGCTTGATGCTTTTAAGAATCTCTGCGCCGACAGCCTTCTCGCGAACGCGGTCAGTGAAAGAACGAACCACTTCCAGCGAAACGTCGGCTTCGATCAGCGCACGACGCACTTCGCGCAGCGCAGCCGCCACGTCGCTTTCAGAGAGAGCGCCGCGTCCGGTCAGGCCGTTCAGAATGGAGCCAAGACGCTCCTGAAGTGATTCAAACATCTAATTTCCTTTTAATCCGCGAGGACGCTCAGGGCTTCATCGGGATAGATCGTTCTTTGACCAAACCAGTTCAAGAACCAACCAAAGCGGTACAACACCCGAGGGCGCATCGCGCTGTCGGATGTGGACCTCCGGGATCTTTTTATACCAAATGGGTCCCGGTCGGTGGCTCGCGTTCTAAAGATCGCGGATAGATTGGCTGTCGCTTTAAAGTGGGGAGCCTGTCATGTCAAGCAAAAACCAGAAAACAGCACTTTTAAACGGCTGCTTGGCCCATAAAAGCAGGTAAGTTGGCGCCAGTTTACGAAAACTTGAAGATTACGTGGAAAAAGGATTATAAGCGCGCCGCTGTTCTTTGGGCTTAGGGGCCCATTGCAACATGACATCCGGTGTAAAGAATGGCAAATTCGCGCCGAGGTAGAATCAACTCCGAAGGAGAAACGAATGGCATTGTTTGCCAAGGGCCGGACATGGACGGCAGCAGCAGTTCTTGCAGTGAGCATGATGGCTGGTACAAGCATCGTCGAAGCAGCCCAGTGTGGCAACAATGGCGCTGGCTATAATGCCTGGCTCCAGCAAACAATCAAGGAAGCGCAGTCGCGCGGCATTGGCAATCGCGCCATCAACGCTCTGAAGAACACAAAATATGCCCAGGCAACCATCAATGCCGACCGCAATCAGAAAAGCTTTAAGCTGACGTTTGAGCAGTTCATGCAGAAGCGTGGCGCGAACACCATCATTCAGCGTGGCAAATCGATCAAGAAGCAGAATGCAGCGCTCTTCGCAGCAATTGAAAAGCGTTATGGCGTTCCTGCTGGTCCACTGATTGCAATCTGGGGCATGGAAACCGGCTTCGGCGCTTATCTCGGCAAGCAGCACACGCTATCAGCAGTTGCTACGCTGGCTTATGACTGCCGCCGCAGCGACTACTTCACACAGCAGCTTTACGCTGCACTCAAGCTGATCGACAATCAGGACCTCGATCCGAATGCGGTTGGCGCAATGCACGGTGAAATCGGCCAGACGCAGTTTCTGCCAGTCAACGTTCTGAAATACGGCGTCGATGGTGATGGCAGCGGCCATATCGACATGGCACGTTCAAAGGCTGACGCCCTTTATTCCACCGCCAACTTCCTCGTCGGTCATGGCTGGAAACGTGGCGCTGGCTATCAGCCAGGTGAACCGAACTATTCTGCTATTCAGGGCTGGAACGCTGCGCAGGTTTACCAGCGTGCTATTGCTGAAATGGGCAAGGCAATCGACCAATAATCATTGGTATGGCTTAACAGTTTGCTGTTTCGCAATAATCTAAACAGAGAAAAGCCCCGATTTTCGGGGCTTTTTTTCGTCTTATGCTGGTGTTTCCGGTGCATTTTCCACTGAAACTTCCGGCCTTTTGAAGTCTCCGGTCTGTTGATCCATCACCCAAAGTTCGCCGGTCGAAATATCGAACCAGGCGCCAAAAAGGGTGAGCTTACCCTTCTTCTCAAGAATATCGACGCATGGAAATGTGCGCAGATTGTTGAGCGAATAGCGGATCGAAATACGCTCAAGCGCCGTTTGACGCTCAGTTGGCGTCATTAGACTATTGCCATTGACCGTTTCTGCGGCCGGCGCAATCAGGCTCATCCACTTGCCGATGAAATCACCCGGCGAAAGCGGCGCAAATTGTGTATCAAGAGCCGCCTTGATACCACCGCATCGGCCATGGCCCATGACGACGATATTCTTCACCTTAAGGCTCTGCACAGCAAACTCCAGTGCCGCCGAAGCCGCATGAAATTCGCCATCCGGCTCATAAGGCGGGATGAGATTTGCAACGTTACGAAGAACGAAAATCTCACCGGGAGCGGTATTGAAAATTGTTTCTGGAGCGGCGCGGGAATCGCAGCAGGCAATGACCAGTGTTTGTGGTGCCTGACCTTTTTCAGCGAGTTCCTTATAACGTGCCGTTTCAGACGCGAAATGCTCGCTCATAAAGGTTTGGTAACCGGCGAGGAGTGTATCTGGAATATCAGCCATGACTTTCCATTATCCCTATCGAAAACGCAGAGCAATCAAAAAACATCGGGCCATAATCCTTGCGACCCGTTGCCGCTTATAAATGCACTATGCACGCAAGCCTTTGGTCGGATGAACGAGCCGTCTTGTTTGCACCATGGCCATAGGCTTGGCCAAACTCGATGCATCGGCTTCCAGCATCAACTCATCAGCCCCACGCTTTGCCGAACGCGCCATGATTTCAAAGACGGCAGCTGTCGTGCTTTGGAGAGATTTTTCCTCCGAGAAGCCCGCAAGTCTTCGCGCGAGAAACACAGCAGAGGTGAGATCGCCAAGACCATTGGTCGGCCCGTGAACGCAACGATGCTCCGCCATAAGTGCTGAGGTCGGCGTCAGCAAAATATTACCGATGCTTCCAGTCATCAACGGAAAAGCCGATGTTACCAGCATCGTTGCTGGTCCTGTATCAAGGGCTGCTTCCATCAATGCCTTGTTGTCTTCAAGCTCAACACCCGTCAGCCAAGAAAGCTCAAAGCGATTGGGTGTTGCAATATCGGCAAGCGGCATCAGATGATCACGAATACCGATCGCTGTCGCTTCCGGCACGTAAAGCCCCTTCTGATCACCAATCACCGGATCGCAAAGGTAAAGCGCTTTGGGATTGTGCTCTTTCACCTTTTTAACCAGCCCCGCCACGGCTGCTGCCTGTTCAGAATTGCCAAGATAACCTGTCAGAATAGCACCCACCTCCCCAAGCCAGGGTGCGCGCTCAAGATCCTGCATCAGTGTCGCAAACTCTTGTGGAGGTGGCACAATGCGCCCTGCAGGACCATGGCCCGGATGCCATGGCAATACCACGGTCGGCACAGCCCAAACTGGGAAACCGAGTGTTTCCAGAGCGAAAACAGCGGCACGATTTCCAACGGAACCGCGCACGACATGGCTTGAGATGACAATAACGGTTGTCGCGTCCGAAGGCGCAGAAAGCGTCATGTTAAACCTGGCTTTGCATGAGATAGGAAATCAGCCAGACGATAATCGCCAGCGTGATGATGAGACCAAGCCAGCGCCCGACGCGCGTGGCCCAGAGTTCGATAGGATCGTTTTCGGGCGCATCATCGGCAGACAGATGTTTGCTGGTACGAGAAAGCCCACGCCGAACCATCGCTTGCGGGCCTGTTTGCTCGCGCGCCAGACGCTCAAGAATACGCTCAGCCTCATCCTGACGCTCGCGTCCCGGATTTCCGCCCTCGCCTATGCCCGCCTGATGGCGTTCTCCCATATTCTGCCTGCCTTCAAGAAAGACTCGTGCTCCGGATTAGACGATACAGCATTATGCCCGAACGGCAGTTCTGCAAGCAGAATATTGTCTGCTTATGTCAGTTTCACGATGAGCTTGCCGAAATTGCCGCCTTCGAGCATTGAAATGAAAGCTTTTGGCGCGTTTTCAAGCCCCTCTACAATGTCTTCGCGGTAGCGGACATGACCATCAGCAATCCATTTCGCCATATCATGCTGAAAAGCCCGCGCCTGATCTGCAAAATCACGCTGGATGAAACCACGAATTGTCAGGCTCTTGGTCAGAATATCACGCATTAGCATCGGCATCCGATCCGGTCCATCGAAAGCGCCCTTCTGATTATATTGCGCAATCAGACCGCACACCGGAACACGTGCAAACGGATTGAGAAGTGGCAGAACTGCATCGAAAACCTTACCGCCGACATTTTCAAAGTAGACATCAATGCCTTTGGGACAAGCCAGCGCCAGTTCCTGAGCAAAATTCTCACTACGATGATCAAGTGTTTCATCAAAGCCAAACTCATCAATCAGTGCTTTGCATTTGTCTGGACCACCGGCAATTCCGACCGCTCGCGCACCTTTAAGCTTGGCAATCTGGCCAACAGCAGAGCCAACTGGACCGGTTGCTGCTGCAACGACAACAGTTTCACCATCTTTGGGCTGACCGATTGTCAGAAGTCCTGAATAAGCGGTGAAGCCCGGCATCCCCATGACGCCAAGTGCAGTTGTAACCGGCGCCTGCTTCGGATCAAGCTTGCGCAGCGTCGATGCATCGGCAACCGCAAAGCTCTGCCAGCCTGAATGCGAGAGAACAAAGTCACCCGGAAGAAAGCCCGCACTGTTGCTTTTTACAACTTCGCCAACTGTACCCCCCTCCATTGGAGAACCAATCTCAGTCGGAGCAGCATAGGATTTGGCTGCACTCATGCGCCCGCGCATATAGGGATCAAGCGAGAGATAGCGGATTTTAAGCAGAACCTCGCCTTCACCGGGCTCAGGGATTGCAGCTTCATCAAGACGAAAATTCTCGGCACTTGGCTTTCCATCCGGGCGTGATGCAAGGACGATCTGCTGATTGATTTTTCCGCTCATAAATCCGTCTCCTGATATTCTCAATAAGACGTAATCTAGTGTGCACTGAGGAAAAGTGCACCTGTTTCATCGCAAAGATTACATAAAGAAAACCTCGCCTATGGCGGGGGTACCATGTGCGAGGTCTCTCACTTGGAGGAAGAAGTAAGGTGGCGCGCACTGCTTTCGGGAACGCGCAACCTCATGAAAAGGAGGTTACTTCATCGTTGGGATGACGAATTCTGCACCATCCTTAACGCCAGACGGCCAACGCGAGGTAACAGTCTTGGTCTTGGTGTAGAAGCGGAATGCATCCGGACCGTGCTGGTTGAGATCACCGAAGCCCGAAGCTTTCCAGCCGCCAAACGTGTAGTAAGCAATCGGAACCGGGATTGGCACATTGATACCAACCATGCCGACCTGAACGCGGCTTGCGAAATCGCGTGCTGCATCGCCATCACGGGTGAAGATAGCAACGCCATTGCCGTATTCATGTTCGTTTGGCAGAGCGAGCGCCTCTTCATAGGTCTTGGCGCGAACTACCGAGAGAACGGGGCCGAAGATTTCTTCCTTATAGATGCGCATGTCGGATGTCACATGATCAAACAGACAGCCACCCATATAGAAGCCGTTTTCATAACCCTGCATCTTGAACCCACGGCCATCAACGACAAGCTTTGCGCCTTCCTCAACACCGAGATCGACATACCCACGAATGCGGTCGAGAGCGGCCTTGGTGACAACCGGGCCATAATCGGCTGAATTATCAGTCGAAGGGCCAATCTTCAGAGATTCAACCCTTGGAATCAGCTTTTCCATCAGACGGTTTGCAGTATCTTCACCAACAGGGACAGCAACCGAAATCGCCATGCAGCGTTCGCCAGCCGAACCGTAACCAGCACCGATCAGCGCATCCACGGTCTGATCCATATCGGCATCGGGCATGATCAGCATGTGGTTCTTGGCACCACCGAAACACTGGACGCGCTTGCCGTTCGAGCAACCGCGACCATAGATATATTGTGCAATTGGTGTCGAACCGACGAAGCCGATTGCCTGCACATCCTTATCGTCGAGCAGCGCGTCGACCGCATCCTTGTCGCCGTTAACGACGTTGAAAATGCCAGCTGGAAGACCGGCTTCCATGAACAGTTCGGCCAGACGCATTGGCACGCCAGGATCGCGTTCGGATGGCTTCAATACGAAGGCATTGCCGCAGGCAATCGCCGGGCCAGCCTTCCAAAGCGGGATCATGGCAGGGAAATTGAACGGCGTTATACCAGCAACAACACCGAGCGGTTGACGCATCGAATAGGTGTCGATGCCCGTACCTGCATTGTCGGTGAATTCGCCCTTGAGCATATGAGCGGAACCGAGGCAGACTTCCACCACTTCCAGACCGCGCTGAATGTCGCCCTTGGCGTCAGCGATCGTCTTTCCGTGCTCGCGGGCCAGCAGCTCTGCAAGGCTGTCATATTCAGCTTCAACCAGTTCAAGGAATTTGCGCAGAATGCGAACGCGGCGCTGCGGATTGGTCGCCGCCCATGCTGGCTGCGCTGCCTTTGCGTTTTCGACCGCTGCACGGACTTCATCTTTTGTGGCGAGAGCCACCGTACCCTGAACTGTGCCATCAAGAGGCTGAAAAATATCAGCCGTACGGCCGCTTTTTCCGGCAACATGCTTGCCGCCGATAAAATGTCCTACAGTGCGCATCAAAACGCCTCCCTTATGTTGTTCCTTAAGGCGGCGTCAAAAGCCGTCTTCTTGTAGCCCATCCTGACTCTGCAAATTCGTTATTGCAAGGCGCTGAAAAGCGTATCTGTTGTGCATTTTTTATAGTACGGTTTCCGAAAACTTATATGAGCAGAGAATGCCATGAACTGGGATGATATTCGGATATTTCTGGCTGTTGCACGCTCTGGGCAGATTCTCGGCGCCGCAAAACGACTTGGCATCAACCACACCACCGTTGCGCGTCGTCTGACTGCACTTGAAGCGGCTCTGTCGACCACGCTTTTGACGCGCCGCACAAACGGTTCGACACTTACCCATGCGGGCGAGGAATTTCTGCTTGCTGCTGAACGTATGGAAGCAGAGATGCTGTCCGCACGTTCAAATATCGGTAACGCCGATGTGGCCGTTTCCGGCACAGTTCGCATCGGCGCACCCGATGGCTTCGGTGTAAATTTTCTCACACCCCGGCTTGCACGTCTCACACAACAATATCCTGACCTGACCATACAGCTGGTTCCCGTCCCCCGCTCGTTTTCGCTGTCGCGGCGCGAGGCGGATATCGCCATTACCGTGGAACGACCCGAACAAGGACGGCTGATTGCCCGCAGGCTCGTGGATTATACACTCGGCCTATATGCGCACCGCAGCTATCTTGAAGAACACGGCACACCGCAAAACACGGAAGAGCTGAGTAATCACAGGCTAATTGGCTATGTCGAAGATCTTGTGGTCAACCCATCACTGGCCTATGCCCCAGAAATAAGCCGCGACTGGAAGCCCGATTTTGAAGTTTCCAGTGCGCTTGGTCAGGTGGAAGCGGTTCGAGCAGGTGCTGGTATTGGCATTCTTCACGCGTTTATTGCGAGGGCTGATCCCGATCTTGTACCGCTGTTTACAGATCGCACAATCCGGCGCGCCTATTGGCTGACTTATCACGAATCCGCACGCACCTTGCGGCGTGTCACGGCAGTTTCAGCGCTGATTTCAGAGCTGGTCGAGAACGAGAAATCGCTGTTTAGCTAACCAATACGCGCGTAAATCGCCATGACGGCAGCGATAATCACGACCGGAATATAGAGCGCATACAGTCCGATAAAATAATGCCCCAAGCCGCCACAAACCGCTCCGATCATCAGTGAAAGCCAGACGGAAAAATGTTGCAACCAGCGCCAGCGCGGAACCTCTCCGCGTATATACCCAGCAAGGTCTGCAGCTGAATTAAACAATGTTCCGGTTACATACGTAACGCCCAAACGCGCAGAACCAATCGGTTGTACGGCGGCATTTTGTGCGCCCATCGCAGCCGCAAGCATCAACACCGGATGGATCAAATCCAGTCCAAAATGGCGCAAGACGCAGACCAGAACGAGTGTCAGCGCCACGATTGCCATGACGGCGATGCTACCATTTCGGCCATAAGCGCGGACGGCAAGCGTACCGAAAAGGGCGCCAGCAAAGAACAGGCCGACCAGCGCGACCGGAAGCCAGACAATTATCCGGCCCATAATATCCGGCTGTCTGGCGATGGCGAGACCAAGCTGTGTCGTGTTGCCACTCATAAAAGAAGCAAAAAAGCCTCCCAATTCCAGAAAGGCTATTCCATCAACAAAACCAGCGGCAGCCGTTAAAGCCAAACCAAGCGACAGCTTTGAATTCGGTGTCATTTTTCCAAGCTTTAAAAGAAAGTCGCCCGATTGTTACAACCGGGCAAAATTTCGTCAGACGCGTTTGACGATACGCAGAATAATCAAAAGGATTGCTGCACCGATAAACGCATTGACGATGGAAGCGATCACACCTCCGCCCACCGAAAAGCCGAGACGCGGCAACAACCATCCTGCAAAGAAGGCCCCAATCACACCGACAATAATATTGCCGATGAGGCCAAAGCCACCGCCCTGCACGACTTTGCCAGCCAGCCAGCCCGCAATCAGACCAACGAACAGAAATATAAGAAGACTCATACCATCCATAAGCATCTCTCCCTATCACAGCACATCTCCGACGCGCCTGTGGCGAGTTGACAATGAGTCGGCTTAGCAAACAAGAGGGCTTACAAATTATGGTGCGAGATGCCGGAAAGCGCTCACGACCTCTTCATAGACCTTGCGCTTGAAAGGCACGATCAGCTCAGGCAATTCCTGCATAGGCTTCCATGCCCATTCCTCAAACTCAGCCGTGTGTCCACCGGGCGGCGGGTTGATCGCGATTTCGCTCTCATCACCTTCAAAGCGATAGGCAAACCACTTTTGGGTTTGGCCACGATATTTGCCTTTAAGCGCCTGTCCGACGAGATGCGGGGGCAGATCATAATTGATCCAGTTCGGTGCTTCTTCAAGCAAAGAGACCGACTTCATGCCGGTTTCTTCATAAAGCTCGCGCAACGAGGCAACTGCTGGATCTTCGCCCTTGTCGATACCGCCCTGTGGCATCTGCCAAAGCTGTGTTGCACCATCCATTTCATCACCCGGAATGACAATGCGGCGACCCGACCAGACGAGACCAGCCTTATTGAGTACCATCAGCCCGACGCAGGGGCGATAGGGTAGGCTTTCAGGATCGACAAGGCCTTTGTGCTTCGACATGGTATCTCCGTATGCGGGTGTTTGAATAAGTCTTATGCGGCAGTTTGTAGTGTTTCAATGTTATTGACGTGCGACAAAAAGAAAACGCGGAAGCCTGAACTCCCGCGTCTATAATTGTCACATCGAAAACCAGTTAGTTCAAAACGGCTTTCTTAGGGTCTGGTGGGAATGACGCATTGGCGACTTCACCACGCAGGAGCTTCAATGCTTCATTGAGCTGCACGTCATCCTTGGCTTCAAGCGGTACATAGGCAGCCGATCCCGATCCCTGATCGTCTTCAGCATTGCCCTTGATATGGCCCTTAAGCTCGGACTCACCACGAACAACATCCTGACCCAGCATTTCTGGTGGCAGCGGCTGCTCAACTTTGATGTCCGGTGTAATACCCTTACCCTGAATCGACTTGCCCGATGGCGTGTAATAAAGCGCGGTCGTCAGACGCAGCGATCCATTTTCGCCAAGCGGGATAATCGTCTGAACGGAGCCTTTGCCGAAGGACTGCGTGCCAAGCACCGTCGCACGGCGATGATCCTGCAATGCACCAGCAACAATTTCAGACGCACTGGCCGAACCGCCATTGATCAGCACGATCACCGGCTTGCCATCAACAAGATCGCCCTTGCGTGCATCAAAACGGGTTACGTCCTGCGGATCGCGACCACGGGTCGAAACAATTTCACCCTTGTCGAGGAAAGTGTCCGAAACGGCGACAGCCTGATCAAGCAAACCACCCGGATTCAGACGAAGATCAAGCACATAGCCCTTGAGCTTATCGCCTGGAATCTTTTCCTGAATATCCTTGATTGCCTTACGCAGATCATCAGAAGTCTGTTCCGTGAAGGAAATCACACGCAGATAGCCAACGTCATTCTCAACACGCGAACGAACGGCCTTGACCTTGATCACAGCGCGGTCGATCTTAAGCGTAATCGGCTTTTCCGCGCCTTCGCGAATAAGGGTCAGTTCAATCGGCGAACCGACTTCACCGCGCATCTTTTCCACTGCATCGCTGAGGCTCAGACCACGCACTTCCGTGCCGTCAATCTTGCTAATCAGATCGCCCGCAAGGACACCAGCTTTTGACGCAGGCGTGTCGTCAATCGGTGCAATGACCTTTACAAGATCGTTGTCCATCGTGACTTCAATGCCAAGACCGCCAAACTCACCCTTGGTCTGCACGCGCATATCCTGCGCGGCTTCCGGGTTAAGGTAAGAAGAGTGCGGATCAAGCGAGGTCAACATGCCGTTGATCGCACTTTCCGTCAGCTTCTTATCATCGGGCGGCGTCACATATTGCTGGCGCACACGCTCAAAAATATCACCGAAAAGAGCCAGGTCCTTATAGACATCGCTGTCTTTTCCCGCTGCTGCAAAAGCAGTGGAAGCAGGCGCGCCCTGAACCATCACCATGGCTGACGCGCCCAACAGGGCTCCGGCGAACAGCAGCGACAGTTTACGTATCATTTTGTGTCCTTCCAGAAAGCCGCTCGGACCACCATGGGGCCGGATCAACGGGTTTTCCATCTTTTCGAAACTCAATGTAGAGCAATGGAGCGCCATTGCCCACCTCAATTGGTGCAACACTCGCGAGAAGTTTTTCCCCCATCGCGCCAACAGGCTCACCCGCCAAAACGAACTGACCCTGAGCAACGTCGATTCGACCCATGCCAGCCATGACAATATGATATCCATTGCCCGCATCGAGGATCAAGAGCTGTCCATAAGATCTGAATGTTCCTGCATATAATACAACGCCATCGGAAGGTGACGTAATCGTGGCAGCGGGCAAGGTTTCAACCACCTGCCCCATCATGTTGCCGCCGACACCATCCTTCTCCGCAAAATGCTTGATCGTCTTTCCAGTGGCAGGCAGTGCCAGCCTTCCCTGTAACGATGCAAAGTCAATCTGCGCATGAAGACGGTTCGCATCAGGCGTTGATTCTCCGGCTTTTTCCTGTGCTTTTGCAAGACGTTCCGCTTCGGCCTTACGCGCTGCATCAGCGGCATCACGCACGCCCGCCATTTGCTTATCAAGCCCGTCAATCAGCTCTTTCAGGCTGCCTGCCCGATCTGCAAGCTCTTCAGAGCGCTTGCGCTGGGCTTCAATTTCCTGCTCGGATTGTGACTGCAACTTCTTCTTTTCTTCAAGAAGAAGTGATTGACGCTTCTGCTCTTCTGCCTGTTGCGTGCGCGTTTCTTTGAGCCTCTCCTGCTCCTGTGCTATGGAAGCAGTCACACGCTGCATATCGGCAAGATCACCCGTCAGCTCTTCGACCTGACCACGCATTTCCGGTACGACAGCACCCAGCAATACTGCACTACGTACCGATGCGAGCGCATCGTCTGGGCGCACGAGGATCGCAGGTGGAGGGTTCAAACCCATGCGCTGCAAGGCAGCCAAAACCTCAGCCAGAACCCCGCGTCGCGCACGCAAAGACGTGCGAATGCCATCTTCCTGCTCGCGCAGGGATTCAAGCTTATCGGCACTATCAGCAATATCCTGCTGCAACTTCTTATCGGTCTTTGCCGACTGAATAAGTGCCGCCGTAATCGTCGCCTGATCTTTTTTGAGGTTCGCCACCTCGCCTTCAAGCTGTTTGAGCTTGTCGCCTGTCACCGACAATTCGGTGGTTAGCTGCTCATATTCGCTTGCCGCCTGATCGCGCTGCTGCTGAATAGCCTGTTGCGCATAGGCCTGAGACGCACCTGCCAAAAGCGCAGTCGCAGCAAAGCCGGCCCGCAAAAGAGCAAGCAAAGGCAGCTTTGAGAAAGAGCAAACAGAATTCATGGCGCGCTATATCTGAAAGAAACAAGGCCAAAACTAGCCCGAGAGCATTAAGGAATTGTTAGCCATAGATAGCAAGCGCGTAATATTACGGCAAAAGATCGGGATAGCTCTGCGCGTATTCATGCATCTCGCGACGATAACGCCAAACTGCGCGGGCGCGATGCCTCCAAAGATCAAGTCGTGGCCGCTTCCATGGTTTTTCAGGACCGTGAAAATGGACGATAATTTCAGGGCTAACTCTGCTTTCCTCAGCATCTCCGCCCAGTCGTGCAATATGTCGCCGCTGCCGCGCCACTTGGCTCCATGACGAGTTATAGGCCGGGTTAATTAGATGCACCCGCCCGCGAAAAACATTGTTGAGATGGTCCTGATCGCCCAAAGGACAGGCCGACGCGCGAGCCAGATCATGCATGGCCTGATGCAGTTCGGGTTCTGCGTGAATGGCATCGGTATCCAACAAAAGAACACCTGAATTGAAATAGCGCGAGATATCGCTTTGCTGCATCAACTCTTGCAATTCACGCACACGCGGCATCGACTTCTCGCGCACCTTGAGACTGCGAGCCGACCATTTCGCCACGACACTATCGCGCACCGCACCAACCGGACAACCGTTGAGATCAAGCGCAAAAAGAGGCGAGACATCACCCACCACTTGCGTATCGCCATCAATGTAGAGAACGCGGCCAGAAATACGCGACGGTATGTGCAGCCGACCCATCGATGCCGCCGAAATATGCGAGGTTGGCCCTTTGGCGCCTTCCAGATCATCAGCAGTCAAACGCAAGCAATTGACTGTCACGGCTGGATTTGTGGCTGCCACGCGATGCACCGCCTTCCAATCCTGCTCTTCAAGACCATCGCCCCAGAAATGCACGATACCGGGCTGCGTTAAGTGACGCAGCATGCCCCACATTGCAACGAACGTGGGTTTGAGAAAGCCGCGATCGGTTACGAATGCAATCTGCGGCAACGTTGTGTTCGTCGATGAAGGCGACATGTGATTCTTCAAATAGTGCACGAGGCAGTTATGAAACCCGACCCGTTGCATCGATTATGAGAAGAACATGAAAGAATTAGGATCGGTGATACGGATGCCCTGCAAGAATTGTTGCGGCCCGATATAATTGCTCAGCAACCAAAATGCGGGCAATCTGATGCGGCCACGTTAAAGCACCCAGAGCTAAAACCAGATCAGCACGCGAGCGCAATGCCGGATCGTGTCCATCCGGACCGCCAATGGCGACAATCAACTGACGCTTGCCATCGTCGCGCATACGCCCAATCCGCTCGGCAAAATCTTCCGATCCAAGCGTTTTCCCGCGCTCATCGAGCAAAATCAACGCGGCACCATTATCCAGTGCCTCATTGATGCGCTGTGCCTCTTCGGTCTTGCGTAATTCTGCCGTCTGTCCACGGCTTTCTGGGATTTCGCTCACACCGGCGAACTCAAGACCAAGTGGCGGTCCAGACTTGGAAAAGCGGTCAAAATAGCGCTCGACCAGCTCCCGCTCGGGGCCGGCTTTCATCCGGCCCACGGCAAACACACTCACACGCATAGCGCCCTCACTCAGACTGGATTAGTGCACAGTTCCCGATGCACGTTTGTCTTCGAGGTCATTGTCGATCCAGATCTTTTCCAGATTGTAGAAATCACGGATTTCCGGACGGAAAATATGGACGACAATATCGCCTGTATCGATAAGAACCCAATCACCAGCTTCGAGCCCTTCGACCCGAATGTCCTTACAGCCCATCTCACGAAGCGCCTGCAAAAGATGATCCGCGACAGCCGAAACATGGCGATGCGAACGACCCGACGCGATGATCATAAAATCACCGATCGAAGATCGTGAGCGAATGTCGATAGGAGTGATAGATTCTGCTTTGGAGTTTTCGAGACTGGCCAAAGCCGCATCGAAGGCCTGGGACACGAAAGTGGTTTCGTTCATCCCGACCGATGAAGGCGCGTGGTGAGCCTTCTTCTCAATTGCTGTTCTCAGTGTATTTCCTTTCAGCAAGAACAACGCAATACGGCAGTTATAAGCACCGTACATGCCTAAGATAGGCAGAGTCCCTGCATTCTTTCAAGAGTTTAATCCTTTTTGCCGCGCATCTTTTCCGAAAACCGCTTCACACTTTTCGGGATACGCTAATAGCACCCATTCACTTTTTTGATTTCTGCTTGCGAAGCGCGCTTGATGACAGTGTCGAGCGCGGCCCATGGATAAAGGTCCATGCCGGAGGCGCGCGACGTGCCAGCAATGGCGCATAGTGCTCGTCAATGCGACTGGTAGAAAACGTCTGCGCCATCCGTGACGACAAATAGGCAAGCGTTGAGCCCGGGCGATCAATCACGGCAATAGGAAAATTCTTTGCAATTTCGCGCCAGCGCTGCCAGTGATGGAACGATGCAAGATTGTCCGCTCCCATCACCCAGACGAAATGCACGCCCGGATTGGCTTTTTGTATCAGGGCCAGAGTATCGGCAGTGTAGCGCGTATGGAAAGCCGCTTCGAGTGCCGTCACCTTGATGCGAGGATCAGTCGATATATCTTCGCTCAGCTTTAAACGCTCTGCAAGTAATGCCAGTTCGCGCGTATCCTTTAACGGATTACCGGGTGTCACCATCCACCAGAGCTGATCAAGCTTCAACCGCCGGATAGCGATTTCGGCAACCAGCGCATGTCCCCCATGTGGAGGGTTGAACGAGCCGCCAAACAAGCCGACTGTCATGCCCCTCTCAACATGAGGCATACGCAGATAATGCGCATCAACATCTGGATAGTTGGCTTTTAACGCGGATAGCCCGAAGCCGAATTTCATCAGCCCCGAACCTGACCATTGCCACGAACTCGATATTTGAACGATGTCAGCTGTTCGACACCGACCGGACCACGCGCATGCATCTTGCCGGTAGCAATGCCGATTTCCGCACCCATGCCAAACTCGCCACCGTCTGCAAATTGGGTCGAGGCGTTGTGCAAAAGAATAGCCGAGTCGATCTCGTTGAAGAAGTGCGCCACAACCTCTGCATCTTCCGCAATAACCGCTTCGGTATGATGCGATGAATATTGCCCAATATGCGCAATTGCATCTGAAACGCCGTCAACCAGCTTCACGGATATAATCGCGTCGAGATATTCAGTCGACCAGTCTTGTTCCGTTGCAGGCACAGCATCGGGATAAAGTGCCAACACCTCTTGGCTAGCGCGAATTTCACAGCCCTTGGCAGCCAAATCTTGCAAAATCGGCACAAGATGAGTGTTCGCCACTGCACGATCAACCAACAACGTTTCGGCAGAACCACAAATTCCAGTGCGGCGCATCTTGGAATTGAGCGCAATCGCACGCGCCATATCAAGATCGGCAGACTTATCGATATAGAGGTGGCAGATGCCTTCAAGATGCGCAAAAACCGGCACACGCGCTTCAGACTGCACGCGCGCGACAAGGCTTTTTCCGCCGCGTGGTACGATCACATCAATCGCACCATTCAGTCCTTTGAGCATCTCACCAACCGCTGCACGATCTGTCACAGGCACGATCTGGATGGCATCCGCAGGCAAATTGCCCACTTCCAATCCTGCAACCAGCGCCTTGTGAATGGCTGCCGACGAATGTGCGGAATCTGAACCGCCACGCAGGATGACCGCATTACCAGCCTTGAGGCACAAGGCTCCAGCGTCCGCCGTTACATTGGGGCGGCTTTCATAGATGACGCCAATCACGCCAAGCGGCGTGCGCACGCGCTCAATGTGCAGGCCATTCGGGCGATCCCATTCGGCAATCACTTCGCCAACCGGATCAGGCAAAGCAGCTATCGCACGAATACCATCGGCGATAGCCTGAATACGACTATCATCCAGCGTCAGGCGATCCACAAACGAAGCCGCCATGCCACTTTGCGCAGCATTGGCAAGGTCAAGCTTATTGGCTTCAAGGATTGCATCTTTGCTTGACAGAATGCTATCTGCAGCAGCAAGCAAGGCTTGGTTTTTCTGTTGAGGCGAAGCAATGGAAAGCGGAGCCGCTGCCTGTCTGGCTTTACGACCAACCTCAGCCATAATGGCCGCGATATCAGTACCGGCATCCACTTTGTTCAACATCTCTTCCCTCTTATACAACTTCCGCATTATTGGCCGTGCGCACAACAAGATCATTTCGATGGATCATCGCGCTACGTGCATCATATCCAAGAATTTCACTGATCTCATCGCTTTTATGACCAGCAATTTTGCGTGCATCTCCCGCATCATAAGCGATCAAACCGCGTGCAATTTCACGACCATCTTCGTTAAGAACGGCAACCGTGTCACCGCGCTCGAACTGACCTTCGATGTCTTTGACACCGGCAGATAACAGCGACTTGCCAGATTTAAGCGCCTTGGCAGCACCCGCATCAACCGTCAAACGACCAGCGGGTTCCAGATTTCCGGAAATCCATGTTTTCCATGCATTGACCGGCGCATTGGACGGCTCAAATAAAGTTGCGCGCTCGCCGCGATCAATCGCCGAAAGTGGCGCCATACGCGTACCAGAAGTAATGATCATGGCCGTACCAGCCGCATTGGCAATCTTGCCTGCATCAAGCTTAGTCTTCATACCACCACGCGAAAGCTCGGAAGCAGCCGCACCCGCCATAGCTTCAATCTGTGGCGTAATGGTTGCTACAAGTGGCAAAAACTGCGCGTTAGGGTCTTTATGTGGCGGCGCCGTGTAAAGCCCGTCAATGTCGGACAGCAAAATGAGAAGATCAGCGCCCATCATAGTGGCTACGCGTGCTGCCAGACGATCATTATCGCCATAGCGAATTTCAGTGGTCGCAACCGTATCATTCTCATTGATGATCGGGACCGCACCGAGCTTCAGCAATGTCTCGATTGTTGCGCGTGCATTGAGATAGCGACGACGCTCTTCTGTATCATCCAGCGTGAGCAAAATCTGACCCGACTTCACGCCATGACCGCCCAACACATCGGCGTAAGCTTTTGCGAGTGCAATCTGACCGGCAGCAGCCGCAGCCTGACTTTCCTCAAGCTTGAGCGATTTCTTCGGCAGTCCAAGCACCGTGCGCCCCAATGCGATAGCGCCGGATGATACAACCAACACTTCAACACCGGCGCGCGAAAGGTTTGCGATGTCCTGTCCAAGGCTTTCAAGCCAGCTCTGCTTGAGACCGGTTGAACGATCCACGAGAAGCGCAGATCCAATTTTGATAATAATGCGGCGATAGTCTTTGAGTTGTTTTAACATGTTTTCAGTTCCTGCGCCGCATTTTCAACTGTTATTCTTCTTCGGCTGTTCCAGCTTCCGCTGCACGGCTTTTATCAATCACGCTCGCAAGCTGGCGCAAAACATCGTTCAAGCCTTCATGGCTGACCGCGGAAAGCATCATCGGATCGCGCCCACATGCCTTTTTAAGCGCCTTAATCTTTTCCTTACGCGTCTCAGGATCAATCGTATCGATTTGCGACAAGGCTACGATTTCCGTCTTTTCAGACAGGCCATGTTCATAGGCTTCAAGCTCGCCACGAATAACTGTGTAAGCTTTCGCCACATCGTCTTCCTGTGCAGAAACCAGATGCAACAGCACACGCGTACGCTCGACATGGCCGAGGAAGCGATCACCAAGGCCTACGCCTTCGCTTGCACCTTCAATCAGCCCCGGAATATCCGCGATCACGAACTCGCGGCCATCGACGCGCGAAACGCCAAGGTTCGGATGCAATGTGGTGAACGGGTAATCGGCAATCTTCGGCTTTGCAGCCGTTACACTTGCGAGGAATGTGGACTTGCCCGCATTCGGCAATCCAACAAGACCTGCATCAGCAATCAGTTTCAGACGTAACCAGATTGTGCGCTCAATTCCATCCTGACCGGGATTGGCATGACGCGGCGCGCGGTTTCTCGACGTTGTGAAATGCAGATTGCCAAACCCGCCATTGCCGCCCTTAGCCAGACGATAACGCTGGCCAAGTTCAGTAATGTCGCAAATCAGTGTTTCATTATCTTCTTCAAAAATCTGCGTTCCTACTGGTACTTTGAGAACAACATCATTGCCCTTGCCGCCGGTCATGTTACGACCCATGCCGTGCATGCCGATCTGAGCCTTGAAATGCTGCTGGTAACGATAATCGATCAGCGTATTCAGACCGTCAACGGCCTCAACCCAAACGTCACCACCGCGACCACCATCGCCGCCATCAGGGCCACCAAATTCAAGAAATTTCTCGCGCCGGAACGAAACAGCGCCCGCACCGCCCGCGCCGGAGCGAATGTAAATCTTGGCCTGATCGAGAAACTTCATTGAACTTACCTCTTGTGACGCACCGTATTTGTATCGGAGCGCGTCTTAAACTTTGGGATTGCGCAAAGTCTCGCGCAATCCGATTTGCAATTACAGCAAAACCCGCGTCCTGCAAACAGCAGAAACGGAGGGATTTCAGCCTAAATTCAGTTTCCATGCCGGATTACTGAAATCGATGTAAAGCAGTTCCTGATCCAGATACTGCCCTTGCACGTAGAGTGACTTTAACTCAACACCATAGGATCTGAAGCCGAGTTCGTCATAAATGCGCTTGGCGGGCTCATTTGTTGCCACAACCTTCGCATCCAATATCACCACATGCTTTGCTGCATGTTCGATAACACGCTGAACAAGCGCCTTGCCAAGATGCAGCCCACGCGCTTCGGGCGCAACATAGACACTCACCAAAGTGCCACGGTGCCGCTCCGACTTGCGCTCATGTCGAAACATCCCGGCGATTCCTACCAAGCTTTCACCATGAAAAGCACCGAAAATGACATTGCCATTGACGTGCTCAAGACGACGCGCGAACACGCTCTCGGAATAGGCATTTTCTTCTTCAAAGGTTGAACCAAAGGCTTGTGGCGCAAGCTGCAAAGCCGAAAGGCGTATCGCACGAAACCGGTGCAAGTCGCCCTTATCCAGTGCCCGAACCTCAACCCTTTGGCGGGTGATTGCGTAAATATCGTTCATTATATTCCCCGATGATTATCGGCCCTGCGCTCTAACTATTTATTTTAACGCGTATCTTATCCGAAAACCGTTTCACACTTTTCGGGATGCGCTCTAAACGCAGGGCCATTCATTATGATTATGACTGCCAGCTTCTCAGGCCGATCCATGTCCGCCGATCGAGAACATAGCGCTCGACGGGAACATTTCCGGCAGCAAGTGAATCCGCCATACCCATACTGCTGAACTGAAAACCGCACTTATGAATCACCCGACGCGAACCGCCATTGCTGGCGTGGCAGGAAACATGCAACCGCTGGATTGGCGTGGCGCGAAAGGCCAGATCAATCAATGCGTGGGCAGCTTCCGTAGCAAAACCATGCCCCCAATAGGGCTCGCCCAGCCAGTAACCAATCTCCAGACCTTCGCTGTGGCTGTGCGGATGGATGCCACAACAGCCCATAAAAATACCGGTTTCAGCTTGGGTAATTGCGTAAATGCAATTGCCCATCTCGCCTTTTCGCACGCGCTCGACAAAGTCCACGGCATTTTCGCGGGTGTATGGATGAGGCATACGGGCGAGCATAGTGGAGACGCGGGCATTATTGGCAAGATAGGAAATTGCATCCACGTCTTCGACATGCGGCGGGCGCAGAACCAGCCTGTCAGTCACAAGGACGGGGCAATTCAACTGATCTGCTAATCCCGGCGAGAGATCAGCATAGCTGGCCTCCCGCTCACTACAGCTCTCGTAATAATCTTCTTCTAAAACTTCGACGACCATTGTTCTGTCCTCCAGACGAAAAAAGGGAAGATGGTTGTCCCATCTTCCCTTTGATCTTCTGGCAGGTCGCCATATGTACCGGGTCCATGGGACGCCGGTACTTTATAGAGGTCCGGCTTACTCTGCTGCTTCCGCGATCGGGGTGACCGACACGTAAGTACGACCGTTGGCTTTCGTGCGGAAAGCAACGGAACCATTGGTGGTAGCAAAAATGGTATGGTCTTTACCGAGGCCAACATTGGCGCCCGGATGCCACTTGGTGCCGCGCTGGCGCACGATGATGTTGCCAGAAACGACAGCTTCGCCACCGAACTTCTTCACGCCAAGGCGCTTCGACTCTGAATCGCGACCGTTACGCGACGAACCACCAGCTTTTTTGTGTGCCATTGGATTTCTCCTTTAATCTCTTCTACTTACTCAGCCGAATCGGCCTTGGCTGCAGCCTTCTTAGGCGCTGCCTTCTTTGGCTTTGCGACTTCGCCTTCAGCGGCGTCTGCCTTTGGAGCCTTTTTCTCAGCGGCCTTCTTGGAAGGCTTTGCGCCGTCGGTGAGGATCTCCGAGATACGGATGGTCGTCAGTTCCTGACGATGACCGCGGGTGCGCTTCGAGTTCTGACGACGACGCTTCTTGAACGCGATAACCTTGCGTGCACGGCCCTGTTCAACGACTTCTGCCGTTACGAGAGCGCCTGCAACGACTGGCGCACCAATGGTCGAACCAACCATCAGAACTTCTGCAAATTCTACGATGTCGCCAGCTTCGCCAGCAACCTTTTCAACCTTGATCAGGTCGTTTGCGGCAACGCGGTACTGCTTGCCACCAGTCTTAATGACTGCGAACATTTGTTTTCCTTTCGGGTCGTTCGGTCCAGCTCTCATACCCTGCAACGCAAGCGCCATGGGCACGGGCCGTCTTTTTATCAGTCGGTTGATTTTGAAAGCTTTTCAGCCTCCAGATCAGAGCCCGGTAAACCGAAAATCTCCAATCAAAACAATAGGCGCGGATAGATCTGCGCTTAAAGTCTGGTGCTTATAGGTGTGAGACAGCGGAAAAGTCAAGAATTTTCGCACTCTTGTGCAAATTAGGTCTTGTCTAATTGCATTTGGCCCGTTATTGAGCCGCTACACACTTAGCATTCGCTTTAGATGCTTACCAACGGCACGGTTATTATAAATCGTTCTACCGTAGTGCACCATGCGGAGAGGTGGCTGAGTGGTCGAAAGTACCGCACTCGAAATGCGGCGTGGGGGTAACTCCACCGTGGGTTCGAATCCCACCCTCTCCGCCATAATCAACTAAAAATCCCAAATACACAGGGTTTTGACCCGTCAACCATTTCTTTTGTCGCCAACTGCTACACAAAACTGCTACACAACGCAGCATGGACGATATGGCAAAACCTCGTGGACTGGTCCTTCGCGGACGCATTTACTACTTTCGGAAGCGTATTCCGAAAGACCTCGTCCAACGTTATGGGAAGAAAGAGTATCCAATTTCGCTGGAAACTGATGACTACCAAACAGCGGTAGGTAGGTGCCATGAGGAAGCAGCGAAGCTTGAAGCTGAGTTTTCCGCTATCCGAGCGCGGCGTGCTCTGTTCAAAACGCCGGTCCCTCGAAATGTGCCCCCCGGTATCATTGAAGTAAGCGAGAAAGAAGCGATTGCTATAGCGCGCGCTATCGTGACACAGCGACTAGCTGGCTACGATGCCGCAACCGCTAATGAGAAAAAAGCTCCGACGACCGCTGAGCTTTCAGACCTGCGTGTAGAATTAAGCGGCGATATCGGTGGACTGTTGGATCTGGAAAATGAGGAAAGCAATCAGCAAGTCCAGCTTTCCGCCAAGCGAGCCTTAGAGCAGTCCGGTCGCGACGTTGATAAAGGCGACCGACTAGACAAGCGTATCCTTGATTTAACACGACGTGCATTGATCGCCGCTAGCCGTATTGAACTCTCTCGCCTCTCGGACGACTTCCGCGATGATCCAAAGGATGCAGTTTTTGCCGACCTTGGAAGCGATGATACATTCGAGATGGTTAGGGTTCGGCGATCTCCAGAAACTGTTGGGTCCGCCATGGAAAAGTTTTGGCACCTGGTAATCTCTCTTGAACCAAAAGCTTCCAAAACAATTACAAAATACACGGCTTATTCGGCAGTTGTTGTTAAGTTCTTCGGAGCGGATACACCAATGTCTAGCATCACACGTGACAGGTGCCATGCGTTTCGTGATTTGGTTGCGCGGCTGCCTCCAAACTACACGAAAACTAAGGACGCTCCGCCTCCTGATGCGTCGTTAGAAGACATCGTTGCTTACGCTGATCAGAAGGGCTTGAAAAGAATAGCCTACGCTACACAAGAACTTTACCTTGCGCGCATGACAACATTTTTCAATTGGGCGCGCAAAGAGCGTATAACGCCCGATCTCGATGTTTCAGATATCCGGCCAAGAGGCAAGGCCCCTGAGAAACATGCGCTTCGATCATCATTTGACGCTGAACAACTAACAGCAATTTTCACTGCTCCGATATTCAGCGGATGCAAGGATGATGGACGCGGCTTTAGAACGCCGGGACCCCGCGTGATAAAGCGCAGCAGATATTGGCTCCCCTTAATAGGGCTCTTCACCGGAATGCGTGAGAGCGAAATTCTGAGGCTGCGTGCGTCACAGATCAAGAGGACAAGAAGGGGCATAGACTTCGTAGATTTGTCTAAAGAGGTCGGCAAAAACAAGTTTAGCCGGAGGGAGGTTCCTATTCATTCCCTTTTGATAGAGGCAGGCTTTATCGAATTTGTCGAAAGTAAGCGGCTCTTGAAAGACGATGCTCTATTCCCTGACGTTCCCACGGGCTCGGACAACACCCAAACCTCAATCTTCTCGAAGCGTTTTGCTACCTTTCTAAAGGGGTGCGGAATTAAGGATGTTGACACCGAGACCTGCTTCCACATGTTCCGGCATACATTGAAAGACGCGCTTGATCGTGGACAGGTCCCTGAAAGCATAAGCGAAGCCATTCAAGGCTGGTCTCGAGAGATGAAAACGAGCCGTTCTTATGGAAGTGGAAGAGAGGCAGAAACACTCAAGCCGTGGATAGAGAAAGCCGAATTTCCAGATTTCGATAAGAAATACTTGCTGAAGGTGAAGATCTAATTGCAAAATGAATAGATACTGCGTTCCGAATGAAATGTCGAAGCGGGCAGTCCATTGCATCCATATTGTGCTTAACAGTTCGACATAAGCCCTTGATATACAGATCACTCAAATTGAGCTCGTAGTTGATTTCGTCACCGCCCCCGCGAAATAGGGTTCGCCTCTTTCTTGCCTGAACCAAAGCAGGGAATATAGTCGTCCGTTCGCAGCTTGCGTGCGCCAGACCGAAGTTTACCGTCTTGACCCACTTCGCGATTTTTATGGCGGTGCATGCCTTGGTTGCAGAAGGCTTATTCAGTGAAGTGGTTTGAAATACAACTGGACTGGGATGTGTCTCACATAGTAGTCAGTTCCGCTACTTGCGATGACGTCTTTAGTCGTAAATACCGTACCCGTTGCATTGCTCTGGTGCAAAGACACGCTCGACTGCTTGTTAAAAAGATACTTTTGCCAAGTCGCCATCATATTTACGGTATTTTCAATATAACTGTAGATTATCATCCCACCGTGGGCTTGATCGAGCCTCCCATTTGTATAGCGAGTGGTCAATTGGAGATAGCCTTGGAAAAGCCAATTGCTGTCCGTCTCATCAACCTTCTTAGCTTCGCCGAGCCACTTCAGATCACCGTGTTCTTCGATGACAATATCGCAATGCCCGCCGGTTTTCGTGTCGTGGGTTGCGTTGAAGCCCATGCTTTTAAGGCCAAGCCGTAGAAATTCGGTAAGCTCGTCTTCACTCATGTCCTGTTTCGAACTAGGATCGGAGGTTATCTCACCAACGACAAACGTAACCGCGCGATCAACCAATCCAATGAATGCTTCATAGGGGTTGGGGCCTAAATGTAGCATCATGCGACCGAGAGAGATCTTCTCCTGTTCTGTACGCGCTAGCAGTTCTAAATCCCTCAAGCTAAATGAACTGTTGGAAGTCAAGAACGAACCTCCAGAAATTCGGCGGTCGCCCTGAAATATGGAAGTATGTTATTTTCGTAATGTTCGTCTTTGAAGCCCGTTCCGGGATCGTAAAACACACCTGTCGCGCGCGCTTCTGCGACTTCTTTGTCTGTAACTTCGTGCTCTTCATCTCCATTGGAATAGAGAAAGCACATTTTCATTAACGGCAATGATGGCGAAGACAGGATTGAAATCAGGCGAATGAGCTGACCATCATCTTTGGAAATGCCGCTTATACTTGAGATTTGATTGATCGTGACAAGCCGCAACTCATCTCGGCTCGCCTCGGTGAAGAAAGCGACCATTCGCTGCAAAGGTTCGAAAAGAGGA
The DNA here is from genome assembly GCF_032190615.1 of Brucella pseudogrignonensis. Lineage (NCBI taxonomy): Bacteria > Pseudomonadati > Pseudomonadota > Alphaproteobacteria > Hyphomicrobiales > Brucellaceae > Brucella > Brucella pseudogrignonensis. The sequence continues at coordinate 1,034,434 of NZ_JAVLAT010000001.1, forward strand.
TCATTGCCGTAGCTACCCCCAATCTCGTCCTTTATCTGGTTCAAGTCAGGTGGCATCTGCCTTTAGGTGCTCATCAATCTTTGCTCTGATGAAGTTGTAATCCAATTCACCAGTGCAGTTACGGATAATTGCCGTTTCTAAAGGATAATCTCTACTATGCAACATCTTGAAGCTGCCATTTAAAAAAAGCTCTGGGCTGGTGTAGTCGTCCTCACCATAGTCAACCGTCCACCTGACACCTAGTTTGAACAGTTCAATTTCGCCTCGGAGCGCATTTTTTCCGCCAAGATGATAACGTTCCTCTCGCAGGCAGGTATCCCCTAGACGCATTTTCTCATGCTTGAAAGAGCCAGTTGAAGTATGAAGCGCGAATTCGACTACTCTTCCCTCATTGGCGGCTTCGTATATGCGCTTGATTATGGGAAATAGATTGACAGGCGTCTCATCAATTGCGGAGGAGCTATCTGATTTGAACGCCTCCAAGGTTTGGCTGATCGCGATCTCTGAGGCGTCAGCATTAGCGCCATTGGGGAAGTCGACGCGTAATTCGACTACCGCACCATCATACGGCAGCCAAATAACATCAAATGCGCGAAATTTGTTTTGCTTAACCCCAATGATTTCTTTGTATTCAGAAAAAGCTGGGCGTGCATCTGCTGGTATCGCTGCCATAGAGACAGCCTCTCTTTTTTCTACCGCACGAATGGACTTGTAGACTAGAGTTACGCCGTCCTCACTTTCATGGATGAAGCAGAGCTTGGGCTTAGAAGTCGGAAGTGCCTCTACCTCGTCTGACAGTTCTGCAAAAGGAAACTCCGAAAATTCTTTTCGAGCCAAAAAGGACGAACGCGCCTTCTCTAAAATGTCTTCGTTGACAGTGTAAAATCGAGAAGCTTTCTCGCCATACAATATGTGTTCTAGGAATGCATTCGACAGACCTTCCACATCGATGTCGGTTTTTTGTTTAGACAACTTTTCTCTGAACGGCTCCCAACTGCGGGCTTTCGGCCCACCGTGGGCAGTAAGCACTTTTGCAGCAACGCGCCATGGCATGCGGCTTTCCATTCCATTGATAATGTCTTCGAGCGAAAATGATCTTGTTGGAACAGAAATGATAATCTCCATCGACGCTTTGAACGAAGCTAATGAACGCTATGATTGAATTATAGACTTCGCGATGTCCACACTGTTATGCAAGAATTAGCATATTTATTTTCACTTTCTAATTAGCAACAATAACGCCGCCCTTAAAATTGAAAATGGTGGATGATCTCGTTCTGAAACGTTCACTTTACCGCCAATCCGAGTTGGCTTGTATCTATAAGCCTTGCTCATGTGAGACTGCCGCTGTGCATTTAAAATTGTCTCACATGAATTAGGTCTTGCATTTTTGAGACAGTTTCTCATTGTGTCTAAACGCATATGAGAAACAGAGGCTTAGATGATCGTCGGTTATGCCCGAACTTCGACTGCAGAGCAGAATGCTGGATTAGAGGCGCAGCTACGAGATTTGCGTGCAACGGGTTGCACAAAGATCTTTAGCGAGCAGATTTCTTCAGTCGCCGACAGAAGCCAACTAGAGCAGGCGCTCGAGTTTGTTCGTGAGGGCGACAGCCTAGTTATTACCAAATTGGACCGGCTAGCCCGCTCAACCAGTCACCTGCTTTCTATCGTGGAAGCGTTAGACCATAAAGACGTCGGCCTTCGCATACTTGATTTTGGCGGCGGCGTTGTCGATACGAAATCGCCCTCCGGTAAAATGCTCATCACAGTCTTCGGTGCGATGGCTGAGTTTGAACGCAGCATAATGTTGGTCCGACAGCGAGAAGGTATAGCCGCAGCCAAAGCGGCAGGTAGATACAGAGGTCGTGCCCCTACAGCTCGAAACAAGGCTAACGAGGTACGCTCCCTGAATAAAAAAGGAACTGGTGCATCGGAAATCGCCCGGCTCCTTAATATCAGCCGGGCATCTGTTTATAGAATACTTAGGTCAGTATGTGATTAGACAATTAGTTTTGAACTCAGAATACACGCTCTGCATTAAACACCATTCCCGCGGCTCTCAACTCTCGTGCAAGGTCAGCCTTCCAATTCGTACTGTCACCATAGGGGACGTACACAACGGACCCATAGTCCGACGGCTTTTCAACATCGCCGTCAACCAGAACGCAGACATTTTCAGGGCCGAGCTTGGCAATGAAAAAACCAAGTTCAAATATAACATTTTGCCGTGCACGCCCACGCGGTTCTTCACCTTCAAGCCCACCGATGTCATCTGGCGTCATAATAACTACCGCGAAATTGGACGATGCAGCGACGTCTTGAAACTTTTGGAATAAGGTTTGTCCACGACTAGGTTCTTCATGAAGTATAAGTGGCGTTAATCCAATGTGAGCCAGAAAACGCGCAACGGCATCTTTGGGACCTTGCTTCCTTCCGTGAACGATGAATACTTTTCTCGGATCAACTTTGGTCATCATCTTCTCCGAGCTTTCTTTTACCCGACTGACATTTTTAACTTCTGACGGTAGATCGGGAGCATCTCGCTCTCCAGATGTTGAAGTGATCTCACCTTTATCGAAAAGATAGCCGTCAGCCTCAAGACTTTGCCAGAACTTATTTCTTTGATTGTCCGAAACGTCATGCAAATACCCGTTGGGATATTTATTATCAAGTAGGGCCGCTCGTTTCACGACGGCAGAAGATAAGTATTCACCTTCAGGTGTTTGCGCATCGGGATTATCGACTGTGAACCTACCAATTTCTGTTGCACGAGCTTGCCTACCGCCGATTGATTTTGGCGCATTTAACCCTTCAACACCAACCTCAAGAATGAACTCGTCTAATTCTGAATGCGAAAGGCTTTTGAGTAGGTTTGAAGCTGAGACGATGGTTGTTCTACTGAATTTCAAGTCAATTGCTTCCTGATAATTCACTCGATTGAGTAAGCCGGATTTCGTCAAAATGTTTATCAGATCGACGTCTTTTATTGCCCAGTGGGTCGTGTATATTTCGTGGTCGTTTTCTATTCCCAACTCACGGGAAAGCGATATTAGGCGCGTTGGCTCTATGGGGTGAAATGCACGGTCAATCCGAAAATTAATATTTATTGCCCCAAAATCTTTTTCGATATTCGTGATCCAACCCACACGAGCAGCGCGTTCACACCGGTTCTCATAGCCAAAAATGACTGGGAAACTTTTGATCCGGCTGATATTTCGATAATTCAGTTCCTTAAACTCATTCACTAATCGGTTTTCGCTGAATTGCAAAAATCGACTATATTTCACAGTGGCATAACCTGTGTCCCATTTCTGGTCATCTCCCGACAATAAAAGATTGTACATTCAATCCCCCAGATACGACGTACGACTTGGCAAACAACAGGTTCTTAAAGTTCTAATTATTGAAATCTACTTTTCGAAGCTTCCTGACAAATCTGTCATGAGCATCGGGCCGCATCAATCCAAACCCTTTGACAATTAACAGGAACTGCGGGAAATAGGCAGTGAAGTCGTACGTGCGGCTTTGGGGCTTCGAAACCTCACATGACTAAGCTGGTGCCTCTGAATAGGCACCACTCTTCGACCTATGGTCGGGGAGCCTGCGGCGTATGCAACAGGTTCTCCGAACTAAAGGCCGTGGGGCTGTGTCATGCAGTTTCGAACTCCCCGATCACCAGAGGGTTGAAGGGATACTTCGCGGGGGACGAACCCGCGACGATTACCCTTCGGGGGTAACATGGTTTCTACATTAAGCTGTCATCGGCATTCGGGCTCATTAAAAACTGCCTTATTCGGCTTTTCGTTGTTGCTCCTAACGGCATGTGAGCCGACGAGCGCAACAAACGCCGAAATTTTGCCACCCGCAGGCCCCGACATCGGAAAATGGAAAGTATCTGTCAGCACCGACGCAATGACAGACAAGAAGAAAACTGTCATCACGCTTCAGGCTGATGACAGCGACATCAGTCTTAAATTGTTTTGCGATGGAAAAGACGCAGCGGCACTTGTTAATTGGAACGATTACCTTGGTGTAGAAGATTGGGCTTCAACAGATGTCACCCAGCGCATTGGTGAAGGAAGGCCAAGAAAAGAGGGTTGGTATGCCGATCCAAACGGTGAAGTCACTCATGCCGGTTACGCACGAGGCTTTATCGAAGAAGTCCGCGAAGCCAATCGCCTCGTAATGCGAGTAACACCTTACAAAGCCAACCCCAAAACTACCACGTTCGACACGTCTGGCTTAACAGAGGCGCTGAAGGCAAATCGCCCCGATTGCAATCCGTTTATTCGTGACGTTCTCCGTGACGAAGATGTGCAGCGCGTCCTGAAGGAAAAGGCAGCAAAAGCTGCTGCTTCACAAAGTGGAGCAGCGCAATGAGCGAAACCCTGTTTGCGCATCTTGCAACCCGTTTCAGTCAATCGCCCGAGAATATAGCCATTGAGGCACTCGGCTTTATTCTGCAAAAGTCAGCGGCGGCACGAGCAGCGTTTACCGCAATTGCAGGTGCAGGCGGCTTCAACTTACCAGACGATTTGTCTTTCGCCACGCAAGCGGTTGCGGAAGACGATGGACGCCCCGACCTTGAAGGTTATGGAAGCGATTTGCAGCGCTATGTGGTTGCGGAAACCAAGTTTCACGCCGGGCTCACACAGCACCAGCCCCTCACTTATGCAGCCCGCCTTCCAGTGGGTGTGCCAGCATCTTTGCTATTCATCATTCCGTCGGGCCGGATGACATCGCTCTGGCAGGAACTCACGCGCAGACTGAACGGCGGAAATTATGCTGTAAGCGCCCGACGAGAGCTTAAACCCGAACTCTGGCAAGCAACTATTGATGACAGACACAATTTTGTTCTGGTGAGTTGGCGTGCATTGCTCGCGACAGTTCTGCGAGAGATGGAAATCCGCGACGAAACAGAACGCTTAGATGATGTCCGGCAGCTAATCGGTCTGTGTGAACGCATGGATACGGAAGCCTTTCTTCCTTTGCGCAGCGAAGAGCTAACCAGCATCGAGACCGCCCGCCGCTATTTCCAGTATGGGCAAATCGTCTACGACGTCGGGGAAGCTTTGCTGAACTTCGAAGGTTTTGATCGGAAAGGACTAACCCCGTCCGGCGGTCTCGGCTTCTATGGCCGCTTTCTACGCGGACATGAAACAGTGTTTTTCATCACCTTCGACAGCCTTGCATGGGCTGCACACAAATTCTCACCTCTTTGGCTTCGCTTTGATAGCAATTCTTCACCGGAAGCACTGGATCGACTGCGTCGGGGCATTGATTTGCCAGACGATATTCAAATCATAGTCGAAAGCCCGAAACGCGTGTTTATTCCGCTGATTATGCAGCCGGGAATGGAGCGCCCTGAGATTATCCGCACGCTTGCAGCGCAGGTTCAGCGCGTTCTGCTTGCTCTTTCTTCGTCGCCGCGCTCAGCTGCTCAATTTGAGGCTACAGGAGGCCTTTCAGCATGAAGGGCTTGCGCAAGTGGCCTTGGAACCAACTGCCCGACTATAACGGCTTCACCCACATCGAAAGAGTGCGCGGCTGGCAACTGATAATGTGGCGTGAAGACAATGGCTGGTTCGAACGCGGTGCAACATGTTGCATCTCTGGTCAGACCCAACAGCTACGTTTGCATAGCGAAAACTATTACTCGTGGGAGCCGTTCACGCTCAATCATTCAATCCATATGGCTTTGCACCAGCGTTTCAACAAGCCGGATGCTTGGCGACGAATTGTCGAGCGTTACAGCAGCACAGGCGAAGAATGGTTTGCAACGCTGAAATTGCAGAGCATCGACCTTGCAGGGCAGCTAAGACGTGAAAATGGCGCGGAATATGCAGACATTTTCACGCGTTACGAAGCATCTGACGGCCTTAAAGTGCCGAGACAGCAGATTTATCGCATCAATGAAGTCGGCATGGTGGGGAATGAGGTATGAAGCGAGCGTTTATTCTGTTTTTGGGCGTGATTTTCCTTCCGGCAATCGCCCATGCCGACAAGAGCGATGATTATGTTGCGTGTCTGATCGGACGAGCCGCAACCGTTCTGCATAAGCAGAAGCGGCCTGATACGGGTAAAGCGCTCGCTGAAGCTTACAAGCGCTGCAAAGAGCCTAAAGGCCTGCCTGAAAATGAGCTTGAAGGCATCAGCGATTACGTAAACATGCAAGTTGAAGCAATGGCGGCGAAACGTTAGCCGTTTATGCAAAGGTGCGTAGCATGGGCATAAAGGTACTAGCCGGGGACTGGGCTCCCGGAACAGTTTGCATATTTGAACCAGCATTTCTTGGTAAACCGAACCGTATTCGTATGGCTCGTGTGTTTGGGCCGGAATATACTGACAGCGAAGTGGTGAGCATTGACCTTCTGACCGAACAAAATAGCACTTCTGTCCTCAAAAAGGCAGGCTGGGGCGCGATTGGCGGTTTGGCGCTGGGGCCGCTCGGAATGTTTGCCGGGCTCCTTGGTGGCGGGAATACGCACGAGAAGATTGTCGCTATCGAATTCACCGACGGCAAGCGAGCGCTGCTGGAGGTGGACGCTAAAAGCTATGGCGAAATCATGCGCCTTGCGTTCAAGCCGCGAAAAGAACCCGAGCGGCAGGATTTGGATCAACCATTGCCGGACAGCTTCCGGAAAGATGGCAAATTTGAAGAAAAGCCAGTCCGGGAAGACGCACCTCAACAAAGAGGCCCCGAATTTATGAGTGGCCTCACGATCTCATTTGGAAAGACAACGAAATGAAAGCTGCTCTGATTATACCAGCGCTCGCCCTTATCGCCGGTTGCGTCTCCATCAATGCCGTGGAACCGGGGCCGCAGGGATATGACGCTATCGAATTCACTCGCGCAACACTTGTGCAGGATCACGCATGGAACAAGTATCTGTTTCCAGCCGGACGCCGCTTTATTGCTGATCGTCGTGGATCAGACGGGCGCAAACTTTACTGTGGCCTCCTCACAATCAACGGAGACCAGCGCCCCTTCGATACCTGTATAGGTTTTGAGGCACCGAATACGCTTGTCCTAGCTCCCGGAGTACCACTGAAAGAAGTAAGAAGGCCTCAACCCGCAGGAACCATTAAGCAAATCAAATTCCGACCATGAGAAAGAGATGCTGCAACATGTTGCACTCGTTAACGTTACACGGAGGTTTATAACCATCCGTACATAGAACGTGCGGATGCCGCACCAACACATCCTATGTATACGTAATAGAAACCATCACCATACTACACATGAGGAATGTCAGTATATCCTCACCTCATCCCAGACTACTCAGATAGTGTTCAGCCTAATGCTCAGTCTGGAAGGCATGATAAAATACTGGTCGATGTTGAGGGGTGGATCGGGAGTGGCACGGACGAGGCATTCCGCGACTTCCGCAGCAATCTAGCTGGTCTGTTTGAGGATGACAGTGGCGAATATAGCCTTTTCAACTCGCCCGGCAATAAACTCCATCCAACCTCATGGCGAATAAGGAAGCGTACTAGTCCAACGTCTCCACGCGTTCCACTTTTCTCCGGAAAACTAACGGCTGCTTCAATCTCGACGGATCAGGGACATCGGTGGCGATTTACCGCGCAATTAGCGCTCAATCCTACGCGATGGTTAAATCAACAGTCAGTTGGCATAGTGAGACGCCCTGTGAGCGTTTGGATCAACGAACCTTCGCAATTGTTTCATAATCGCGAAGTTAGTAATATGTACGAAGTGCCACTGGTTCGCGGTAACAATGTTCACATCGGCTCGCAAAGGCTCCTCTCGCTCGCTCGACCGACTGCGTGGATGGAGAATGTCCGAAGATACCTCAATAGCGTTATTGGGCTTATTTCGGGCACTTTACAGCAAGCCGCAGAAGAGACCACAGGCTTCGCGGTTATCGACCGGCAAATTTTATTCAAGATCAAAGAAATTGAGACCTACTGGGAATATTGGTCAGAGCGTCCTTTAGAAGAGATGAACCGACTTATTTCTCCAATTCAAGGGCTAGCGGCGTCTTCTTCGACAGCATGGACAGAACTTTCTCCAGAAGCGTGTAATGCCCTCTTACAAGACGGCTCAATTGAGATTGGCGTTGATGATAATTCACCTCGGATAGCCATGAGAGTGGGCCCGGGTTCCGATCTCAAGATATACGCGAAAACGAATAAAAGACTACGTTTCGAGGTGGCTTATGATTGCCGGAAAGCTAGGCACCATTTTGAACCGCGTACGAAGTTGACAATTGACCAAGTGATCGAGCGGCTTCACCATGCTCGCGTAATTGGTGCACAGTCGCTGTCTGAAATTCTCGAATATGCGCGTTTGCAAAATCCCTCACCCGAACGGCGAGAAATTCATGAACTATTTTCGGAGATTTACCGAACCGTATCTAAACCAGAAATGGCGAGCTTGATCATTTCCATATTGGTCTCGACAGGACGCATTGTGACTGGGCAAAGATTTAATATCAGTGTTGGGGACATCAGGCGGCTGCACCGGCGCGGTCTCGTCACTCGTGTGGCTACTCTCGGAGGGAATAGCACATGGACTGTGGCAGAGCCCTATCGATATTCCTTATCACGCTTGAGGTTAGAATAGTCTTTTTAACTGCGTCAGCCAAAAATTGACTTATACCGCAGCAAACTCGCTGCAACATGTTGCAAAACCCACAAATATTGCTACACATTACTGCTACACAAACCCGTAGCAGATGGTGCGGGAAACCCTTATTTTCTAGGCTTTTGGTGACAATGGCGGACCCTCCCACCCTCTCCGCCATAAAGCCTTCCTAAGCACTTGTTTTCTTTAAAATCAATGACTTAGCATGTACTTTTGGTACACAAATCGGTACGCATGTGCTTATGAAAATAAAAAAAGCTGTGATTCCTGGATTTGAAGCTAAGTACCTGTTTGAAAGAGGTAATGGCAATTACCTCTACAGTGTCCGACATCAACGCCCATGAGACCAAATTGTATTAATTGAGAAGAGAGGGTTTTCGGCTCATCATAGCTTTATCAAAGGACGCAAAGATGAGACAGAAACCCGTTCCCCAAACGTCTTCTGCGGAGAAGACGATCAAAGAGATCCGTCGTGCCACGCGTAAACATTATTCGGCCGAGGATAAAATCCGTATTGTTCTGGAAGGTCTGCGCGGGGAAGACAGCATTGCTGCGATCTGCCGCCGCGAAGGGATTGCAGAGAGCCTGTATTATAGCTGGTCGAAGGAATTCCTTGCAGCTGGCAAGAAGCGCCTTGCAGGCGACACCGCCCGTTCTGCCACCAGCGACGAAGTAAAAGCGCTGCGTCGTGAAAGCCGTGACCTGAAGGAGGCATTAGCCGACGTCACCCTGGAAAACCGCCTGCTCAAAAAAAGCATGATCGGGGATGGGGGCGACGACGAATGAGATATCCCGCCACCGAAAAGCTTGAGATCATCCGGCTTGTGGAGCAGTCGCATTTGTCAGCCAGGCAAACTCTCGACAAGCTGGGCATTCCAAGGCCGACCTTCTATCGATGGTATAGTTGGTTCCTTGCCCACGGTGTCGAAGGACTGGAAGAGCGGACGTCCGCAGCTTCGCGGGTGTGGAATCGTATCCCTGACGATATCCGGGATCGCATCATCGCACTGGCGCTCGATCATGCCGACCTGTCACCGCGTGAACTGGCGGTGAAGTTCACTGATACGGAAAGTTATTTTGTATCAGAGGCTTCGGTCTATCGCTTACTCAAGGCTCACGACCTGATCACGTCGCCAGCCTATATTGTCATCAAGGCCAATGACGAGTTCAAGGACAAGACCACGAGGCCGAACGAGATGTGGCAAACCGACTTCACCTACCTGAAGGTCATCGGCTGGGGATGGTTTTACCTATCGGCCATCCTCGACGATTATTCCCGTTACATCATCGCCTGGAAGCTGTGCACCAGCATGAAGGTGGATGACGTCACCGATACACTCGATCTTGCATTGGCCGCCTCAGGCTGTGACAAGGTCAAGGTTGAGCACCGGCCGCGTCTGCTGTCGGACAACGGTTCGTGTTACGTCGCCTCCGATCTCGGCGAATGGCTGGAGAAATACAAGATCGACCAGGTTCACGGCGCTCCCGGCCACCCGCAGACGCAAGGGAAAATCGAACGCTGGCACCAGACGCTGAAGAACCGCATCCTGCTTGAAAACTACTTCTTCAAGGAGGACCTCGAAGCCCAGATTGCAGCCTTCGTCGAGCATTACAATCATCGCCGTTACCATGAGAGCCTCGACAATCTCACTCCCGCCGACGTCTACTTCGGACGCGCACAGACCATCCTGCTCGAACGCGAAAGGATCAAACGAGACACCATCAGAAAACGCCGCTGGAACCACCAGGCCAAAGCCGCTTAAATCAAACCCCAAACCGAGCCGGAAACTCCAATCTTCAAAAACACAAATAGTCTCAAATCATTCGACGACGGACACCGAAAAGAGAGGAAATATTAGACTGAAAGAAGGAGGTGAACGATGATTTTGGGAGACTTTCGGACATGGATGTTGAGGGTAATCAACGCGTACTGCTACACGTGAAGAATGCGCTTCAACAATCCGCGTATGATATTGAAACGATAGGTGGAACTGAAAGTCGCGTTCTCGATTTAGTCGCAGAGCTTTATTAGTCATTACTCGGATAAGTTTGCATCTATATCAAATGACTGTCGCGATGAGCCAAGAGACGCCCTTTTCGCCGGCTTTGGGCATGCTATGGATGCCAATAAACACCCATTCCATGGCTACGCCCAACAAAAACACTGAAATAGAATTGTTTATAAGAGTTCAGGATGGCTCTTTGCCTAATTCAATGCCCGCAGACGATATAACCACTGCTCAGTAAGAACTATTGTAGAAATATCGAAGTGGCAAATATCCTATGATAATAACGATCGCGCCTCCTATCGCTGTATCGATCAAGCGCTGGACTCCGTAATCGATATTTGCGGCCCCCGGAATAATGACATCAACCAGCATCAAAATCAAAGGTGTAAGAAAAACGGCCTGCAAAACATACGAACGCTGCATTGCCCAAGGGAGAAGCCCCGCCAAAATCGCCATTATTGCAACAAACAGAGCACCCTTTGGTAAAGTTACCAAAACTACAGCACCGATTCCAACGCCTGCGATTGTCCCGATCACGCGCTGAATCGCACGATCTCGTATGGATCCAAAATCGGGTTTCATCACCAAACCAACGGTTAAGGGTATCCAAAACCAATGTGCGTCGCGATCAAACCAATGCGCACAATACGAAACACCAAGACAGACCGAAAACGCAATCGCAGCTGCAATAGCTAAATGCTCGGTTTTAGCTAGATTTTGAGCTGGCTGCTTTACGTTGGTAGTTTCTGGCGAACTATCTTCGGAATGCCAGCCTCTCAACAGAACCTCCACGCTAAGAACTGCTGCGTAAAAAAGAGCTCCAACCAAATATAGAAGGGCAGGTTGCCAAAAAGGAGTGATTGCAGGAACACCCAGCGCGATTGAGGCCAAAAGCAAAGTTTGCAATGTACCGATGGACAGTGCACTGCTTTTGCTGCTTAGAAAAGCGGCCCCAAAGCCAGCAACCATCATAGAAACTACGACTGCGCCCCATGGCAAAGAGCCGAGATAACCAAAGAGATAACCCGCAGCACCCATGGGCGCTGAAATCAGCATCTTCCTGTAAATCGAATTGTAGCTGCCAGATCCTTCGCCGGTTACCATCATAAGGCAACCCATAGCAACCCACATACCCGTCATTATATCGTCAAAGATGATTCCTACAGCGAATGGAAAACCGATGCAAAAAGCAGCGCGAATTGCACGCCAAGAATTCCATTTGGCAGGTTTAAGCCGGAAAATATCCGCTGCAACGCTATCGTTAGCTGCTGTCTGCTCCATTTACTGCCCCACCATTTAAACGATCACCTCAGCAAATAATAATTACGACTGATTACAATTGATAGTGATATCCGCGTCATACTGAAGAATATTTAACGATGCTTACCAAAGCCTATGATGCAAAAAGAGTATTTTGGTCTTTGTGCGCTACTCTGAAAAAAGGTGCGTTAAACACACTTGAAACGGCCACGGCCGCCGCCTTAGACCTCGGCTTCATCCGCACAGATCCTTGAAGAAAAGAATATGTCAGTGGAATTGGCCAATACGATTGTACGCGAAGCAGTCGCAGCGTGTTTCGCTGAGGGTTATAATGTTTCAACAGCTGTTGTTGGTCGCGCGGGTGTCCTTCGTGCCGTGTTGCGTGCCGACAATGCCGGTTCGCACACACCTGAAGCCGCACGCCAGAAGGCTTACACCTCATCGTCCTCGCGTATGCCAACCAAGCACTGGCCGAAAACATCTCCAAGAACCCTGCAGCAGCCGAACTCGCATTCATTGATCGCTTCCTCGTTCTGGCTGACTGTGTTCCGGTGAAGGTCAGCGATGTAACGATGGGAGCAGTGGGTGTCGCTGGTGCACCGACGGCCAGTTTGATGAAGCATGTACTATCGCTGCGATCTAAAACGCAGGATCAGCTCAAGCAATCAATAATTTTCAAAACTAAATCGCCGCGCAACCAGTCACTGGATGCGTGGCTTTTTTTTGATCATTTGAAATAGCTCTATCAGATATTCTTCTGAGCAAACCGATCAAATGCCTTGAGGAAATCGCCGAGGAACTTTGCGGTATCAGGCACCAGTTTCCCGCTTTCATCCAGCATTTTATCAACATGCGCGAGATAAGCTTCTGGCTGCTGCAAAGTCGGCATATCCAGAAAAACGAGCGACTGACGCAAGTGATGATTGGCACCAAACGCTGAAATATTGCCCGGCGAGCCACTGATAATTGCTGCTGGCTTTCCGCTCCACACGCTCTCGCCATAAGGGCGTGACCCTACATCAAGGGCATTTTTAAGCGCAGCCGGAACAGACCGATTATATTCAGGTGTTACGAATAAAACAGCATTGGCTTTCGCCAGTTCCGAGCGAAACCGCGTCCATGCTTCGGGCGGCGTATCCGTATCGAGATCAGGGTTGTAGAGCGGCAAATCGCCAATTTCAACAAGCGTCAGGGCCATGTCATCCGGCGTTACCGCATTCAAACCCACTGCCACCTTACGATTGAACGACTCTTTTCTCAGACTTCCAACCAGAACAGCGACATTCACTTTTGCCATCAGCTATCTCCCTATCGATCTAATATAACCAGTTTCTGAGTACCCAAGCCTAAAACTAATACAGCATCAAAAAATAGAAAGACTGAACGTTGATTTAGTCGATATTATCCCTGATGGAAGCGAAACACACCTTTTCCATAAGCTTTCGCCGCATACAAAGCCGCATCGGCACTGGAAAAAACGTCAGGCGCTGAACTGCCTGATATAGGCGCAATCCCAATTGATGCCCCGAGCTTTAAATTGATACCATTATAGGAAATTGGATCACACGCACTTTCGATAATGGTTTTGGCCAACTGATTGACTTGTTCCGGCTTACAAATATGGGATGTGATAATTGCAAACTCATCACCACCAATTCTGAAAATGTTGCCGCCCGAAAGATCAGTCTTGCTGAGGCGGTTGCCGATTTCTCGGATACATTCATCACCCGCAAGATGGCCGAATTCGTCATTTATTCTTTTGAAGCCATCAAGATCAATGAGTAAAAGGTAATCAGGTTCATTGTCGATCACGACATCTTCGAGCGCAGAAGATAACTTCATATGGAACTGGCTTTTATTGGCCAGACCAGTCATTTGATCATATTCAGCAAGATACATAATTCGATCAAAACGAGCTTTCTGATCAGTAACGTCCTGCTTCATACCAAAAATGCGAACTGGCACATCGTCCTGACAGTCAACCGACGCAGTGATACGTATCCAGCGTTTATTGCCCTGAAACGTCGTTATTTCGGCTTCGAACGTAAAACCACTGCGACTGGCAATTGCGTCTGACCGCCGCTTTTGCAGCTCTTGCCGGGAAGCCTCAGTATAACAAGCCAGCGTATGCGCGCGTGTGAGGGAAGAACCGCGGGGCAACTCAAAAATATCATACACATAGTCTGACCAGGTTAATTCCTCATCGGGCAAAGTGCATTCCCAAATGCCAATCTGTGCGACGATTGAAGACTGGCCATAGATTTTCTTAAAATGCAGAAGTGCCTGCGCCTGCTCATTAATGAGTTTTTCTTTGTCAGCCAATTCTAGCCGCAAGCGAGCGACCTCTTTTTCCAGTTGCTCGACCACTGCATTATCCATGATGGGCATCGATGTTTTCTGCGAGAATAAGGATCAATCTATCAGGTCCCAAAAGGCGCGCTTTTTTCCATGCTGTCTGCGAAGGTTTGCTACATATATATCGTGATTAACTAATATTCCGTAGTCGACAATATTACGATGCAGCATCTTACATTCAAGTAGATGCTGCGCCGCATATTTATATCGACCTGAGCGGCTATGTCCGAGTGTGAAATCGATCATGTTCCGAAGAACGAGCATTGCTGCAAGAGGATATTTATCTGCGAGTTTTTCTGCCGCTTGTGACATAAATTCATACTGATCACCGCCCAACTCCAAACTGCGTTTTAGAACAAGCTTCGCAGCATCGCTGAGAGACGGATAGCGCAGAAAGAATTGCAGCGCACGGTTCGCATCCGGGTAATCTGCCACAAAAGTGAAGGCCTTCTCTTCCGCTTCCATATCATCGAAATCCGGCAACCGTCGCACAAAATCACGCAACAGCTCTTCGTTGAGCGATTGCTCAAAGCTCTGCCAGCGAAACTGCTGCGCTTCATCGCGGCGGCCAAGCACTTCGAGCGCTTTGGCCCGTATCGCCTGCCAATCAGTCGAAATATCCCGCCGCCCCCCAAACTTGGCCTTGTCCAGCACTGTCAAAGCTTCTTGCGCACGATCAACATCAAGCAGCCTGCGGGCTATTTCCGTTGAGACGCGCGGAATGACATGTGTATTAAGCGGATGTTGCGCGATATAAAGATCAACGTCTCCAAGGGCATCCGCTATCTGCTGAAGTGCTGGTCTGGCAGTGAACGATCTGCTGTTCGACTGCCTGCTATCGCGGCTGTCAGCTAACCAGTCTTCAAAGCCGTGCTGCAACTTTCGCAAGCCCGACTCCCCAAGTGCGGGGACAATGGCAACAATCAGATTATTATATTGGCCATGGCTGTTATCCTGTAAGGCATTGAAGACTTTCTCAGCCAGCCTGTCAGATGAAACCTTCGCCTGCTTCGCTATGAGTGCAGCATCCTCATTTGCGGCATGAAAGCTACTGATAATCGTGCCATTACCATCATCCGATCTTTCAAACACGGAATCCGCAAGCGACAGGAACTGCCAGATAAGTTCATAAGCTTCATCTGGATCGACAGGCGCAATTTTCTCCACGATCATCTTCCGCTGGCTTTCCAGATCGGTCTTAAAGGACTTGATCTTCCGCCAACCAATCCAGCTTTGCGCGCGCGAAATACTATTGAGGCGTTTGCGCACCTCATGCGCTAATTCCGAACCACTGGAATTACCAGCAAGCTCCATACGAAGGCGGCGTTTATGGTTCGCATTGCCTGTGCTGATTTCAATAAGCAGTTCGGCCAGACGCTCTGCGCCGAGCGCTTCAAGATTTTTCGCATTGAGCGTGGTCTTTGAGGCCATAAATAGTCTCGATCCATTTACGCAAGAAATGTGGAGAAGTGAGGCGGACGCAAAAAGCTTTAAAGCGCACGCCACTTCTCCGGAAGAGTCAAACTATGCTAGATGAAAGATATGAATTTAACATCGTCTGACATTCCGATTTATAATCCGCCGCTTGAGCCGTATATCTCGATCATCCATCGCGATGCGGACATGCTTGTACTGGATAAACCAAGCGGTCTGTTGTCGGTTCCCGGACGGCATCCTGCTTTGTTTGACAGCCTCGCCACCCGTGTTCAGAAACAGTTTCCAAAAGCGCTGATGATCAATCGCCTCGACAAGGATACATCTGGTCTCGTGCTGATCTCACTGAACCGCAAAGCGCATGCGGCGATTGCGGCACAGTTTGAAGCGCGGACAACGCATAAACGCTATGTTGCCGAGGTCTGGGGAAAAGTGGACAAGAATGAAGGTTTCATCGACCTTCCCCTTGCGATTGATCCCGATAACAAACCTCGCCATCGTGTTGACCCAGAAAATGGCAAACCTGCACAAACGCGCTGGGAGGTTTTAGAGCGGGGTGAAAATACAACCCGGCTGCAACTGTTTCCATTAACCGGGCGAACCCATCAGCTCCGCGTTCACATGAAGGCAATTGGGCATGTCATTCTCGGTGACGCGTTTTATGCCGACGGCCCGGCACTTGCTGCAGCAGACCGACTGATGTTGCATGCGCAGGACCTTGGCTTCAAACATCCCGACGGCAACGATATACGCTTCTCCGCCCCCAGCCCCTTCTGAGAATAGCCATGTCCCAAAAAGCAGAAGCATCCGAGCTTGTCGTTGATTTCGTGGGCGGTGCAGTCGGCCACCGGTTTCGCTCTGGCGAAGGTCGTGGTCAGGCTCTGGCCAAAGCCGCAGGCCTCACAAAAGGGGTTACGCCCGAGATTGTGGATGCAACAGCCGGCCTTGGACGCGATGCTTTTCTGCTCGCTTCGCTTGGCGCAAAGGTCACGTTGATTGAGCGTTCAGAACGCATGCATGCTCTTCTTGCCGATGCTCTGGCTAAGGCCGCTGCAGAAGGTGGGCAATATGCCGAAACCGTCGCGCGGATGACTTTACTGTATGGAGATTCCAGTCAGCTTTTGCCAGAATTAAAACCGCAGGTCGTTCTCGTTGATCCAATGCATCCGCCACGCGGAAATTCAGCACTTGTCAAAAAAGAAATGCGCCAGATCCGCGAGATCGTCGGCACCGATCCGGATTCTGAAAAGCTGATGCACGTCGCACTGGAACATGCGCAAAATCGCGTTGTGCTTAAATGGCCTCTGCGTGCGGAGCCTATGGCCGGAATACGAAAACCGTCGCATCAGATACTCGGCAAAAGCACCCGCTATGATGTTTTTGTCAAAGCAAAGATCGAGCCGCGCTGATCTTTTTTGAAAGCCCGTCTCAGAGCTATCCACGCATTGGCCGTTCTTAAAAAAACATAAGCCAATGCGCAGACAGCTATTGCATGTTAGTGCGCGATCATTTCCTCAACGATTTCTTTGCCGGATAATGATGACGGATAGTAAGTCGGCCAATTGGTGAGTTCTTTCAGCAGAGCCGCGCGGTCATTACCCCAATAAAGATGATAATGGCCTGCCTTCTCGGGCGCGATGCCGTGATCACTGAACTGAATAAACTGCGGGGCAGACTGATCGCCGGACGTCTTTCTAAAAATATAACGCACGCCGCGCTTGCCCTTGTCATAGTAAAGGATCTCATAACCATCGCTGGCATAGTCTCCCGTAGCAGCCTTGCCGTTTTCATGAAAAGTGACCTTGTCACCTGTAATCACGATGCGATCAGTATCTGTCTTATACCCCGTGTCGTAATAAGCATGATATTGCTCAGCCGTTTTGTCACCGTGTTTTGCCTTATGCGCCATAACCGGCTCTAGTGTCCCGTCCTTCAGATAGGGGTAAACAGACTGCCAGTCTCCTTCCCAATCAGAAAGAGTACGGTCTTTGATCTGACTATTCTTGAAAAAACCCTGAGCAATATCATTGTCGTGGCTATGAGAATGACGATGTGAATGCCCATCAGATCTTTCTGCCTTGGCAGTATCATGCGCCATTATCTGCCCCGTCATGATGATACCAGAAAGAAGGCCAGCTACAGCGATTTGTGAAAGCGTCTTTAGCACTGTGAAACTCCTGTTTTCAGGTGCGAAGCCATTTATCTTCGCGCGCAATGCAACGTAATAACATTACATTTTTGATCTAGCCAGATTTAGTGGGTCTGACAAGTGCCGAAGATTAAAGAAGGGCAAAATGATTCACTCTATCAAAGCGAATTTTCTCTAACGGCTGTGCAACTGCTTCAAACGTTACTGCGTTAAAAGTCGGACTGTGAAAACCATCCGAATGAAGTATGTTCACAACCAAATGTAGCTCGCACACTAAGATTGAGACCGGATGAAAAAAGCCATTGATCTGACAACCGCGCCCATCAATCAGGCACTGTTGCTTTTCGCTCTACCGACGCTCGGTTCATCAATCCTGCAATCGGCGAACGGCTCCATCGATGCAATCTGGATCGGTCAGTTGCTGGGGACAGACGCTCTTGCAGCGACAACAAACGGCAATCTGGTAATGTTTCTGCTCACCGCCTTTGTCTTCGGCTTCGGCATGGCCTCGACGATCCTGATCGGCCAGTCTTTTGGGCGGCGAGATATCGAAACAGCTCGTGCCATCACAGGCACGACACTTGGAGCTTTCATTCCCGTCAGCATTATCGTGGCTGTGGTTGGCTGGTTCCTCGCACCGCATGTCTTGGGACTGCTCGGCACTCCGGAAACGATTGAACCACTGGCGCGCGCCTTCCTGCAAGTTACCTTCGTCGCGATGCCTGCCATTCTCATGCAAACCATCCTAATGATGGCGCTACGCGGCAGCGGTGATTCCATGACCCCGTTGATTTTTATGGGTCTCGCCGTGCTCCTCGATATTGCACTTAACCCACTGCTCATTCTCGGGATCGGCCCAATTCCCCCGCTCGGCATATCGGGCTCGGCACTCGCCACAGCCGTAGCCAACTATATCAGTCTCGCGGCCATGCTCATCTATGTCTATCGCAAGAATTTGCCTTTGCGCCTCAAAGGACAGGAACTTTGGCTTCTTGTGCCTGACCTCAAGGTCTTGAAGCTGATTTTCAGCAAAGGGCTTCCGATAGGTATCCAGATGATCGTAGTGTCGAGTGCCATGCTGACAATGATGCGACTGGTCAATCAGGAAGGCGTCAATACGACCGCAGCCTTTGGCGCAACACAACAATTATGGACCTATGTTCAGATGCCAGCCATGGCGCTTGGCGCAGCGGTGAGTGCGATGGCTGCTCAGAACATAGGCGCTGGCAAATGGGATCGCGTCACCAGCATCACGCGGATTGGCGTCTTTTACGCCATTCTGATGACCGGTATTCTGGTTGCTTTGCTGCTCATTGCCGACAAGCAGGCCATGCAAATATTCCTGGGTTCTGAAAGCCCAGCTATTCCAATCGGTCAGCACATTGGCAAGATCGCAACCTGGGGCTTTATCGCCTTTGGCGTTTCCATGGTTCTGTTTGGTACCGTACGGGCGAATGGGCAAGTTATCTGGCCGCTAATCATTCTGTTTGTTTCAATGTACCCGGTACGACTTGGTGTTGCCGTAGGCATGCGAGACTGGCTGGGAGCGGATGCCCTGTGGCTGAGCTTCCCTGTTGCTATGCTTTCGACGATGCTTATGGCAGGCGCTCTCTATCTTCATGGGGGATGGCGTAAAAACCATTCAATGCACGTCGATAAGTTTGAGCAGGTGAGCACAGCTGCCGCTATAGCACTGACCGCAGAAGCTGCGCCTTCGTCGAACGCCCTGACACCAAACCATCAACAACTACCTGAGAATAGTTAGAATTTAGGCTTCGTCGCGTACATCAAGTGTATACAAGCACATTTCAATTCGTCGCTCTAAAGCGCATCCTGAAAAATATGAAACGGTTTTCGGGATGCGCTTAAAAAAAAGAGACATAGAGCATTTCCAATGATTCAATGAAAACTGGAAATGCTCTAGAAACCAAAAGCCCGGCGACAGTTTGCCACCGGGCTTTTTGTGTTTAAATCAGGCCTTCTTCTTTGAGGGCCTTTTGGGTTGCCGGACGCGCCATGACGCGTTCGCGCAGAGCAAGAGACTTAGGATAGGCCGTAAGATCGACCTTCAACATATGGCCCCAACCGATGATGACCGATGCATAGGCGTCGGGTTGCGTAAAATCCGTACCGAGCAAAAAGTCGTGATCGCTTGAAAGCATCGCCTCAAGCTGCCCCATGCGACGATTAATGGAGGCAATCATCGTGGTCTTTGCTTCCTCCGTCAGATTGGGCGCGAACAAACCGCTAAAAGCGACATGCAGATCGCCACAAAAGCCAAGCGCTTCCTGCAATCTGGCACGTTCAATCGTGCCATAGGCGGGCTTGAAGGCCGCAACATCAGAATGATCGCCAATATACTGCAGGATTGCTGCATTCTGTGTAATCACGATTCCGGGCTCAACCTCGATAGCAGGTACTGCACCACGCGGATTGATTTTCAGGTAATCGGCACCACTGGCAGTCTTCTTTTCCTTGAGATCGACGGCTTCGAGATCATAGGAAAATCCCGCTTCGCTGAGCACGATGTGGGGTGCCAATGAACATGCGCCGGGTTTGTAATAGAGCTTCATCACAGTCTCCGTTGAGATGGTTTTCGTTTGGGCTTCTATCAGTTTACTGCGGGGCGACAAAATTCTTTGCTATCACGTTATTGGGATATGGATTTGCTGGTGTCGTGGCTTTGTTGGGATGACTTTGCTTTTCCCGGCTTTGAGCGGCCATCAGAAACGCCAAAAGCCCGGCTGCATTTGCACCGTGCTTTTTTTGATTTGATTTTTTTGGAGATTTTGGTTGCGGGGGCAGGATTTGAACCTGCGGCCTTCAGGTTATGAGCCTGACGAGCTACCGGGCTGCTCCACCCCGCGTTATGAGTTACGAACCATTGCGGCCCGGGAGCGAAGTCAGGCGCCTTTTTTCAAGGCATGGGCCTGATGAGGTGAGGTCGTTTAAAAATCGATTGATTATCGATTTTAGACCGAACGGGCTGCTCCGAGCCACTCTCACGCAGTCATATATTCGGTATTTTTCGCGCTTATTGCGTTGAATGTCTGTTTTGTATTGTTTTGAGAAGATGGGATTATTTGTGTGCTTAGCAGACCTGGCAGCGACCTACTCTCCCGTGTCTTAAGACAAAGTACCATTGGCGCTGGAGCGTTTCACGGCCGAGTTCGGAATGGGATCGGGTGCAGCCGCTCCGCCATAACCACCAGGTCGGCGAAGAACACAAATATGAGAAGCTGTTGTCTTTCGTGCTGATATTGAGTTGTTTTCAGGCGCTGATAAACAATAAGCACACGACTGTGTGCCGCCGGTTGCCCGGCGCCCTCCCGGAGCCATTCACGAAGTGAATAAGGCGTGAGGGGCAAAGTTTTCATCGAACTTTGTTCGATGGATATTGTAAATGAGAATGATCAAGTCGATCGAGCTATTAGTACCGGTAAGCTACATGCGTTGCCGCACTTCCACACCCGGCCTATCAACGTGGTAGTCTTCCACGGCTCTGATAGGGAATACTCGTTTTTAGGTTAGTTTCCCGCTTAGATGCCTTCAGCGGTTATCTAGTCCGTATATAGCTACCCTGCTATGCCGTTGGCACGACAACAGGTCCACCAGAGATACGTCCATCCCGGTCCTCTCGTACTAGGGACAGATCCTATCAATATTCCTACACCCACGGCAGATAGGGACCGAACTGTCTCACGACGTTCTGAACCCAACTCACGTACCGCTTTAAATGGCGAACAGCCATACCCTTGGGACCTGCTCCAGCCCCAGGATGCGATGAGTCGACATCGAGGTGCCAAACAACCCCGTCGATATGGACTCTTGGGGGTCATCAGCCTGTTATCCCCGGCGTACCTTTTATCCGTTGAGCGATGGCCCTTCCACGCGGGACCACCGGATCACTATGACCGACTTTCGTCTCTGCTCGACTTGTCAGTCTTGCAGTCAGGCAGGCTTATGCCATTGCACTCGACGAACGATTTCCGACCGTTCTGAGCCTACCATCGCGCGCCTCCGTTACTCTTTAGGAGGCGACCGCCCCAGTCAAACTACCCACCATACACGGTCCTGGACCCGGATAACGGGCCGCAGTTAGACATCCATATAGATAAGGGTGGTATTTCAAGGATGACTCCACCATGGCTGGCGCCACGGCTTCAAAGTCTACCACCTATCCTACACATGTCGACACGAATGCCAGTGTAAAGCTATAGTAAAGGTGCACGGGGTCTTTCCGTCTAACCGCAGGAACCCCGCATCTTCACGGGGAATTCAATTTCACTGAGTCTGCGTTGGAGACAGCGGGGAAGTCGTTACGCCATTCGTGCAGGTCGGAACTTACCCGACAAGGAATTTCGCTACCTTAGGACCGTTATAGTTACGGCCGCCGTTTACTGGGGCTTCAATTCAATGCTTGCACATCTCCTCTTAACCTTCCAGCACCGGGCAGGCGTCAGACCCTATACGTCGTCTTGCGACTTCGCAGAGCCCTGTGTTTTTGGTAAACAGTCGCTACCCCCTGGTCTGTGCCACCCTCCAATAGTTGCCTAAAGAAGGGTCACGCTTCTTCCGAAGTTACGCGTGCATTTTGCCGAGTTCCTTCAACGCAGTTCTCTCAAGCGCCTTGGTATTCTCTACCAGTCCACCAGTGTCGGTTTAGGGTACGGTCTATATGCAGGAGCTATTTCCTGGAACCGCTTCGCTGCCAGATCAATCCAATAAGACCTGACAACACACGCAATCCGTCACTACCTGCAGGCCCACGAATATTAACGTGGTTCCCATCGACTACGCCTTTCGGCCTCGCCTTAGGGGCCGGCTAACCCTGCTCAGATTAACTTTAAGCAGGAACCCTTGGACTTTCGGCGAGGGAGTCTCTCACTCCCTTTATCGTTACTCATGTCAGCATTCTCACTTCCGATACCTCCAGGATGTCTCACGACTGTCCCTTCACAGGCTTACGGAACGCTCCGCTACCACGCACATACGTGCATCCACAGCTTCGGTGTATGGCTTTAGCCCCGGTACATTTTCGGCGCAAAGACCCTTATTTAGACCAGTGAGCTGTTACGCTTTCTTTAAATGATGGCTGCTTCTAAGCCAACATCCTGGTTGTTTTGGGATCCTCACATCCTTTCCCACTTAGCCATAACTTAGGGACCTTAGATGGTGGTCAGGGTTGTTGCCCTCTTCACGACGGACGTTAGCACCCGCCGTGTGTCTGCCCAGTAGTACTCCCCGGT
>NZ_JAVLAT010000002.1:300000-377500 GCF_032190615.1 Brucella pseudogrignonensis
AACACGGAGGCAACACCTTCGATTTTAAACTCGGCCAGTGCCCGTCGTGCACGGATAAGCGCTTCCTCGCGTGTAGCGCCGGTCACAATGAGTTTTGCCATCAAGGAGTCGTAGAGGCCGGGAATTTCCGATCCACTTTCCACACCTGTATCAAGACGCACACCCGGACCCGAAGGGGCGCGGAAACGCTTAATCAGGCCTGGTGTAGGCAGAAAGCCACGGCCCGGATCTTCGGCATTGATACGGAATTCAAAGGCATGACCGCGCGGTGCAGGCGTTTCGGTCAAGGACAGCGCCTTGCCATCCGCAATACGAAGCTGCTCGATGACAATATCGATGCCGGTGGTTTCCTCCGTAATCGGATGTTCGACCTGAAGGCGCGTGTTGACTTCGAGAAACGAGATCGTGCCATTCTGCGACAACAAAAACTCGACCGTGCCTGCTCCCGTATAGCCCGCTGCGGCGCAGATTGCGCGGGCCGATTCATGGATACGGGTGCGCTGCTCTTCCGTGATAAAGGGCGCAGGCGCTTCTTCGACTAGCTTCTGATTGCGACGTTGCAGTGAGCAATCACGTGTGCCAAGAACAACCGTATTGCCGTGTGTGTCAGCAATAACCTGTGCCTCAATGTGCCGTGGCTTTTCAAGGAATTGCTCGGCGTAGCATTCGCCACGTCCGAAGGCTTCTACTGCCTCACGAACGGCGGAATCGAACAATTCACCGACTTCTTCCAGACGATGCGCCACCTTCATACCACGACCGCCACCGCCAAACGCGGCCTTGATCGCCAACGGCAAGCCAGCTTCACGCGCAAAGGCCACAGCTTCCGCAGCCGATGCCAGTGGGCCGTCTGAACCCTTGACGAGCGGTGCGCCGACTTTTTCGGCAATTCGCCGTGCTTCAACCTTGTCACCCAGCGACGTGATGACTTCCGGCGATGGGCCGACCCATATCAGACCGGCATCGATGACGGCTTTGGCAAATTCAGCTCGTTCCGACAAAAATCCATAGCCGGGATGCACGGCATCCGCACCGGAGCGCTTCGCAATGTCGAGTATCTTTGCAATATTGAGATAGGTATCCGCCGGGCGACCAGCGCCGAGGCCATAGGCCTCGTCTGCAAATTCGGCGTGCAGTGAATTTGCATCTGCATCAGAATAAATCGCCACGGAGGCAACACCGTAATCGCGTGCTGCGCGGATGATGCGGATGGCGATTTCGCCGCGATTGGCAATAAGCAGCTTCTTCATCAGGCTATAACTTCTTGCGGTTCGAAATTGGAGATCGGGTTAAAACGGATGCGGGCGCCGATAGGTATCTGGCCTGCAAGATCGAGATGATGGTTTGCCACGACACCAATGACGGGATAACCACCGGTCAGCGGGTGGTCGGCCAGAAACAGAACCGGTTGTCCATTCGCGGGCACCTGAATGGCACCCAGAGCTGTACCTTCAGATGGTAACTCATCATTGATGGCGCGTTCGATGGCTGTAGCGCCTTCGAGGCGCATTCCAACGCGGCTTGATTGAGGTGTCACATCCCAGTCCTGCGATGTGAGTGTTTCAAGGCCCTGTTGCGTGAACCAGTCGGTACGCGGTCCCAGCACTATATCGAGTGTGACGACGTCTCCGGCGCGCGGCAGCACCCGCTGCGGGTTTATATCCGATGAAACCGCCAATGCTGTCCCGTTGGCCGGTACAAGAATATCGCCAGCCGCAATTGGAGCAGGTCCAACTTTGGCGAGTGTGTCACGTGAGACTGATCCGAGAACGGACTCAACCTCAAATCCACCACGCAGCGCGAGATAGCTCAGCATTCCTTCCGGCGGGATGCCAAGCGACAATTCATCACCTGCATTGAGTGCTACTGGCTTTGCGAAGCCTGCTGTAATAATAGCCCCTTCCGGGGTACGAATGGTTAGCGGGCACGGCGCGCCGGTCACAGCAATCGTCACCGGACGGTCGGCCTTAAGTGCAAAGCCACCAAAGGAAATCTCGATAGTCGCGGCATTCGCGGGATTGCCCACACAGCGATTGGCCTCACGCATAGCGATGCGATCAAGCGCACCGGATTCCGACACACCCTGACTGGCAAGGCCTGGACGTCCCATATCCTGATACAATGCAGGACGATCAGCGCGTGTTACAAGCAGACCATCGGCGGGCTGTGTTTTTGCTGCTGCTGCGGCTGGTTTTGATACTGTGATTGGTCCACCCTTCGCCATATCACGAAACCGCACGCGATCACCCGGAGCAAGCAGTGCTGCGCGTTCCCGTGTCGTGTTCCACATGGCAAGCGGTGTGGTGCCGAGCAATTGCCAACCGCCGGGGCTGTCCGACGGATAAATACCGCCGAATTTACCTGCCAGTGCCACCGATCCGGCCGGAATTTTCACACGCGGGCTTTTCCGGCGCGGCACATCGAAACCGGGATCGTCACAAGTCATATAGGCAAAACCGGGGGCAAAGCCTGTAAAGGCGACTGTATAGGTTGCCTCAGTATGACGCTCAATGACCTCGTTGATTGTGCAGCCAAGCATGGCCGCTACATCGCCGAGATCTTCACCATCATAGGTGACGGGTATTTCAAACAAATCGCCGCTGCGGGAGCTACGCGCTGAGAGATCAAGCGCTGCAATCTGGCTTGCAAGTTTGGCACGATCTGTCAGCCAGCGGTCGAAACGCACCATGATCGTACGCGCGCCGGGAATGACTTCGCATACGCCTTCAAGCTTTGCTGCATGCAAAGCGTCGAGTAGTGTGAGCGTTATGGCCAAATCATCGAGCTCGACCAGAAAACTGTCACTGCCGGATGGCAGAAAGCGCAGGCGTTCACTCATGATGTGACGTCAACGAAAGGCTTGAGTTCCACGCCGCGTGCTTCCAGTCGCTCACGCAATGCGGCGGCGATTGCAACAGCGGTCGGGTTATCGCCATGCACACAGATCGACTGCGCATCCAGCGCAATATCGGTTCCATCAATGGCGGTTACACGCCGCTCATTAACCATGCGCAGCATCCGTTCCGCAATGACTTCTGGATCGTGTATGACCGAACCTTCAATGCGGCGATTAACGAGACTTCCATCAACATTATAGGCGCGGTCGGCAAAGGCTTCGCACACTACCGTTAGGCCAGCGGAACGAGCCTGATCAACGATTGGCGCACCAGCCAGCGCCATCAGCACGAGCGATGGATCGACTGCCTTGATCCCTGTAATGACATCGGCTGCCTGACGCGCATCATGGGCGATTGTATTGTAAAGCGCACCATGCGGCTTCACATAACGCACCTTTGTTCCAGCAGCCTGTGCCAGTCCCTGCAATGCACCGATCTGGTAAATCGTGTCGGCCACAAGTTCAGCACTTGAGGGGTCCATGTTCCGACGGCCAAAGCCGACGAGATCGCGATAACCGATATGCGCACCAACGGAGACGCCACGTCGGGCAGCTTCGCGTAGCACAGTGAGAATTCCGGCTGGGTCTCCCGCATGGAAGCCACAAGCAATATTGGCGCTGGTCACGATCGCCAGCATCGCTGTGTCGTCTCCCATAGGCCATGGGCCGAAGCCTTCACCAAGATCACTGTTGAGATCGATAGCTGCCATGTTTTGCCCCTGTTGAACATAAATGCATTACGGGTTATTGTTGAATAACCTATTATAGATTGTTCAACAATATGAAATCGTATATTTGCATGAATATGATGTGAAATAGCTGATAAGAGTTTTGGTTAGCATGGCTCTGAGAGTTTAGCCCGAAAAGCTGTCATCAATTGGCAGGGGGTTTGAAGGATATTCATGATACGCGAAATTTTGCCGCCTTCAGATAACCAGACATTGGCAACCCAAACTGCCGCCAAAATTCGTGAGATGCTGATTACGGGTGAACTCTCGCCCGGCACCAAGCTTTCAGAGCAGCAGATTTCAGCGCAGTTTGGCATATCGCGCAACACGCTTCGCGAAGTTTTTCGTTTGCTGACCAGTCAGAGCCTGCTGACTTATATTCCCAATCGCGGTGTGTTCGTTGCCACGCCCGATGAGGCCACGGTCGTTGATATTTATCGTGTGCGACGCGTCATCCAGAAGGGTGCTGTTCAGGTTGCCATCCCCGGCCATCCGGCATTGTTGCGCATGCGGGCACTGCTGGCACAAACGTCATCGGCGCAGGAAGCGGGTAACTGGCGGCAGGTGGGAACGATCAATATGGAGTTTCACCGTGCAATGGTGGAGCTTTGCGATAGTCCTAGGCTAAGCTCTTGCTTTGATCTGGTGCTGGCTGAGTTACGTCTTGTTTTCGTACAACTGGAAGACACAGCGCACCTTCACGAAGCTTACATAGCACAAAATGCCGAACTTCTGGCTTCTCTTGAAGCGGGAGATATCAAGACGGCAACCCAGCAACTCGATTCTTATCTCCTGCGGTCCGAACGCTCTGTGCTTGCTGCTTTGCAGCGCAAAAAGTCCACTTAAAGCATCGACACACTATCCGCAGCCTATTGGTAAACCTACTGGTTAGCCGTCCGTTGAACTAGGTTCTGTCTGCATTCATGGATTGCTTGGTTTTGTTATAGCGATCGCAACGCGCCGGTCTCAACCCTGCGCCGATATCGGCGGAAGACGCTGTTCCATTTACCGTATTCATCAGGCAGGTGCCGCCATTGCGCTCCTGATGTGCGCCATCCACATCATGCCTTCGAAATAGAGCTAGTTGTCTTGGACAGGGCAGCATCTGCGGCCTTGCTCAGCAGGAAGAAGAGAACCGATCACCGCTCATTCATCGTTCGTCAAACCAATCCGTTCACCCAAGGCTGCCTCGAAATAGGGCCTTTCATCAAAACCCCATCCTGTAGTCAACTTTTGTCCACAAAGGCTAATTCATAGCGAACGATTTTTATTATGCGTTTTTACCAAAGTCCTGTAGTTTTTTACAGCTATTTTTCGGATAAAAATCCTTATACCTGTTTATAAAATAAATTGTCGGCATATCATTCGCATGCCGACAATCAAAAATTATATATTCACATCAATTAATTTACTAAAAGATTCGGTTTATGTATTAAAATACTCAATTATATTACTACCAGCGAAGTTTAAATCCAGCATTGCCTTTTAAAATGTAATTTCTAGATGCGTCTTCAAGAGCAGTACTCACAGAACCTTGCCCATAAATTGCATACTTTTCATCAGCCCAGCTGACATCAATTCGGACCCCACCTCCATCCAGTTAGACTGGTTTTCATTCTTAAACTTGGTTCCGGAGACCCTAATGTTTCTACTCGCTTCAAAATCTTTATAGAAATTCGTTATGACATAAGCCGTGGAATGAGCATTCCGACCATCAGTGGTCTGCCACTTACTATTATATTCAATACTTAGACCGGCTCGGCCAAGGATACTGGAATCGCGTTCAAGATCGACTATTGCCCCCCAAACGTCCTTAAATGCGCCCGAATCCAATGAAGACCAAGAAAACTGAGACTGTGGAACGATAATCCAATTGCCACCCAAGGATATTTTACGTCCAGCCTCAATACTTAACGCATACCCACGATGATCTTGATCATCGGTCAATGAAACATGAGCCGTGTCTGAAAACAACTCGTTATTAAACCAAGTCATTTGCGCTTGGCCATCCAAATAGAAATCATTGGCTGCATACCAAGTCACGGCACCACCCAAGCTCCAACCATTGGTATTAATTTCACCATCACCAAATCCAGAACCGACTCTCCCTTTTGCTGAACCATAGCTACCGAAAATTCCTGCGAAGACTTTTCCATTTTCTCCGTCATAGAAGAGCCCATCGATACCTGACTGAAATATTATCGTGTTGATATCTTGTTTCATACCAGTAGCAGACTTTGCTCTCAACTGACTATGACTACCATCAATTCTAGCCCAGACATAGTCAAGAGATGGCGCATTTTTGTCACTTTCCGCTTGAGCATTTTCTGATCGATCAAGACGGCTTCCAACACGCTGTTGTAGAGTTGGAAGGCGCATCAAACTACGCATATTATCCTTATAGCCCTGATAGACAGGAACGTTTGCCCCGTAATTAGGCTTTTCTCCAGGTGTATCAGGATTCAGCAAACCGCTTACCAAATACCAATCACCCTCTCCACCAGTCTTGCTTCCCCCCGGCTGCAAAGTGTATGCATAAGCTCCTGCTACAATAGCATGTTCCCCACCTTTTGTGACATAGTCACTAACAAGCTTGAACACTCCACCCGAGTCACCGTCAACCTCAATAATTTTAATACCATTTTCAGTCTGAGCGCCCTGCCCGCCTCGGTTGATAACTACAACATTTGTGGTACCAGAAGAGTTACCTTGGACGATCAGGCGGTCAGTTTTTGAATCATCACTTCCAAGTACGGTATTGAACTGCAACACCCCGCCCCCAGACGCATAATTTCCTTTGACGGTTAAAGTTGCGCCAGCAACCTCATCGCTGATTTGTACCACTCCGTTATTTGTCAACGCTGAAATGGATGTATCAAATCCGCCAATCGCAAGAGTTCCATTTTCAGCTATATTATAAGCTGAATTGTTACTCAACGCTCCCGAGGCACCTTGTCTCAAAGCACCTTGACTGACAGAGGTAGTACCACTGTAGTCACTTACCCCTGATAAAATCACTGTCGCAGCCCCAGACTTGGCGAAGTTACCACTTCCAGTTATTGTGCCCGAGAAACTGGCATCGTTTGAAACATCGACAGTTAAATCACCGCTTCCTAAGTCGAGTACTCCGCTTCCTGACAATCCATTGATATTTACAGAATGGTCTTTAATATCAACTCTACCACCGGAACCTATGTTCACAACCCCTGTACCGAGAACCGTTCCTTCATTACCGGCCTCAACCGTGCCGCTTTCAACCGTAAGGCCACCCGAAAAACTATTTGCCCCAGTTAGAGTAAGACTTCCGCTTCCCTTTTGGACAACACTGCCCTCACCAGCGATCATTCCTACAAAAGTTATATTATCACTTCGCTTAAAAGCGAATATCGCGCTATCGTCAACATTCACGGCACCGAGAATGCTGCCACTAGTGCCACCATCACCAACTTGCAGAACACCACCCTTAACATCAGTATCTCCTGAGTAAGTATTCGCACCTGTCAAAACCAGCGTACCAGAAAAGGTCTTCTGCATTCCATCCGTACCGCCAATAATAGCAGATATGGTTGCTATTCTGGAAGAATCGGTGTCGTGGCCACTCCCCACACGAATTATTGGCTTTGTACCAAGAGATGGATCTTCAGTAAGCGTCAAAACATCATCAGTTGTAAGTGAAGCTATCTCATAATCGCTAACCAAAAACTGCATTCCATTAGCATAAATCCGACCAGAAGAATTATCGACTTGAACTTTACCCGCATTACCACCGAAAATGGCAAATTCATCCTCAGCCCAGTGACCATGGATCAAGAAAGCCCTATCTTGGGTCCAGTTGTTATTTGTTAGATTCCAAATTCCATCACCACCAACAAGTTGATCACTATCAGTGCCATTAGGTCCATCCCAGAAATTGAGTATCGCGCCATTTGCATTAACTAGAATGACTTCACGGTTGACAGTATCATTATAGACGTGTGTTTGTGAAACATCCTGCCCTGTCGGCAAAGTTCCAACAGCTATGTTGTTTCCAGAGTAATTTCCGTACCGAAAAACGTGATAGAGGCCAGGTCCGGTATCTCCAAAGCTGCTAACATTAAGTTTTCCGTCCAGCGCAAGAGTGCCACCTACATCAAAAAGATCGTCGCCCTGTGCACTACCAAATGCTACATTAATCTGACTATTGGCATTGAGTAAAAGATCGCCGTCAAAATCCAGCTTACGGCCGCCAGTGCCAGATAGGGTAGCGCCATCTGCAATTGTGGTATTACCTTTAATTCTGCCGGATCCACCTAAAGCCGCACCCGACGAGACATGAACAGTGCCCCCAAGAACACCATTAACATTCAGTATGCCCTCGCTCACATTAGAGGCTCCAACGAAACTGGCGCTGTCACCAACCAAATTGAGACTTCCGGCTCCTGCTTTCTGAAAGGACCCGGCACCGCTCATCGCCCCCCCATAATTCGCCGTATCGGCTCGATCGAAAAGCACTGTTGCGCCTGCGCTAACGCTAATATTACCACTAATGCTACCCTTGTCCGCTCCATTGCCAATTTGCAATGTGCCGGCAGTTATTATCGCACCTTGATCTGCAGAGTAATTGCCGGCCAAAATGAGGGTCCCGCCGCTGACCTCAAACTTCGCTGTCGCCGCACTATCTGCAGTGAGTGTCGTATGACCCGACTTATTAGAGATTGTGCCATTACCCGACAAAACTTGATCAAACCTATAATCTGAATTATTGTGGCTGAAGAAAATCTCGGCATCGCCAGCGCCCATCTTTATGGCACCGCCAACGATACTACCTGCCCCTACATTTTCTGAACCAGTATCATCACCAATATAGAGCTTTCCCTTTGAACCGGAGTTTTTTGCAAGCGTAAGAGAAAATCCATCGTCGAATATCAAGGAGCCGCCCTTCTGGACCACGATTACACCCTCACCATCGACGCCTGCAACAACATCCGCATGCGCTTTCCATGTTGAATTTTCGAGAACCTTTACGGTTCCAGTGCCAGTACCGATACCCATTTGCGTTATACGAGTTTCAAGCGAACTATCAGACTCGATTTGAATTAAGCCTTGCGCATTATCTAAACCCAAGTTTACATTATCTAATATAGCTGTGCTCTTATTCCAGATATCCAAATACCCGCTCGTATTACTTGCTGATCCAAAAACAGATGTTGTCCCTTGTGCAGCAGTTAAACTGCCCCCGCTACGAACATGCAATATAGGAGCACCTACTGAGTCATTTGATTGGTATCCTACGAATATATTTCCATTTACAGTTGCTTTCGCCCCTTCCCCTCAATGGAAAATCCAGACGTCTCCCCTCCCGTAATACGAAGGTCGCCTACAATTGTAAAATTTGTGTCTGGCTTCACCTTAAGCGATGCAGAGAACGCAGTCTCGATTATGGCGAGACTATTTATGGTAGCAGTTGGAAGGTCGAATTCAACATCTCCGCTACCTGAAAGCACTACATCATCATGTATACCGGGAAGAGCCCCACCATTCCAGCTCGCTGTGTTACTCC
The DNA here is from genome assembly GCF_032190615.1 of Brucella pseudogrignonensis. Taxonomy (NCBI): domain Bacteria; kingdom Pseudomonadati; phylum Pseudomonadota; class Alphaproteobacteria; order Hyphomicrobiales; family Brucellaceae; genus Brucella; species Brucella pseudogrignonensis. The sequence continues at coordinate 309,164 of NZ_JAVLAT010000002.1, forward strand.
AATTCCCCCCCGACGTGCCTTGCCACTGAACAGCGTCAGCATGGCCATCAGCCATTGAGCACGCAAAACTTCCAGCTATGCAGATAAATTTCAAACTGCTTTTATAAGCCCTATACATTATTAGATCCGCCTAAAATTGATTAAAAAAATATAAACGACCCAAGTCCAAATACATTTTCAACCTACAGTTGTTAAAAGTCAATAGAAAGAGAGAACAATGACGCAATCATTCACTATGGCCCAAAATTTCACCAGCTCGGTTGCTAAAAACGTCGACCCGAGAACGGGCCAGTTCAAGCCAACTATAAATTTTGAACAGATAACAGCGAACAGAGGACTTGGCCCGCATTTTCCAATCGCTCTCAGCTATGCTCCTAATAACAGCGCAAATGAAGGGTTTGGCATCGGATGGACTTTTGCTATAGCCAATTACAACTCTACAACTGGCATTCTCACGCACCCTAATGGTAGTAACTGGATCGTAGATGGCGAACCAGACGACCAGAATTTTTATAAAATAAAATATCAAAAGATAAAAGACTTCCGCTTCATTAGGAATCCTGACGGCTATTGCATTTGGAATGCACACGGAGATGCAATTATACTTGGAAGTAATCCGTATTACTCAGGAGATAATGCTATATACCTTCCAACTCACCAAATTAATGCAGCAGGATATCAACTGTCATTCACCTATACGAGCGACGGTCAACTCACTGACAGAAGTGGCTCGGGAAATCTGTACAGCTAGGATAGGTGGAATTTCTGCCTGAGTTCGGCTTAGATGCCAGGAACAGGAGATAGCATGACGAGACGACCACGCCGAAACCATAGCCCAGCCTTCAAGGCAAAAGTTGCGCTCGCTGCGATCAGAGGCGAGCAGACGCTAGTGGAATTATCCCAGCAGTTTGACGTGCATGCGAACCAGATAAAGCAATGGAAAGATCAGCTTCTTGAGGGTGCTATAGGTGTTTTTGGCGACGAGACCAAGGCGGAACCAGCAGAGCCAACCGTTGACGTTAAAACGCTGCATGCCAAGATTGGGGAGCTTACGCTAGAAAATGATTTTTTAGCAGGAGCGCTCGGCAAGGCGGGATTGCTGGGCGGAAAGAAATGATCGACCGCGCTCACAAGCTCTCGGTCGCACGACAGGCAAAGCTCCTCGGGTTCAGCCGTAGCAGTGTCTACTATTCACCGCGCCCTGTATCGGATGGCGATCTGGCACTGATGCGTCGGATCGATGAATTGCATTTGGAATATCCATTCGCGGGAAGTCGGATGTTGCAGGGGCTTTTGAAAGGAGAAGGGCTTGAGGTTGGGCGGCTGCATGTCTCAACACTGATGAAGAAGATGAGCATCGAGGCGATTTACCGTCGCCCAAACACCTCGAAGCCAACGCCTGGGCATAAAATCTATCCCTATCTCCTGCGCAAGCTAGCGGTCACCAGACCCAATCAGGTGTGGGCAATGGATCTGACGTATATTCCGATGGCGCGAGGCTTTGTCTATCTCTGCGCCGTCGTCGACTGGTTCAGCCGCAAGGTTCTGTCGTGGCGACTGTCGATCACGATGGAGGCGGACTTCTGCATCGAAGCGGTTGAGGAAGCTCTGGTCCGCTATGGAAAGCCTGACATCTTCAATACGGACCAGGGATCACAGTTCACGTCCATCGACTTCACTAATGTGCTGAAAAAGGCAGAGATTGCCATCTCAATGGATGGAAAGGGCGCATGGCGGGACAATGTCTTCGTCGAAAGGCTCTGGCGGTCAATCAAATACGAAGAGGTTTATCTTCACGCCTACAAGACCGTGTCCGAGGCCCGCAATGCCATCGGCAGATATCTAAATTTCTACAATAGCCGACGCCCACATTCATCGCTTGACCGGCAGACACCGGATCAGGTCTACTTCAACGCGCTGACACCAATGATGGTGGCGGCATAAGCGAGGCGGAAATCCACTTAACAAAACGCCCGAAACTGTTTAGACAAACCGAGCCACTTCTGACGTCATTGATGGCGATGGAACAAAACTAGTTGAGGTCACCTACACTACATCTACCACCACCTTAACTGTATATCCAGATAAAGACTATAAACAGGTATATAAATTTAACTTAGAAAATAGTTACCTAGAATCCATAAATTACAATACAGTAGAAAGGGGATCATTAGAGTGGATATTCGAAACAGGAACCAATAAAGAAAACCCTTCTCACGTAATGTTTGGAAACAATAGTGCACTTCTTTCTGTAACATATCCCACTGGTACACGAGAATCGGTAGTCTATAATATTCTTCCTTACGGCCTTAATATACCTGGTGCCGGCCAGATGCCATCTGTCGCTTATTATACTTCTGACTACGGAGCAGAACAGAAGCCGGTTAGAAAAAGTTATACATACAGTCAAAACAATTATTTAGGGTATAATAGTGGTGTTAATTATACAAGCCAGACTGACGACGAGCTCTATAACTCTCCCTATAACGATTACACGTATTCCGTAACAGAAGATGTACTAGATGATAACGGTATGACAGCATTCAGTACGAAATACACATACAATAAGTATCATTTATTAAATGAAGAATATTACTTGGATTCCAGTAAAAATGCAAAAAGAACAACCACAAATACTTACGACAAATCTCTTTTCGATGGCACACCACACGATAATTTACCTAGCTGGTTTCAGAATCCATTGGAAATATCCGTTACTACGGCTGTTCTAGACGAACATTCGCAAGAATGGAAGGAAAGAACAAAAAAAATAACTCGAGAATATTACGACTCAAGAACAGTTTGGGATGGATTAATAAAAACTGAGACGTATTCTGATAAAAAGAAGGTAGAACATAAATACTATAAAGCAGATGGACAGGAAACTGGCTGCGCTCTTGACCCCTACGTAATAAAAAATGATGAAAATGGATGGCCATCAACATATAACAAGTCCATCGAAGTTTTCGATATTAGCGGGAAAGAAATAAGTGTTGGGTCAATTGAGTTTGACTATATTACAATTAGTAAGAAAGATAATTCTTATGATTACTTTCCAACTCAACAGTTTCTAATGCAAAGTGAATCACGATTAATATCATCTGGTAAGCTCGCTATACAAAAAATTAGTAAATACTGTACAGATACATCTAGTTTCGATTACACTAATATTAAATCGATAACTACTAACAGTATAATTCAAGGTGATAAAGACGATTTAGATAATGGAGAGGTCGGGTTGGCATTAGTAGAGACCTATACATACCTTTATGATTCTGCTGCATCAGAAATGCCTGACAGAATTGCAACAACAATTACGAAATCAGGCATTGAAAATACAACCTCGAAATTAACGAGATGTAGATTTAGGGGCCTCGTGCTAGATGCAACAGACTCTAGTAACAATAGCTATCAATACGAGTATAGCACCACTGGTATTGCTACCAAAGAAAAATACATTCCGAAAGATAATTACTATAAAACAACAACTAATCACACATATGATAAAGTAGAAATAAATAACAACATTTATAATAAAGCAATATCAGAGATTACACTAGATAATCCTGGAAATGGAAAAACTAACCAACTCTATATTGGACAAACACACTTTCTCGATGGAGCGGGTAGAACAGTTCGAATAGATCAAGCTATTAAAAATAATAGTAGTTCTGAACTACAATACGAAGTAATATCGGATTTCATATATAATTATTTCGGAGAAATAGATTCCGTTAAATCTCTGGACTCACTGCCGGGGAAGACAGATATGGTCAATGCTGTCTCAGAGAGCAAACATATTTACAATACATTCCAATCTCTTTCCGGTTACTTGTATCCATCCAACAACGGAGAACGAGAGATTAATTCGAGTTTCGACCCTTCAACCAGTACAACAACTATAGTAGACAACTCCATAAAGGATACTAAGAAAAAAACAGTAGATTTGATCAATAAATTTGTAAATGAGTTTGTGGTTGACTCGACAGGAAATAATATTAGACACAGTAATACTTATACATTTAACGAGTATGGAATACTAGATAAGATAGTTGAAAATATAACGGGAAATAATGCTCGTGAAATTAATCAATACGAAGAGAACTTTTATTACGATTATCTCGCTCGACCTACAAAAATTATAATGGCCGATAAAACTTTTATGGAATTGAAATATGACAAAAGGTTTATACAACCAAGAGTAACTAGTATTACCATTGGAGTTAATACTGAGAAAAAATATGTTATATTAGAATGCGAATACGATGATAGAAGCCTTCTTTCTAAAAGAAGCCTATATGGGCGCGACCTGAAATATGCCCATTTTTATTCGTATGAATATGATAAAGTTTTTGCCCGGTTAGTGTCAAAAACTCTGCCGGATCGGAAGACGACGATTTCATACGATTATGAACCGTCTTTGCGCGGAAAATTGAAAACGATCACCTCAAGTGATGGACGCATCAAGAATTTCACGTTCGATTCATTAGGTAATGAATTAACCTTGGAGGAGAAGTATAAAGATAAAACTCAGATATCTATAAGTAGGACTGTCGATCCAATTGGTAGAATCACACATGAGAGCTACACAACACAAGGTCTACCGTATGCTAGTATAGATGTATCTTATTCTTCTAATACATCTAGCGTAACTAAGTACACGAATGCTAACAACATTGTGACATTTAATTATTATGACGACATGATGCGTTTGGTTCGAACTGAGAATTCCACTATGCGCGCTGATTTTGAATACGATAAATTTAGTCGCCTTTCTTCTAAAAAAATATGGGCAATGAGTACCTGGGACTCGACTAATAATCAGGGTACGGTTGATAGCGGGAGTCAAACACTAACAGTTTACAACTATGATGATAACACTGGTGAACTCACCCGAATTTGGGAAAAGTCGGTCGCACAACCTGCGACTTATATCGATATGACTTATCGTTCTGACGGTCTCCTCTCGACAAGACGCTATAGTAATTCCTTTGATGGGTCATCAATAATACGCAAGGAAGAGTTTTTATATGACCGTAGAAAGCGGCTGTATAATTATAGCTGTACTGGAACTCAACTTGTGACTGATAGCACGGGAAAAGAAATTCAAAATCAGGCATATAAATATGATGTACTAAATAATATCGTAGCGATCATAACTAATTACAAAGGTGAAAGTCGATCTATTACGACCACTTTTAACTACAGACAAGACAATCCTTTTCTTATTGATCTGATACAAAAAGACGGTGAAAAAGACGTTAAATTAGAGTACGATACACAATTTGACCGAGCTCTGAACGATGATCAGGGGCGTCAATTTACCTATGATTCCTTTGACCGCATCGCAACTTGTACTAGGAACGGTAAAACAACAAATTTTGTTTATGACGCTACCGACAATTTACGCAAGCAAATTGATCAGGATAATAATACACGAAATTTCTTTTATGATGGTTATGCAATCGATGCGGAATTTACTACGGATCAGTCGGGTAAACGAACCAATGCGATAAGCCGTCTATACTCGAGCCACGGTTATCTCGGTCAAACGGGCGACCAGTCTAATCAATTCCTTTCTGTGCCGGTGGATTCATTGGATACGCCGATATATCAAATTTCAAAAAACCGCATACTATCTTCAGGAACAACTCCGTTTGGTGACAGTGATAAGGTTAGCGTAACAGCACCTTCCTACCGTGGTGAAGTATATAACGAAGCTTTGGGGGGATACTATCTTGGTCGCGGATATCGTCTTTATAATCCGCGTATAGGCCGCTTTAACAAGGCAGATAATTTCGCACCGCATACTGCGGCTGGCATAAATCCATATGGCTATGCACATAACGATCCAATTAATTATAGCGACGCAAGTGGCCACCTACCTCAAGGCAAAAATCATAAGTTTAATTGGACAGGCGTTATTGTTGTTGGCGCGATTGTTCTGATTTTAGCTACCGCAGCCATAACTCCAATGATTTTTGAGGGCCCTTCTGTATTAGGCGTCACCAAGCTTGCCACGAAGCTTTTACCTCTGATGGCTGGAGCTGACTTAGGCTATCAAGCTTCCAAGAATTGGAGTTCGAACCCAAGAGCACGTAATACGGACTTAAACTTAGCTTTTATGGTTCTTTCACCGGTAGGTTCATCTGTCGTAGGGGAAATGGAAGCCAGGCAGGCTGCGCTAACAGCTAAGACGGAACGAGACGCGATTGAATCAGCCGCTGATATGCGCGCTGATCGGATGATGGATAGGTTCGACAGCATCATGAAAAATCAGGCCAGATCACCCGATTTCATGGGAGATGCTGCAGAGGGGACAACGAAGCAACAAAAACCACTCGAGGAGACAACACCACAAGAGGTAAAGTTAAGAACTCCCTCGACAAAGACGGATAACTCATCACGCCATAGCGGCATAAGTCGCGCCAGCACACGCCCTCACGGTCTGCAAACGGATTTGAATAATGACTTGGTGGATCTTCGCGATAGCTATACTGGCAATGAACGACCATTGGCTGCAGCAACGGCCGCGACTGAAACAGCTGGGCCTCTCATCAGAACAGGTTCACAATCCAGTATAAGCTCGCCTGTCGAAGGCGAAAAGACATCCGCAGAAACTCAAAACCCCTTACAAGCTCCTGAAGCGCCAGCTCTGCCAAAACCACAAGGTTCGAGCGTTAAAGGTGGAGTGGTCCCTGATGGATCACGTCCGACTTCATCTCAAATACTAGACAGGCTCGCAACTTTAAATCAAACACCCGAAGCTTTGAAACTCGGAATTCGCCGCTAATGCACCTATTTAAGTAGCCGCTAAAGTTAATTGTTGCTCCCAAATATGGTTAAGCAACAATTAACTTAATTACCAAGAAAATTAATATGTTGGGAATATTAAAATGCCTGGAACCAATCCTTGGACCAATATTAAAGATCTATCTATTCAAGTTTATGATGGAACCGATGGTAAGACAACATTAGCAGATGAAACTTTCATTTATGCAAATAATAAGCATACAGCAATTATTGTTATATCGTTCAAAGCGATAGATGCTAATGATAATGATATAAATAGTAGCGACCTTCCAACTGCAGACCGGCTAAGAAGCTCAATCAAGCTATTAGATTATAATACGGGACTAAATCTCGAAGTAAATGAACCTTGGGCAGTAGTAACAAAGCTTGACGCCTTTACAGCGCCGATTGGCGCCGCAGATGGCGGTAAGACACTTACTGGGAATACGGCACAACTGGTTGGAAACGCCTATACATTTAAATTTTTTGTCAAAACCGATGCACCCGACTTTTCCGGCATTAATAATGTTAAAGACGTAGATATCGGCGTCGAAATAGACATCAGCAAGTTAGTTGCAGGCGGAGGCAGTATTTTTAAGAGTTGCATAGGTGGGGACTTTTTAGAGTCTTGCACAATTCATGCCATAAGAAAATATGCTCTTCCTAAAGAAATACTGACACAAGAAATTGTTACTGTTAATTGTGAAAATAATGGCACGCCAGAAGACGATTCAAGCCAGTTATCACAGGATCATTATTATCGCGAAATACACTTTGCTTACCATTTTGATTTAAGTGAAGCCGAAGATGATTTCCAATATAATAATAAGATTTGCCGTGCCGAAATCAGTCTGAAAGATCCTCCTTACACACCAACTCAACAAAGCTCACTGGATACGAACGAAGATGATCCAACTGGAGGCAGCGCTGCCAATAGTGCATTGGAGCCGTGCTGCTTTCTGGATAGGAGAGATGGACTATATTCCTATAAGGCTTACTTGTGGCCTGCATGTCTTATGGATATGGCAAATTCAACAAAGCTAGAGCCAGAAACCTTAATACCTGAGCGTGGGATATTGCAAGAATACAACTTATATAAAGATGGCTTTGAAAAAAATACGGTAAACCTATCTACTTTATTTACAAATAATAAAAACTTCAAATTTGCAACTGACACCGTTATCTACATCAGTGTATATCTAACATTTGGTTATATGGCACAACATTATGCTAGGGGGACTTATTACAAGTTAAATATAGTTGATCAGTATGGAAATATACTAAAAGTTGAAACTGATCCAGCTGCTTGTCCACAAATATTTTCACCCGACGAGGATTCGGATCAAAACGGCCTACATAAATTTACAGATATTGAAAACCCGCCCCAATGGCTATCTGTACCAACTGATGACAAAATTAGATACTATAATATTGGCGACCCTAAAAATCTTTACTTTTGGCTTGTATCTGGCGGCCAAAACTCCAACTCTATATTAACTTATAACTATAAAACGACTGGTTCTAATGAAATAGACAGCCTGAATTTCATACCTGTAAGTGATTATAACAATATAACTTTTACACCTACCCTTCAAGCAGGGTTCCAGACTTATCGCCTACTAAATGATAAGACAGAAATACAGAACGCACAATACAAATTGGCTTTTTACGATAATGGATTATCGCAAACAGCAACGCTTGGAATAACTCAAGGAAACCACTCATATGTTCTACAAACGCTCCCAATATATGAAATAGATAGTCAATATACTATAGAATGGCAATTCTGTCCCGTTTGGGAAAATGGCACTTTCATCATGTGGGGCAACAAACTGCCTGATTTTAATAGGCAACGTACGACCCTTATGACTAGCGACACGAGCCCTTATTACGATATCGGCGCCCCAAGTATGGGCTTTGAAGTCGCTGAATTTGCTGCATTACCAGCGCACCGAATTGAAGATGGTGTAGTTAAAAACGAACTTTTGGATGGCAAGTTTGATACCGGCAGCAACGGACCTAAGGACCCATTTGCAGCATCAGGAACAAACACGGCACGCGGTGACTGGGCCAGCGTAAACGCTGTTATTATGACCTGGACCCAAACGGATTATTCTGGATTATCAATATACAGAAACGGACATCATCGAGGTGAAATCTGGTTAACTTTTAACGCTCAGAATCTTAAAGATGGCTCAATAACAGGAAATTGCAACCAGCCCCCAAAACCTAAGTTTGTACAAAATAGTATAGATATTGTTGATTACGAAACAGGCCAATCGATTACAAGTTTGAATGAGGGCTGGAGATATGAAGTATTTGTGCAGGATCCCAATGACCCCAATGATGTGAACCCTTATAAATAGTATACTTCAGCTATTAGGCAAGGTGAATTCGGTATCATAACTAGTCATTTAAATCCAGATGCTGGCAAACCATATAACTTCAATGTATATATATATATATCTAATAACTCTTCAAATCCACTTTCAAAAGACAGAACGTTAGGTGTTAGATTTATAATATATGATGAAAAATGGGGATGCCCCATTACAGTTACAAGATGGCTAGGAGATGGTAAACAACAAACATTTCCATCCTGCAGAACAATTGATCCAATAAAAATTGGTTCGAATGCATATGATATTAAACTAAAATATGAAGGAGACTTTAAAGGGAATACGGATAGAGATAATTCACCTTCACCGATTGGGGATACAGGTCTCACTGATTTAACCAATTGCAACAGACATTGGGATCTAAAAATATCTATAAAACCCGAAGCAAACAGTGGGAATAAAATAATTGGCTGGACACATACTCCTTCGAAGGAAATAAATAACAGATATAGTGAGAAAAATAAATACGGAACGTGTGTCGGAAGACTTAGTAATGGAATTTTCCATAATGAATTTGTATTGCACAATCTTGGTCAGTTTGTGGATAATGATCCAAATGACATGGAGGTTAATAAAAAATTCCCCTCAGACGGATCTACCACAGCTGCAACCTATACTCCAATAAATGATTGCCAATACACTTACGCATCTCAAAGCCTAGATAATGAAAGTAACGCTTATTTATGGATCAAAATTTTTGGATCATTCTTAGGAGAAAGCGTATTTTGGTCAGCATTTCCTTCACAGAACTTCTAGTTTGTCGATCTCTATGGGAATCGCTACGACTTCAGTTTGGATTTCAGCGCGCTTGGTATGTTTTATACAAATAGCGAAGTTTCTTCCCTCATCAGTTCCAATTATCATGACTTCTTAACAACAGATGTTAGTAATATAGACACAGAAACCAATGATAAAGTAACCGCTAATTACTATCTGAGTACGACGGGAAGAGATCATACCATAAAGATAGGCACATTCCATAAAGGATCAACTGCGGATATTGTTTATTACAGCCCGGATAGAAACAGTGTAATACAATTTCTTAGCCTAGACGAAAGCGATTACCTTTCAACAACTGACCCTGAATCACTTCACGCATATCTGCATTTTCCTAGAACAAAAATAGAGAACAACGATAAGAAGCTATATTTAGGCATCGAATATAATGATGCTAAATTGCATGGATATATGTATATGCCATCAGTGGCTGGCTATCTTGGAATAGATACGCATTGGATATATAGTCTTCATGCGATCTGGGAAGGTGGAAAAGTCTGCTTCACACTACACTCAGACTCCACAGCCACCAATCCAGTCGCTGATGTGACCGCTTTAACAATTTATGATCGGGATGGCGACGGCGAAGGCGTAGTTGGTATGTACGAGTATGGATATTTTGATAATTATCAATTTTTTACTCTAAGTATAGAAAAGTGAATTTTAATTACCCCTCCATTTCAACAGTGGAGGGGTCCATTTAATTTAATTTTATTATATAGTTCGAAGGTTTTTTCTTAGTAACCTCATACATATAGCGAAATATCAGGCGACTTGGCCAGCACTCCAGCCAGATGACCAAGCCCACTGAAAATTATATCCTCCCAGCCAGCCGGTAACGTCGACGACTTCGCCGATAAAATACAGGCCAGCTACGTTGTTTGCCTCCATAGTTTTAGAGTTCAACCCTTTCGTATCTACGCCACCAATAGTCACCTCAGCCGTGCGATATCCTTCTGAGCCTGCAGGCTTAACAGTCCATTTGTTCACCAAAGCATCAACGCGTCGCAGAATTGCATCTGATATATCCGCAAGTTTATCAGGGGCAGCGGCTTCAATCGCTATAATTTGTGCCAGTTTTTTTGGAAGAAATGAAGTCAGTGCCGTCTGCAGCGCTTGCTTGCCGTTTTTACTTCGCAATAAGCGTAGTTCTTCAAATATGTCGACTTGCGGGACCATAGATATCGTTATTTCGCTTCCTTCGCGCCAATAAGACGATATCTGTAAAATAGCTGGCCCGCTTATTCCACGATGTGTGAACAACGCAGCTTCGGAAAAATGAGTTTTGCCGCAATACACTTTCCCGTCCACCGCCACACCTGCCAATGGCTTTAAGCGCTCCAAAAGATGCGGCTCAAACGTCAGAGGCACCAAGCCAGGACGTGTCTCCACGATGTTTAATCCGAATTTCGCAGCAATTTCATAACCCAAACCTGTCGCACCCATTTTAGGGATCGACTTACCGCCTGTCGCAACAACAAGAGACTTTGAAATCGTCGTTCCTTGGCTATGTCGAACGACAAACCCGGCTTCAGTTTTCGTTACATCTTCGATTGAGGTTTGGAGCTGCAACTGAGCACCATATATCTCCATTTCATTGCGCAGCATCTTTATAATCTGGACAGCCGAGCCGTCGCAAAAAAGTTGGCCAAGTGTCTTTTCATGGAATGAGATATCGTAGCGTTTCAAAAGGTTAATGAAGTCGCTTGGTTTGTAGCGACTTAAAGCCGAAATACAGAAATGGGGGTTTTGAGAAATAAAATTTTTAGGACTGGTATGAATATTTGTGAAGTTACATCTTCCGCCACCCGATATTCTGATTTTATCGCCGGGCGTTTTGGAATGATCGAGCACGAGCACCGACCGACAACGCTTTGCGGCTTCAATAGCGCACATCATCCCCGCAGCACCTGCACCCAAAATCAACACATCAACGCTGTTCACTCGATAACTCCAAAGGAAATGGCCCAATATGCTGGTTCAGGAAGTCTCGCAGCCGCTGCATACCGGTAAAATCGTCGCCGCTTCTATCCAACCTTTATCATCTCCGGTCAATATCGCGGCGCAGCACAATTGCTGTTGTCAGGTCTTCGACGAGCTCGTGCTGCGCGATCAGGTCACGCAACTGATTAATACGATCAATTGACCCTGCTTCTAACTCCACAATGAAATCAAGTTGCCCACTGACAGATGATACGCGGCGGACTTCTGAATAAACCGCAAGGACATCCAACAATTCACGCGCAGGTGTCTGCTTTAAACTTACAAGCAAGGTCGCACAAATGACATGCGCATTTATTTCGCCGATATCGGCACGATAGCCCCTGATTACACCACTCTTCTCAAGACATGTAATGCGCTCGCTGGTGGCACTTCGCGACAATCCTATGCGCCCCGCAAGCACTTTAATCGCGATGCGCGCCTCTGTCGATAATATCGACAGTATTTCGCGGTCTTTGTCATCAAGCGCCCGCATTTTGAACCATCCATTCCAAAAGTAGAAAAGTGTTTGTCCATTCCGACAAACCGTCGGCGACACCGACAGAATGCTTGATGCCTGAAAACATGTCATGTGCCAAGTTGCAGCTTTCAATCACATATATAAAAGCAACGGCTATCACCAATCTCTGCCATCCTGCACCGCAATTTACCACAACCGACGCTGAAATTTTGCCTCAGCGCTATTTGGTATCGAAGCTTTCGCTTCTAAACTTGATAGCGAGCGAGACTGCAATTTCCATCAAGGTGCAGACAATGATGCGCGTTGGATTCTCAAAATTGTTAATGCCAGTGCACCGGCAATTGTCAATGCGTTTCAGGTCGCCCTTCTACAGCACCTTCTCAACGTCAATCCAAAACTCGCTGTCCCGTGCCTGAAAGGAAATGTTGCTAGGAATTTGATTGGGATTTGCGCTATGCTGATCGCGCACGAACGCGCCTTCAATTCATCAAAGATAATAACAAAACGGCATATAGACCTCACTGCCAATGAAATACTTGGGGTTTGCGAGGCAGCCTACCTGGATGTGTGGGCAGATCTCTTTCCAGATGCCGCGGGCCTCATCGGCATTCCTCCGGAAACTTTTATGCAGAACGGTCGCAATCCTGCTCAGATCATTGATGGGCGTTCGAAGTGCAGGATGTCCTTCCGGATATCGTAACCATGGGCAAACGAATAGGGAATGGTCATCCAATGTCCGCTGTTGTGACAACCCGCGAGATCGCTGATAGCTTTGATAATGGTATCGAGTATTTCAATACTTTGGTGGAAACCCTGTCTCGTGTGCAGCCGGATTGGCTGTACTTAATGTCATTGAGCGTGACGGTTTACGCGCCAATGCTTTGGACGTCGGCAACTATCTGCTTGCTGGTTTCCGCGCAATGCAACAACGTTTTGATATCACAGGTGATATACGCGGCAGAGGCTTATTCATTGGATTAGAACTTGTAACGGATCGCAAAACCAAAGCGCCAGCGACAGATTTAGCACGCTCGATCAATAACGAGGCGCGGCAGCGCGGCATTTTGATGGGAACTGAAGGACCCAATGACAATGTTCTAAAATTGCGTCCTTCTATGGTCTTTAATCGAGCCAATGCCGATTATCTATTGAATGATAGCATCGAAGCAGCTTTAAGATAGAGGTCCTAGGAAATCATTCTGAATCCTTCTATGCGTCGAATTTATACAATGAGCGCCATGCACGGTGATCCAATTTCATAAAGCCTTCGTAAGAGGCTTTATGAATACAAATGTTTCCTTTGGCTTGAAGACATGGCAAAAGAAGATTGGGCGTGATTTGCAGCGTCGGTCTTCGCCACATCTGAGCATACGGGATTCAATTAAGATGAATGAACGGACTGCTTCTGAAAATCAGCCTTCACTGGAGGAATTGATGCTGGCGGTCAGTTCGCGGCGTGACGTGGACGCATTCGAGGTGATTTTCAAGCATTTTGCCCCTCGGATAAAAGCCTATATGGCTAAACTGTCTGCGGATACGCAAACAGCGGAAGAGTTAATGCAAGAGACTATGATTACGGTCTGGAACAAAGCAGATCAGTTTGATTTCGCCAAAGGCGCGTTATCGACCTGGATTTTCACAATCGCACGCAACCAGCGCATAGATGCGGTGCGGCGAGAACGACGCCCTGAATTCGACCCAACCGACCCCGCTTTTGTTCCCGACGAGGAACAACCTGCCGACATGAAACTATCTAAGCAACAATCTGCCAGCCAATTACGTGCGGCCATGGCAGCATTACCGACAGAACAATGCGCCTTGCTTGAACTCGCCTATTTTGAGGAAAGCTCGCATAGCGCTATCGCCAAAAAGCTGAACCTGCCACTCGGCACAGTTAAATCCCGCTTACGATTGGCGTTCAGCAAATTACGTGCAGCGCTCGAGAATTCAGGAGGGCACTGATGAATATCAATCATCATCTCAGTGACGAACTCCTTGCAAGCTATGCCACTGGTTCATTGGCAGAAGGCTGGAGCATTGCTGTTGCAACGCATCTTGCACTTTGCCCCGCTTGTCGTTCAAGACTCAAGCAGTTTGAACAGATCGGCGGAGAACTCCTCGAAACAGTGCAACCGGCGAAATTCGAAGCGAGTTCATGGGAAGGTTTCAAAAGCAAGCTGGCCAATACCCCTACATCGAATAGACATTCATCATCGCTCAGTCAAACTTCCATACCAAAGGTCATACCAGAGCCATTACGCTCCTATGTCGGCGGCGACTTAGCCGAACTGAAATGGAAATCGCTTGGTCGAGGCGCCTATCAGGTGCCTATCAAAACACGCGATAGCGAAACACAGGTTCGATTGTTGCGCATTCCAGCGGGCAAGCCCGTACCAGAACATGGTCATGGTGGTCGAGAACTAACACTCGTGCTTAGTGGAAGTTTTAACGATGGAACCGGACTTTTTGCGCGTGGCGACATTGAAGAAGCAGATGCCGATCTCGTGCACCAGCCGATTGCTTCGCCTGATGGTGACTGTATCTGCCTTGCTGTCACTGACGCACCGCTGAAATTCCAGGGCTGGCTCATGCGCCTAGTTCAGCCATTGGTTGGAATTTAAAGAGAAAGGCGGCAATTATGCCGCCTTTTTTAGTTAATTCAGTACAACAATTGCCGCGTTCAAAGCTGTCGCAAGAGACAGCCATACGAGATATGGGACAAAGAGCAGCGCCGAGATGCGATCTGGTTGCCATGCGCGAATAATAAACAAAGATACGCAGAGCCACACTCCGATGATGACGGCGAGGCCGAGCACTGTCATATGAAGACCAAAGAAAATAGGCGTCCAGATGAAGTTCAAGACCATTTGCCCAAACCACGGCCCGCGCCGCCGCCACCCGCTATCATTGATCCAGGTGCGCCAGCCCACGATAGCAATGAAGATGTAGAGTATCGTCCAGATCGGGCCAAATGCAGCATTCGGTGGAGTAAACCAAGGTTTCTGAAGCGATGCATACCATTCACCCGGCGGAAAGCCGATACCGATGGCCATTCCGAGGACAATAATCACAAAAACAAAAACCGCGAGAAGACCCAATTTTTGCATATATTTGCTCCAGCCTACCCACTGATTCGAGACGTAACCCAATAGCCAATATAGGCTGATGAGGCCGAGAGAACAGTACCCCAGATCATGTCCGCTATAGTAAGCGTCCAAGACCAGTTTTTTAACGTAGCCTGATTGGTCAAATCATAGGTAGCGTAAGCAATAAATCCCAAAAGCGCACCATTAAGAAGTGTCAACGTACCACTACCCGCTAAGAGCCCCGGCTTCACTGCAAAGAAAACCAGACCAAATACAAAAATTACATAGAAAACGATTGCTGGAGCCAGTCGGAACCCCGACAACATCATATCCCCCATAACAGGTCGATAGATCACATTCGCCATATTCGACAACCAGACAGAATCGATTGCGAGAAAAGCAATCGCAGTGGCAACATAAGCTATAAGATAGTCTTTCATTGCAAACCAACCTTCCTAATTAATACGTGTCCAACCTACACTCCGACAAAGAAGGCCAGCCAAAACACAGCCGTTGGAGGTCATAGTGTCCCCGTCAACTTTCACGTTGATTTTGTAGGTGAGCTTGCGTTGGGGATCGAAAGCAGTTCCTGAATATTGCCCGCTTGTACTTTGCTTAATGCTCATGACAAGCACATCACCAGTTTTCTCTTTTGGTGTTCCGGGCTTGATCCAGGTATTGGTGGCGCATATGTCTTGACCGCATCCAGCAATTTTTACCTTGGCTTTGCCATCCCCACGCGCCCAGTTGCCATTTATCTCACCCGCCTGCGCCGCAAATGGGAATATTACTGTCAGTACGCTGATCACTTGTAACCATTTCATCGGTGCGTCCTCAGTTATCAAACGAGACTTTAAGCGTGCTCGATGGTGTAAAGACCGACATTGATCGCGCCTTCTTCAAAGCCACCTTCGCAATAACAAAGATAATACTCCCAAAGCCTTCTGAACCTGTCGTCAAAACCAAGCTTTTCGATTTCAGGCCAATTCGCGACAAAACGCTCACGCCATTCGGCAAGGGTCCGCGCATAAGAACGACCGAAATGTTCGACCTCCTTCACAACAAGTCCAGCCTTCATCAAATCGCGTTCAAGAACCTTGTCTGAAGGCAGAAACCCACCAGGAAAGATGAATTTTTGAATGAAATCAGCCTTGCGGCGATAATTCTCATAGCGCGAATCTTCAATTGAAATGATCTGTAAAACAGCCCGGCCGTCTGGCTTCAAACAGCGTTTCATGGCCGCGAAATATTCAGGCCAATAAGCTTCACCGACTGCCTCAAACATTTCTATAGAGACAATCCGGTCAAACTGCCCTTCCAAGTCACGATAATCCTGCAGGCGAAGATCAATATCTTTTTCCTGTCCTGCTTCGATTATTGATTGATTTGCCCACGCCAACTGTGACGGCGATAAAGTGATGCCTGTTACATGTGTTCCGTCATGCTTTGCCAGAAAGCGGGCTAACGCACCCCAGCCACAACCGATCTCAAGAACTTTTTCGCCACCCTCGAGCGCCAGTTTTTCTGCTATGCACTGCAACTTATATTCCTGAGCACTCTCAAGGTTATGCGTCGTCTCATTCCATATCGCCGACGAGTAAAGCATCGACGGATCAAGCCAGCGGCGATAAAAATCATTGCCGAGGTCGTAATGTGCTTCAATGTTGCGACGGCTACCCCGGCGCGTATTCGCATTGAATAGATGGCCAATACGGTTCAGCGCCCGCATCCAGACCGAACCACGCAAACTGGATAAGAGTGTATCGCGATTGCGCACTGCAAAGCGGACAACTGAGGTTAGATCGGCCGATGTCCATTCACCTGCGATATAAGCTTGCGCGAAGCCGATATCGCCGCCCGTCAGAAGCCGACGCAAACAACGCCAACTTTTAATTATTATTTGGGCTTCAGGCCCAGCTAAACTGCCTTGGCCATAAATTACTTTTCCAGATGGAAGAACCAGTGTCAGTCGTCCATGCTGCACTTGATTAAGCAAGCGACGCAAAAGACGCGCAGAGGGGCTCCATCCAGAAAATCCGCGTGCAATCACTGTCGGCAGCGGCGAGATCTCATCAATATGGCTCATACGGCCTCACTCCTTTGCCCGGATTGCCCTTGGCGGATATGCGTTATCGGTTCGTGTGGTGGTTGTGGACGTTTGCGCAGACCGATACCCTTCAACCAGATCTTCAGCGCTTCCCAGTGAATGCCGCCGACCACTTTCAGGGTCAGAAACGGAATTGAAAAGAACGCGCGCAGCAAGGCAGCATCAGTCAATTCAATCCGCCGCGCCAGATGACGGGCAGTCATAACCAGTCCTTCATCGTCAAAACTGTTGATGCGGATGGATAGCTTATCTTTGGGCGGAGAAACTTCAAACTCGTACCGCAGTTTCATATCCATGAAAGGCGAGACATAAAATGCCTTATCGCAGCTTTGTACGATGCGTCCGTTTGAATCATTTTCGACCGGGATCAAGTAACCGTGGCGCTGGCGGAAGGTGTTATCAACTTCCCAAAGGATAGCCACGAGGTCGCCACCTTGATTATAGCAGAAGAAAACACTCAGTGGATTGAAAGCCCAGCCCAAAATGCGCGGCATGGTGAGCAAGCGGACCGCTCCACCATCTGGCATCACTCCGGCTGCATCCATCGCACGCTCGACCTGCTCGCGCAACGGAGCAGACGATCCATCACCTCTATCTTGTCTATAGAAAGAAAAGAGGTTGAAACGGTCGAGCGAGAACAGCTTCAGCTTACCATCAAGCGCTTCCAACTCGTCGAGATCGAGCAGGAGTGAGTAGATTTTATAAGCCAGCTTGTGACCCTTAGGCCGCAAACGCGTATGAGTCACATGGCCAGGGAAAAGCGCTGACTGGAAATTTTCGGTCATGCCTGCGCCCTCTCTCTGATTGGCAATGGCTGGCGAATAATGCGCGCGCTTTCCTGCTCAACCAGCCAAGGACGACGCAGACCACCGAGATCTTCCGCCACTGCCAGACCTGCCTGAAGCCCGTCCTCATGAAAACCGGAGCCAAAATGCGCGCCACAGAACCATGTCCGGCGCTGTCCCTGCAATGACCAGATTTCTTTCTGCGCACGATCCGTTGCCATGTCGAAAATCGGATGCTCATAAATCTCGCGACGGATCACCAGTTCCTCACGCGGCGCGCGGCACGGATTGAGTGTAACAAAAGTTTCAGGCGCTTGGCCGAGCGGTTGCAAACGGTTCATCCAATAAGTGATAGATGGCTGTGCCGCACCAGTGGCTGCATTGGTCAAATAATTCCAGCTCGACCATGCTGCACGACGTTTAGGCATCAGCGTTACGTCGCTGTGCAACACCGCTTCATTGCGTGAATATTGAAATGCGCCAAGAATACGGCTTTCATCCGCGCTCGGATCGGCCAGCATCCGCAAAGCCTGATTGGCATGAGTGGCGATCACGACATCGTCGAAGACATGGGAAACTCCGCTTCCGTCAATCAACTCGACAAAGTTTTCAGAGCGTCGAACAGATTGGATCGGTGTCGAAAGCCTGATCCGGTCTGCATAGGGTTTGGTGATACGCTTTACATATTCCCGACTGCCGCCGGATACCGTACGCCAGATAGGCCTGTCACGAAGAGCCAGAAGTCCGTGGTTACAACAAAAGCGAACGAAGCTTGCCGCCGGATAGCGCCCCACTTCCATGGCAGGGGTAGACCAGATCGCCGCCGCCATTGGGTACAGGTGATCTTCACGGAAAGCCCGACCATAAGCATTGCGCGCAAGATAATCATCAAGCGAAATATCGCCCATGACGGCGAGGTCTTTTGGCGCGTTGCGATAAAAGCGCAGCAGATCACGGATCATCGACCAGAAGCGCGGACTGACCAAGTTAGAGCGCTGCGCAAAAAGTCCGAAGCCCGTACCGCCTGAATATTCATAGGCTCCGTTTCCGATTGAAACGGCAAACGACATGTTGGACGCTGCGGTTGGAACTTCCAGTGTACGAAACAATGCGGTTAAATTGGGATATGTCACTTCATTGTAGACGATGAAACCGGTATCGACGGCTACCGGTCCGAGGCTGCTCTCAAACTCGACAGTATTGCTATGGCCGCCGATACGATCTGACGATTCAAACAAAGTGACATCATGCCGTTGCGAAAGCAGCCATGCAGCGGATAATCCGGATATCCCACTGCCGATAATCGCGATCCTGAGACGTTTAGAGCTGCCCGAATGGTTCGTGATATCCATAGTCCCTCTCTTCAACGCAGGCTTTGGCCACATGAACGGGCCGCCTCCGTGCTGCATTTTTATCGTCTTACGTTTTGAGAATGAATTTGGTTCAATCGGCTACCAAACTTTTTTCATTTTTTTACGCCGCTTACGAAACCAAATAGCAGGACCGAACGTATTGCATGATGTAAATGCCATTTCGAATAAAGGTCAGCCATGCAAATTGGTCTGCTTATACTCGTTGCTATCAGCCTGTCTGCAATCATGACACTTGCCTGGGTGATCGAACGAAAGACCGGTAAAAGTGGTTGGATCGATGCGATCTGGTCTTTTTCGGTCGGCATCGGCTCACTCTTAGCCGTTGTGCTTGCAAACGCGACATTGCAACGGCGTTGGGCGATCCTGATAATCATACTAATATGGTCGATACGCCTTGGTTGGCATATTGTTCAACGAAGCCTAAGCCATGGTGAAGACCCACGCTATGCTAAGCTGATCAAAGAATGGGGAACTAATGCTTCCTCACGCCTCTTCTGGTTTTTGCAGATACAGGCACTCGCAGCTTTCGTTCTGGTTCTCTCAGTCTATCTCGCTGCCACTAGCCGTCCCGATTTTCCATATTTCTGGGATGTCATCGCTATCGCAATAATATCGATAGCATTGCTTGGCGAAGCACTGGCTGATGCGCAGCTCGCAAGGTTCCGAAAAACTCCAGAAGCCAAAACTGAAATTTGCGAAACTGGACTTTGGGCCTATTCCCGGCACCCAAACTATTTCTTTGAATGGTTATTTTGGTGTGCTTGGCCGATGCTGGCAATCACAACGTCACCTTGGAGTTGGCTATCGTTTCTCGCACCTATCCAAATGTATTGGTTACTGGTTCATGTCTCAGGAATTCCGCCCTTAGAAGAACACATGCTAAAATCTCGCGGTGAGAAATTCCGATCCTTACAAAAAAGGGTAAATGCGTTCTTTCCCGGCCCCAGAAAATCACCAAGTTAAATCATCGGCTGAATTATCTTACTATTTAAGTTTCTCACTTTTATTGCTTTTATATATCGAAATTAAAAGCATTTGTATGTTTAACTGGAAATCACGTGCTAAGTGATGAATCTTATGATTTTCTGCGGGAACCGAAAAATGCAAAGAATTACGATAACCGTTGATGATGATCTGATGCACGACCTTGATGCGTTGATTGCTCGCAAGGGCTATGCGAACCGCTCAGAAGCGGTCCGCGATCTTGTCCGGTCAAGTATTGGTGAAGCGGAAATTGCATCCGATGAAGCCAAAAATTGCGTCGGCGTATTGAGCTATGTCTATCAGCACGATGCACGTGATCTGGCTAAGAAGCTCACGGCTTCGCATCATGACCATCATCATATGTCGGTAGCGTCACTTCACGTTCACATGAACGAAGAGCTTTGCCTCGAAGTCAGCCTCCTCCGCGGGGAGGTCAAAGATGTAAAGCAGTTCGCAAATTCAATTATTTCACAACGCGCCGTTGTTTATGGGGATGTCTCTATCATTCCACATGAACCGCACGAGCCGCATGACCATTAAGCAGTACAAATAGATTTAGCTGCATAATTTCGATTTATGTCACAAAACATCAAATTGAAATCATTGCTTTAATATAGCTTATCAGCGTATGCCTAAAGTGATTTGATACCTCATTTCGAAATAGTGGACAATTATGGACCTGACCGTTCTCATATTCTTGCTTGTATATCTTGCGATGGGTTGCGGTACTTTACCAGGTTTCAAGGTTGATCGGACGGGCGCAGCCATCATTGGTTCGCTCGCGATGCTCGTAGCAGGCAGTATCACGGCTCAAGCTGCATGGAACGCGATTGATTACAAAACCTTGGGTATGCTGTTTGGCCTGATGGTCGTATCAGCCGGTTTCTCTGTTTCGGGTTTTTATGGCTGGGTTGCAAAGCGCGTAACAGAACTGCCGTTGTCGCCACCATTATTGGTCGGCGTTATGATTGTGATGGGCGCCTCGTTCTCAGCTTTTTTGACAAAAGACGTGGTAGCCGTGGCTATGACGCCGTTGCTTGTTTCAGTGAGTCTGGCGCGCGGGCTTAACCCTGTACCGTTTCTTCTGGCTTTCTGCTTTGCCGTTAATACGGGTTCAACAGCCACATTGATCGGTAGCCCGCAGAATATGATCACCGCTCAACAATTGGGGCTATCCTTTAATGGGTTCCTGAAAATTGCCGCTATTCCTGCTCTGCTTTCGCTGCCAATTGTTTGGAGCGTTATCGTTTTTGCTTATCGGGGTCGTTGGGAGCTTAAGAAGCCTTCGGCCAAAGGTGTTGATGTCTCGCAGGCGAGTGAAATCGATGTTCTTGAAACAATAAAAACCGGGCTCGTAGCAATTGTTGTCATCGGATTCTTTGTTTTCAGCGATTTGCCGCGCGAGCTAATTGCTATGGCGGGTGCCGGGATCTTGCTTGTCAGCCGCAAGATTTCATCAAAAGACATGCTTAAGCAGGTTGATGGCGACTTGCTGCTTTTGATCATGGGACTTTTCATTGTGAACGCAGCGATAGCTGGTACGGGTATTCCACAGGACTTGCTCCACCATTTACGCGCAGCCGGCCTAGATTTGAATGATCCGCTTTCCTTGCTTTTCGTTGGTGGTGTCCTGAGCAATCTGGTCGGAAATAATCCAGCCGTCATGCTGCTAGTGCCTTATCTTCACTCGGGCCCAGATGCTGATGCGCTGGGCGCTGCCTTGGCTTTGGGGACAGGTTTTTCAAGCAACATGATTGTCTTTGGCAGCTTGGCCGGAATCATTGTCGTTGAACAGGCTGGCGCGCGTGGGATTAAAATAACATTTATGGAGTTTGCCAGAACGGGAACAGTTGTGATGTTCTTATGTATGGTCGTTGCCGCCGCCTGGATTTTTGTTCTAACCAAATTCTAGTTGATATGATTTAATCTCAAAATCTATAAAACTTTAATTTTGATTAATAGATGGATCAATACTGTGAATTTCTGTCCATGTAATAATCATCATCTCACAGATTTAATTATTCATTTGTAAAATAAGTATTGCTCCTTCACCGCCTGATTGCTAGCTTAATTGTGGTTGTTTAATCGGGGGGTCGATCTACACGTGCTGTTGCACCGCGTCTCCCCATCGTCTTTGTACGGAGGTTACGTATGCATTTCACGCCGCGAGAGATTGACAAGCTCATGATTCATACGCTGGCGATTGTCGCGCAGCGTCGTAAAGATCAGGGTTTGAAGCTTAATCATCCTGAAACCGTATCTTTGATTGCTGCCGCAGCCCTTGAAGGCGCGCGCGCTGGAAAAACGCTGGAAGAAGTCATGGAACTGGCCCGTAAGACCATCACGAAGGATGATGTGATGGAAGGTGTCGTCGAAATGATTCCTTATGTGCAGGTTGAGGCTGTTTTCACAGATGGTAGCCGGCTTGTAACTGTTCACGATCCAATTCAATAATTTCCACGGGAGGCTTAGTTATGGCTGCAGATAAGGCAAAGACTCCTGTTGGAGGACTGGTTCTCGGCAAAGGTGATATTGAGATCAATGCCGGTTATCCGACCACAACACTGAAGGTTCGCAACACGGGTGACCGCCCTATTCAGGTGGGTTCCCATTATCATTTCTTTGAAGTGAATTCGGATCTCGAATTTGACCGCGAACAGGCATTCGGCAAGCGTCTGAATATTCCTGCCACAACCGCTTTGCGTTTTGAGCCCGGCGACGAAAAGCAAGTCGTTCTCGTTCCTTATCAGGGCAAGCAGCGCGTTATCGGCTTCAACGGTCTGGTGAATGGTTGGGTTGGCGAAGAAAGCTACAACGAATCCCGCCCACGTCTGACAGATGCAATGGAGCGTGTTGAGCGCTACGGCTTTAAAAACAAGTCGTAATTGCCCGCCCCAACATCAGCGAACAGGATAGTGAAATGGCTAAAATCTCAAGGCAGCAATATTCGGATCTATACGGCCCGACCACCGGCGATAAAATCCGTCTGGGTGACACTGATCTTTACATCGAGATTGAAAAAGACCTTCGTATCTATGGCGAAGAAGCGGTTTACGGCGGCGGCAAGACGCTGCGTGACGGCATGGGCTATGACAACGAGTTGACGAGCGCTGCTGGCGCGCCTGATCTCGTTATCACCAATGTCACCATTGTTGACGCTGTTCAGGGCGTTATCAAGGCAGATGTCGGTATTAAAAACGGCCTGATTTACGGCATTGGTAAAGCGGGCAACCCGTCCACCATGTCCGGCGTTACACTTCCGCTCGGTCCGGGAACGGATGCGATCTCCGGTGAGCATTTGATCCTGACAGCAGGTGGTATTGATGCTCACGTGCATTTCATTTCACCACAGCAGGCAGAAGCAGCACTCAGCAATGGTGTGACGACGCTTTTTGGCGGCGGCATCGGCCCGACAGACGGCACCAACGGAACGACGATTACGCCAGGCACATGGAACATCGAAATGATGTTGCGCTCGTTTGATAGCTGGCCTGTCAATGCGGGTGTTCTGGGCAAGGGCAACTCCTCGTCGGTTGTGACAATCGAAGAACAGATCCGCGCTGGCGCCATGGGCCTTAAAATCCATGAAGACTGGGGCAGCACACCGGAAGCAATTCGTACATCGCTGAAGGTCGCCGATGCGTTTGACGTGCAGGTCTGTATCCACACCGATACACTGAACGAAGCTGGCTTTGTTGAAAATACAATCGCCGCTTTTGAAGGTCGCACCATCCACACCTATCATACCGAAGGTGCTGGTGGAGGTCACGCGCCGGATATTATTCGCGTTGCAGGTCAGCCGAACGTTATCCCGAGCTCGACCAACCCAACGCTGCCCTATGGCATCAATTCACAGGCCGAATTGTTTGACATGACGATGATCTGTCACAATCTCAGCCCGAAGATTCCAACTGACGTTGCTTTTGCTGAAAGCCGCGTGCGCCCGGAAACCATTGCGGCTGAAAACGTGCTGCATGACATTGGCGCGATTTCCATCCTGTCGAGCGATAGTCAGGCGATGGGTCGTGTCGGTGAAAACTGGATGCGTACCATTCAGACTGCACATCTGATGAAGACACGCTTCGGCGCTTATGACGGCGACAAGTCCGGCAACGACAACCAGCGCGTGCTGCGTTTCGTCTCCAAAGTGACCATCAATCCAGCAATTGCACAGGGTGTGTCCCATGTGGTTGGCTCGATTGAAATTGGCAAGATGGCCGATTTGGTGCTCTGGGAGCCAGCATTCTTTGGTGCCAAGCCGAAAATGGTCATCAAGGGTGGCATGATTTCATGGGCGCTGATGGGTGATCCGAATGCATCATTGCCAACGCCACAGCCGGTTATCTATCGTCCGATGTACGGCATGTATGGCTCGGCCTTGCCTAAGACCCGCGTGACATTCACTTCCGCTGCTGGCTTTGAGCACGGCATTGTGGATCAGTATGAGCTGAAATCACAGGTTGTACCAGTTTATAACACGCGCGCGATTAGCAAGGGTTCAATGGTGCGTAACAATGCGTTGCCGACCATTGAAGTGAACCCGGAAACCTTTGCGGTTACGGTGGATGGAAAGCACGCCACTGTTGAGCCGGCGACGAGTGTTCCTCTGACACAGCTTCATTTCTTTAGCTGATGTGAAGTTTCGGGAGGGAACATATCCCTCCCGCTTTCAATCATAAAATGCAATGCCCGAAAGTGTAGGCTTTTGCGGCACTTATCAGTGACCGATACGAAGCGATAAGCTTCCGGAGGAACTATGATTCTCGTTGAGAAAACACTCGGTAACATCAAGGATTCCGTGTGGCATGATCGTTCGCATCATGCGCAGGTTGATTATCTTGCTCTTGAGCAATGGGAAGCGCCAAAAAGTCGTTTGCGCAAGGAAAGCGAGGGCGGCGTAGAGCTCGCCATTTCACTTCCGCGCTCCGAACATCTGCATGATGGTGATGTTCTTCATTACGATGAAGCCGCGAAAATCATCATTGTCGCGCGCATCGCGCTCAAAGAAGTGATGGTCATTGAACTTGAAGGGCTTGAAGACCTTGCACCGCAGGAAATCCTGCGTATTTGCTTTGAGCTTGGCCATGGTTTGGGCAATCAGCATTGGCCAGCAGTAATCAAAGGCACAACCGTTTACGTGCCACTGTCCGTTGATCAGAAAGTTATGGCTTCGGTCATGCGCACCCACGCATTTGATCGCGTAAAGATGCATTTCGCACCGGGCGAAGAAGTTGCAGCGAAACTTGACGCCAAGGAAGTGCGGATGCTTTTTGCGGGTGCCGACGCGACCCCGCATCATCATCACGACATGCACAAACATTCTCATTCCCATAGCCATTCCCACGATCACCATCATGATCATGGCGACCACTCGCATTCCCATGACCACAGCCATGAGCATAGTCATGATCATTCGCATGACCATCATCACGGCCACAATCACAGGTAATCCATGTCAGGCATAAAGAACGAAGAACCGCGTCCAATGCAGGATATGGTTCTTCTGGCAAAATTGCTGCAATTCTCGGATTCAACACTGCCTGTTGGTGCGTTTGCATTCTCAAACGGGCTTGAATCCGCCCTGCAGACCGAGGTTGTAACAAACCCGGAAAGCCTGCATCAGTTTGTCAATCTGGTGGTCCGCCAAGCCGCTCATATGGACGGCATCGCGTTTCTTCATGCCCATCGCGCCATTCTGGCGGGCGACTATGAAGCTGTGCTCGCCGCTGATCATGAAGTCTGGGACCGTCGCGTGGGTGAAGAGCAACAGCTTATGCTGGCCCGAATGGGCAAGAAATTCGCTGAATTGTCTCTCAAGATCAGCGATTTCCCGCCGCTCGAGCGCTGGTTGAAAGACATCAAATCCGGCGCAACGCCGGGCTGCTTCCCAATTGGTCAGGCATTGGCTTTGGCACATATGGGGGCCGATGAACAGCAAGCTTTTGTTGTTCACCAATATGGTGTTGCATCGATGATCCTGAGTGCAGCAGTGCGCCTTATGCGCATCGATCATCTGGATACGCAGCGCATATTGTTCGCCGCTCAAGCCCGGGTTGAGCAAGACTATGAGGATGTGCACAGATTGGGGTTAGATGAAATGTCCAGTTTCGCGCCTGTCTTCGACATTCTCGTTGCGCATCATACAAAAACGCACGTCCGTCTATTTATGAACTGATTACGTTTCGAAATAGGAATAAGCCATGAAGAAAATTACACGTATTGGTATCGGTGGACCTGTTGGTTCGGGCAAGACGGCGGTTATTGAAACAATCACGCCGCGGCTGATTGAAATGGGCATCAAGCCGCTCATCATTACCAACGACGTTGTGACGACAGAAGATGCGAAGCAAGTTCGTCGCACACTTAACGGTATCCTGATTGAAGAAAAGATTGTCGGGGTTGAAACCGGCGCTTGCCCGCATACGGCCGTTCGCGAAGATCCGTCTATGAACATCGCAGCGGTTGAAGAGCTGGAAGAAAAATACCCGGACAGCGATGTTATTCTGATTGAATCGGGCGGCGATAATCTCACGCTCACATTCAGCCCGGCTCTCGCTGATTTCTATATTTACGTGATCGACGTAGCTGCTGGCGACAAGATTCCGCGCAAGAACGGCGCTGGTGTTTGCCAGTCCGATATTCTGGTTATCAACAAAAAGGATCTCGCACCTTATGTTGGCGCGAGCCTTGAAGTGATGGACCGCGATTCCAAGCTGATGCGTGGAAAAAAGCCATTTGTTTTCACCAATTGCAAAACGGGTGAAGGCATTGACGATCTGATGAAGCTCATTCTCGATATGGCGCTGTTTGACGTTAAGCCAGTTCTCGCCACCGAAGCAGCTGGGTAAAATCATGAGCCTACACGAGCGACTAAGCCGACTTGATGCAGCACGTGAGCTGAACTCGTATCAAACCGAGCCAGCACAGATGCGTGCTGCCGGGCCGGGGAAAATCGGTGAGTTGCGTCTCGGCTTTTCTATTCGCAATGGTCGCTCGGTGTTGCATGATCTTTACCGTGTGGCACCGCTTCTGGTTCAGCAGGCGCTTTACTGGGATGAGGCGATGCCAGAACTGCCGATTTGCTCCATCATTTCGATTGGTGGCGGCATTTTGCAGGGTGATCGCTACAAGATTGATATTCATGTTGGCGAAAATGCGTGCGCTCAAGTGACATCACAGGGCGCAAACCGTGTTCACCAGATGGATGCGAATTATGCCTCGCAATATCAGACAGTAACGCTCGAAGCTGGCGCATATCTCGAATATTTGCCCGATTTCACCATACCTTATCGCAATTCGCGCTTCATCAATCAGACGGAAATCGTGATCGATGAGAGTGCGACGCTGATCTATGGCGAGATGATGATGACGGGACGCAAGCATCATCATGAAGACGAGCGCTTCGGCTTCGATTTGCTCTCCATGCTTGTCTCTGTAAAGCGGCCAAATGGTAAGCGCCTGTTTACGGACAAGGTGCTGATCGAAAAAGGCAATCCGACGATAGATTTCGCGGCTGTGATGCGCGGTTTCGATGCTTTTGCAAATATTGTTTGCGTTACACCACCTGATGTTGCCGCACGTATCAAGGAGCGTGTCGAGGTAAATTTCAGCACTGATGCGCCACGTGCCATTTCTGGCGTATCAATGCTGCCCAACAATGCGGGGCTTATGCTGCGGGCTGTTGGCATTGAAAGCTATGATGTGCGCGCCGAGGTGCGAAATTTCTGGAAAATTGTTCGTGAAGAGGCCCGTGGACGTACTCTGCCAGAAGAGTTTCTCTGGCGTTAAAAATCGAAATACGGCTTCGATTTAATTGAGAGGGGATACTGAGATGGCAGAGAAGAACGTTAGTTTTCCAATCACCTGTCTTCGAGGGGCGGGGCAGGTTTTCTTTATGGAAAACGCCTTTACCGGTGTCATGTTTTTTGCAGCAATTGCCTATGCGTCTTACGCAACGGGCATTTGGGCCACCACGATTGGCGCAGTCATTGGCTTGATCGTTGCCACACTGACAGCTCAGCTGCTTGATTGCGACAAGCCCTCCATCAATTCAGGCCTTTTCGGCTTCAACGGCATTCTTGTTGGTGTTGCTCTGCCAACTTTCATCGCTGCAACGCCACAGCTCTGGTTTTACATTATCATTGGATCAGCACTAAGCACGGTCATTACAGCGACATTTGGTGCAACGCTGACGAAAAGCTGGGGCATTCCCGGTTCAACTGGCCCATTTGTGCTGACAGGCTGGCTTATGGTTGCCGGCGCTTACTCGTTTGGTGCATTGAATGTTACGGGTGACGCGCCAAAACTCGTCTCCGACTATGTTGCGGGTACAGCGACCATTCCGGCGAATATTGAGCTCGTGCAAATCTTCTTCCGCAACATTGCGCAGGTATTTTTGCTCGGCAATGAGGTGAGCGGCGCACTGATCCTGATTGGTATTTTCGTGGCCTCACGTCCAGCGGGTATCGCAGCAGCGCTTGGCTCACTCATCGCCATGATCATAGCCATCGGCATGCGCGCTGATCCAGCAACGGTTGTTCAGGGGCTTTATGGTTTTAGCCCCGTACTGACAGCAATTGCGGTTGGAACAGTTTTCCTGAAAACCGATGGAAAAGTCATCGTTTACGCGGTGCTCGCAACCATTACCACTGTCTTCATTCAGGGTGCCTATGATGTGATCATGGCTCCTATGGGGCTGCCGTCTTTCACAGCGCCTTATGTGCTCACACTTTATCTGTTTATCGCACCGAAGAAACTCTTCGCACCGCATCCGCACAAGCCGGTCGCCAAGCATCTCGTAAGCGATAAGTAATTTTTGAAATAAAGAACCGATGGCTCTGAATTTCAGTTCTGAAGGAAAAAGAACATGCAATCTATAAGTGCTGGCGATACAGCCTTTCTTCTGATTTGTACGGCGCTGGTCTGTATGATGACCCCAGCTTTGGCTCTGTTCTACGGTGGTCTTGTCCGTCAGCGTGATGTTCTGTCGATCATGATACAGAACTTTGTCTGCATGGGTGTGATCGGCCTCATCTGGGTTTTTGGTGGTTTCAGCCTTGCATTCGGCCCGTCCATCGGCGGTGTCATTGGCGACATCACCACCTATTTCGGCATGTATCATGTAGGTATTGAACCGAACGCCACCTATGCGGCCAATGTGCCTTTCATTCTGGTTTTCGCATATCAGATGATGTTCGCCATCATCACACCTGCGCTGATGACGGGCGCTTTTGTCGGGCGCTTCAAGTTCGGTGCTTATCTGTTCTTCATCGCTTTCTGGACTATTCTGGTCTATCTGCCAGCAGCCCATTGGATCTGGGGTGGCGGCTTCCTTGCAAAGCTCGGTGTTGTCGACTTCGCAGGTGGTATCGTCATTCACGCTTCCGCTGGTTTCTCCGCATTGGCGGCAGCAAAATATCTCGGCAAGCGCAAACTCGCAAAAGGCCAGAAGGAATCCCAGCCTGCAAGCTTGCCGCTGGTTGCAATCGGTGCAGGTCTTCTATGGTTTGGCTGGTTTGGCTTCAATGCGGGCGGCGCTTACGCAGCCGATGCACTGGCGGCTTATGCCTTCACCAACACTATGCTGGCAGGCTCCATCGCCATGCTCGTCTGGATGTTCTGGGAATGGAAAGAATCCGGACGTCCATCGTTCTCTGGTGTACTTGTTGGGGCGGTCACGGGTCTTGCAACGATCACGCCTGCTGCCGGTTATGTTGAACCAATGACGGCGCTGCTCATCGGTGCAATCGGCGCATCCGTGTGCTTTAATGCCAAATATGTTCAGAAGTGGCTCAAGATCGACGACACGCTGGAAGTCTGGCGCGCGCATGGTGTTGGCGGCATGACAGGTGCAATCCTGATCGGTGTGACAGCCAGCTCAAACATCAATGCGGTATCGGCAAGCGCTTATCAGCTTGGCATTCAGGCAATGGCTGTGGCTATCGTGGCGGCTTATGCCTGGATTATCACGATGATCCTGCTCAAAATCCTCGATGCTTTCGGTCATCTGCGCGTGCCGGAAGAAGTACAGCTCGAAGGTCTGGATGAAGATCTCTATGGAGAAAATGCATTCAGCCTCTGGGGCATGAAAAAGAACATGGATAAGTAATTCATCCAGCCCGTTATATAAAAGCCCGCATCTGATAGCTGCGGGCTTTTCTTTCAATTTCTCATGCACTTAAGCAAAATTAAATGCGTATTTCATCAATATATTGATTGCCTCGCGAGAATACCGCAGTAAGATGTTTTTGGTAAAAGATCATACTGTGGGGATAGAGATGAATTTCAAAGCCATTTCGGTTGCATCCATTGTGGCACTTACATGTGCAACATCAGCCTATGCCCAGCCGAAAGATACTCTCGTTCTGGCGATTGGTGGTGAGCCGGATAATGGATTTGATCCCCTCGCAGGATGGGGCGGCTATGGGAACCCACTGTTTCAATCAACGTTGCTGCGACGTGATGTGAACCTCGAAACGGCGCCCGATCTGGCAACCAGCTGGACACTGTCTGATGACCGAAAAGTCTGGACGATCAAATTGCGCGATGATGTAAAGTTTTCTGATGGCACACCAGTTACCGCCGAGGATGTTGCTTTTACATTCAATACAGCCAAGGCATCCACCAACGCGATTGATTTAAGCGTGATGGAAAAGGCCGAGGCTATCGATAAAGACACCGTGCAGATTTCGCTTAGCAAGCCGTGGATCACTTTTGTCGAAGCATTCTACACACTCGGTATTGTGCCCGCAGCTTCTTACGGTCGTGATTATGGGCGTAAGCCAGTAGGCTCCGGACCGTATAAGTTTGTAGCCTGGAATGAAGGCGAACAGCTTATCGTCGAGCGCAACGACGCTTATTATGGCGATAAGGGGCCATTTAAGAAAATCACGTTCCTGTTCACGGGTGAAGCTCCGGGTTTAGCAGCAGCAAATGCTGGAGCGGTCGATATGGTTGCAGTTCCGGCTCAGCTCGCAGATGCAGTTCCGAACGGCTTTCAGGCAGTTCCCGTGCAAACAGTCGACAATCGTGGCTTGAGCCTTCCTTTTACAAAGCCGCATGACGTCAATGGCCGCAAAGTTGGAAATGCTGTGACGACAGACCCTGCTATTCGCAAAGCGATCAATATGGGTATTGATCGGAAGCTGGTCGTTGATGTAGCTCTGCATGGTCATGGTACACCTGCATTCGGTCCCGCCGATGGATTGCCATGGGCAGGGAAAGCCGATCAAATTGAATTCAATCTTGATGGTGCGAAAGCCATACTTGATGAGGCTGGTTGGACGGCCGGTGAGGATGGAATCCGCGCCAAAGATGGTGTGAGAGCCGCCTTTCCAATCAACTATCCGGCGAGCGATGCAACGCGACAAGCATTGGCTGAGACCGCAGCCGAACTGTTGCGCCCTCTTGGTATTGAAGCAACGCCCCAAGGTGGAAGCTGGGATGCAATCGGGCGTGTGATGCATTCCGAACCCGTGGTTTTCGGCTTTGGCAGTCACTCCCCTTATCAGCTCTATAGCCTGTTTGCCCAAAAGCTCGGCGGCGTGGAATATATGAACCCGAGTTATTACGCCAACCCGAAGGTTGAGGAGCTTTTTGAGAAAGCGCAGGGCGCAGGCAGCCTAGAAGGGTCAATGCCTTATTGGTCTAAAGCCGCTGACTATTACGGGTTGAAGGGTGATAATTCATGGGCTTGGCTCGTTAATTTCGACCATGTTTATTTCGTCAACAAGTGCCTTGATCTCGGAAAGACACAGATCGAACCACATGGTCACGGCTGGCCGGTTACTGCAACAATTGCCAACTGGCGGTGGACTTGCGAGTGACGACAAACCTCGCCACCCAGATTTCCTTACGCATTTTGCGTCTCTGTGCGCTGGTGATTTGCGTTGCCTTCGCGGTGTTCCTGCTGATGAAGGCATCACCCATTGATCCGGTGGATGCGTATCTCGGTCCAGCGATGGCCTATGTTGGGCCAGAGCAGAAAATGCAGATTGCTGCAATATGGGGCCTCGACCGCCCCGTCTATGAGCAGTTTTTGCGATGGGCTGGAAATATCCTCAGTGGTGATCTCGGTTTTAGCATCACTTACAATACTTCCGTGGCCGAGGTGATGAGCACGCGTATCGGGACATCGCTGACGCTTACGGGTCTCGCATGGTTGCTATCCGGGATTCTCGGCTTTTCTCTTGGAATGCTTTCAGCGGCTTATGAAGGACGCTGGCCTGACCGCATCATTCGGCTTTATTGCTACATTTTGGCCGCAACGCCGACTTTCTGGCTGGCAATGCTGATGTTGGCGCTGTTCTCAGTAAAACTGGGCTGGACACCAATATGTTGCGCTGGTCCGATTGGCGTTCCTTCGGAAGACGTCACCTTCATAGAACGCTTGCAGCATCTGATCCTTCCTCTGACGGCATTGACGCTATTTGGTGTCGCGCAGATCGCTTTGCATTCTCGCGCCAAGCTGATCGAGGTTCTGCAATCAGACTACATTACATTTGCGCGCGCACAAGGTGCGCGTCAGAGTGACATCATCCTACGCCACGGCGTTCGCAACTCAGCTCTGCCAGCGTTGACCGTGTTGTTTGCGTCAATTGGTGAAATATTCGGCGGAGCCATTCTTGCAGAGCAGGTTTTCGCCTGGCCCGGATTGGGGCGAGCTGCCGTGGAAGCGGGTATTCGTGGCGACGTAGCGTTGTTGCTGGCTGTTGCCATGCTGACCACCGTTGTAGTTTCGACTGGCAATATGATTGCCGATATTCTTTATCGCGTTGTCGATCCAAGGTTGAAGGGGCAAGCATGAAGGCTTTCCCTCTCAACGGGCGCATTCGGGCGCTCATCAGCGCTATTTTCGCTCTGGCTATCATTGCCGCCATCACATTTGGCGCATGGGCCTATGGCAATGTCGGTATTCGCTCTGACTTTTCCATACGCAATTTACCGCCATCATTTGCGCATTGGTTTGGTACTGATCAGATGGGGCGCGATATGCTGGCTCGAACGCTGCATGGGCTAACCTTGAGCCTGCGCGTTGGTATTCTGGCAGCAGGCTTTTCGGTCATTATTGCACTGATCATCGTTCTGCTATCAGGCCTCGGCAGAACAGCCGATGCGGTTGGTAGCTTCATTACCGATGCCATGCTCGCCATGCCGCATCTGGTTCTGCTTATCCTGATCAGCTTTGCGCTGGGTGGCGGAACGAGCGCGGTGATCATCGCTGTTGCGATTTCGCACTGGCCGCGTTTTGCGCGTATCTTGCGCGCCGAACTTATTCAGGTGCGCGTGGCACCCTTTGTTGAAGCATCGCGTAGCTTTGGTAAATCGCGCAGCTTCATATTGCTCAACCACATCCTGCCGCATCTGTTGCCACAGATGCTGGTTGGATTTTTGCTGATGTTTCCACATGCCATCTTGCATGAAGCAGGCCTGACATTCCTGGGCTTTGGCCTGGAACCATCACGCCCAGCAATCGGAATCATGCTGTCGGAAGCCATGCAACACATCACTGGGGGCCGCTGGTGGCTCGCCGTCTTCCCCGGTCTTGCACTGTTGATCATGGTGCTGTGCTTCGATTTGCTCGCCAATGCATTGCGTCGTCTTATCAGTCCAAAAGAGGCCCATATATGATGCTTGAAATTGATAGCCTTTCTGTTTCATTCCAGCGCTACAATGGTCTGTTCCGTCAGAATTTAATGACGCGATTGTCCGATGTGTCACTCAACATCGCGGCAGGGGAAATCGTTGCGCTGGTTGGGCACTCGGGAGCTGGGAAAAGTCTGCTCGCGCATGCAATTCTGGGACTAATACCGAACAATGCGATAACAAGCGGAGAGATTTTCTTCGACGGCAAATTGCTGGATGAAACTGCGCGCCAAAAGCTGCGAGGACGGGAAATCGCATTGCTGCCGCAACAGACAACTTATCTCGATCCAACGGCGAATGTCGGGGATCTTATAAACTGGGCTGCCAAGCGCGCTGGAAAACCTACAAAAATATCTGAGAGGCTTGCAGAGGTTGGCCTCTACACAGATGTCGCGAAACTATATCCTCACCAATTATCCGGTGGCATGGCACGCCGAGTTCTGATGGCACAAGCGACAGCAGGAGAAGCCAAACTGTTAATTGCCGATGAACCAACTGCTGGTCTCGATCCAGAAAACTGCACTATGATTCTGCAAAAACTGCGCAGACATGCGGATAATGGCGGCACTTGTCTTATAATAACGCATGATCTTATGACCATTCAGCCTTATGCCGACAAAATAGCTATTCTTAATGAAGGAAAGCTATGTTGCTTTTTACCGGCCACTGCCTTTCAAGGGTCAGGTGACCAGATTACGTCTCACTATGCAAAAAACATGTGGCGCGCTTTGCCCCAAAACGGCTTCAACGCATATGCTTGAAGCAAAAAACATCAGCGCATCTTTTAAACAGAGATCTGTTTTTTCAAATCTTTCGATAACGATAAAAACAGGTGAGATATTTTGCATTTCAGGGCAATCGGGATGTGGAAAGACGACATTGGGCCGAATACTCGCTGGCCTGCACCAACCCGACCAGGGAGCCATCTTTCTGGACAACCAATGCTTTTCACCTAAGAAAAGCTGGAATGTCCAATATTTGTATCAATCTCCGCTCGCAGCAATGAATTCTCGCTGGCGCATTAAGAATATTATTAATGAATCGGGACCGACTGATACCGAGCTGGCACAACGTCTTGGTGTGCAAGAAGAATGGGGAGACCGTTACCCCCATGAGCTATCAGGGGGACAATTACAACGCGTCGCAATATTAAGAGCACTTGGTGCAAAGCCACGTTATATTATTGCAGATGAAATCACATCTGCACTTGATCCCATAGCACAAGCACAAATTTGGCACGTTCTCACATCATTGGTCGAAAAAAAATCAATGGGAATTGTAGCAATCAGCCATGATAAGGAATTACTTGCAAAAATCAGCAAATTACAAAGACACCTTATACTAGATGAAATGAAAAATCGCACAACACTCAACAGTTAATAAACTTTAGTGTGATATGCTTTACGTTTAGAGTAAAATATTAATTTTGCATATTTTTAGCGACTGCCCACAAATACCTATAGGAGGTTACAGCTAGTTCAAGTCGCCCAAATAGGTCTTCACGACGCAGACCAGCGCAATGGCTGCTTCAAAACAAACGATTCTTGCGGTCGATGTTCAATTTGCCATTATGCGCCATAAAGCAGAACGGTTGCGGCATCGATGGATGCTGATCAGTATTGGTCGAAAGCCGCGTATGAAATAGATCGTGTGGTTTGCGTGATCACTATCGACCAGAATTAGGCGATATTTTCCACATCACCGTGATCAAACTCGCAAGCATTTTAATACCCACGATCAGGTAAGAATTTGCGTCACCGATCGTGTAGCTGAAATCATCATGGGTACAAACTGGCGGGTGATGGTATTTTCATCATAGCGCAGGTTAGACGCAGCGAGCACCACGGCAGCAGTCGTGTGACCATCAGGCAAATGGATTGGTGCGGCCAAGGCGATATCATTGGCGTAAACCTGCTCTACCGCAATCGCAAATCCGCGCTGACGGGTCTCATAAACCCGCTGCCATATCTGTTCGGGCTCGAAGATCGTTTTAGGCGTATAAGCGCGCAAGTCACTTCGCGCGAGGATATCGTTAATTTGCTCATCCTGTAATCCGGCGAGAAAAACCAATCCCGCAGCAGAGCAATAAGCGGGAAGCTTGCTTCCAACGATCACATCGTTGTCGAGTGTATTCGCGGACAGATAGCGGGCCAGATAAATAATATCGGTGTCATCGCGCAACGTCAGAGAGATTGTCTCTCCCGTACTGCGATTAAGATGCATCAAATATGGATGCGCACGCTGCACCAACTGGCTGGATCGCGTATAGCGGTAACCCATATTCAGCGACTTGGCTGAAAGCTCATACGTCTTCGAATTTGGTACTTTTTGAAGATAACCAAGGTATAGCAAAGTATGTGCAAAGCGCTGCGCAGCAGAGCGGTCAATGCCCGCGCGCTGGGCAAGCTGAGTCAACGTTTGACGAGAATTAACCGCATCAAAAGTCTCGAGAACGCGAAACGCCTTTTCGACGGCCCGAACCAGCATTGGATCGTCATGTTCTTCGTCGTGATGCGCCATTTCAAGCCGTCCCTCCGCCTTGTACTAAGGCACCCCCGATATCATGCATCTAGGCAATAATAATCACTTGATAGGAATTAGTTACAGAATTTTTCATTGTCCCAAAGCAATATATCTGAGCCGAAATGCTTGCCAAATCGCAAAAGGTGCCGAGAACGGCACCTTTCTTTACAAAGATCAAAAATCAGAAACGAACACCTTCAGAAATCACGGAAGTATCCATTCCCGCATCCTTGAAGCCTTCAATTAGCAAAGGAACAATTGCCTGACTTGCGCGGTTTTCTTCTGCCCACTTCTGAAGAAATGCCTGAACGCGACCATCTTCATCGATACGTGTTGCCGCTGAAACAGGAATGCCATGCGGTGGTGTCGGAACCGTATAGCTGGAGAACACAGCTGGAGCGGTCGAGAATGTTTTGACGCAAATCGGCAGCTCCTGGATCATGTAATCTGCACGACCGGACTGAACGGCCATGATGGCTTCGCTCATTTCCTTCAAGCTCATAATCTTGGCTTTTGGCATGCTTTCTTTAATGAAGTTGGTCTGCGCTGTACCCGTCACCATAGCAAAAGTGACGTCTGGGTTGTTATATTCTTCCCAAGTGGCCATTGGTTGTTTCGCTTTTGAGCCAATCACGCAATCAGACATCTGCCAAACAGGACCAGCCATGGCCAGCGCCTTTTTGCGCTCTTCCGTAGCAGTCATTCCCGGGAAAATATCGAGACGGCCAGATTGCAGGTCGAGAACGATGCTCTGCCACGTGACTTCACGCCATTTGAGCTTGAGGTCTTTACCCATAGCCTTGCCAAGATCAGCAGCCATCTGACGACAAACGCGCGGGCCATAGCCAGCATATTCGAGCTCGCCACCAACATGAAAGGACGTTGGTGGGTAGTTACGGACACCGCCGCAAACAACTTCACCGGTGCGTTCAATCTTGTCCCATACAGATTCAGCCATAGCTGGCACACTGGCAACGGCTGCCGAACAGGCCAACAATGCAGCTGCGATCATCCTCATCATGTCGATATTCCCTTCGTTTGCTCTTCTATAGAGAGCTTTAATTTAACCAACAGCAGCATGTATTTTTCTGTCAGAACAAAACAAGCGAAAACTTTGTTTTTTGCACTTTAAGCCTGATAAAACCGTAATTAGACGGTCATTTATTAATTAAATATCGTATAATGATTTAAAGTAATCGCTATACGATTAAATCAGCATTTTTATCTTGAAAATGCTTTTCAGTGATTCCGAATCGCGCTAGCGCTTAAGAAAAAGACCGCCTGATCGGGAATGAACACGGTCGCAAAATGGGAGTGCATGCAAATGTACCAATTTGACTGGTCCGTTATTCTTGACGGGCAATTGTGGCTTAACGCAATCGGTGTAACCATTGCTTATGCGGTTGTAACGTCGCTCGCAGGCCTTCTCATCGGCATCATTCTTGGGCTTGCTCTGGTGTCGCGGATACCTGTGCTCAAGTGGCTTATAAATGCCTATATCCACTTGTTCCGCTGTACGCCTCTGCTGGTTCAGATTGTTTGGTTCTTTTATGCCCTGCCAATGTTGACTGGCTATACCTTGCCAGATTGGTTTGCCGCTGGCCTGGGTCTGACACTCTATATGGGCGCATTTGCAGCCGAAATTTTCCGCGCAGGCGTTATCTCCATAGACCGTGGCCAATGGGAAGCATCAACTGTGCTTGGCTTCTCCTACGTCACGAAGATGCGCCACATCATTCTACCCCAAGCAACACGCAGAATGATCCCTCCAATCGTAAGTCAGACAATTCTGCAGCTTAAAAACACGTCTCTTCTGTCTGTCGTTGCCGTGCCTGACATTATGTATGCGGCGGGTAGCCTGACGATGGAAACCTACAGGCCTCTGGAAGTCTACACATTCGCAGCACTGCTATATCTCGTCATTCTGACACCCGTAACTTTGATCGCCAATCGCTTTGAAATCAAACACTAGGGGTGCGTCATGATTAATGTAAAAAATCTGCGAAAAACATTTGGTACGCATGAAGTTCTCAAGGGAATTGATCTCGCGGTAAATCGCGGTGATGTAGCCGTTCTTATTGGCCCATCCGGTTGTGGAAAATCGACCCTGCTCCGCTGTCTTGATTTGCTTGAGCAGCCAACTGAAGGTCGTATTGAAATCGCGGGTAAGAGCCTCGAGTTTACACCCAAGAGTAAATTCTCCGAACGGGTACAGGCTGATTTTCGCGCGAAAACAGGCATGGTCTTTCAGGGCTTTCACCTGTTCCCGCATATGACGGTCTTGCAGAACGTTATGTCAGGGCCGCTGCTCAACAAGCTCAAAACCAAGCAGCAATCCAAAGAGCTGGCGATGTCGCTGCTTAAGCGCGTCGGACTGGCCGATAAGATCGATCTCTACCCTCAACAAATTTCAGGCGGGCAAGCACAACGTGTTGCAATCGCACGCGCACTGGCATTGGAGCCGGAAGTCATGTTGTTTGATGAGCCGACATCCGCCCTTGATCCTGAACTCGTCGGGGAAGTTCTCGATGTGATGCAGGGACTAGCAGCCGATGGAACAACCATGATCGTGGTGACACACGAAATGAGCTTCGCGCGCAATGTGGCATCAAAGGTCATCTTCATGGAAGGCGGACATGTCGTCGAGACGGGCGCACCAGACGACGTCTTGCGTAACCCGCAAACTGATCGGCTGAAGTCCTTCCTGTCCAAGGTCGAACATTAATTACATCCAATAAAAATGGGACATTTGATCATGAAACATTCTGACTTGCAGGGTATGTATCCTGCAATTCCGACACCGCTGACTGATGATGGAAAACTCGATGTCGCGAAACTGGAAACCCTGATCGAATTCAACCTGGCTGGCGGAGCAAAGGGACTTGCACCGATTGGCGGTACAGGCGAATTTACGGCCTTGTCGTCAGAAACACGCCTTGCTGTCGTTCGCGAAACTGTTCGTATCGTCAATGGTAGGGTTCCGGTTGTTGCTGGCGTTGTGTCCCCCGGTTGGGCAGAAGCTGTTGAACATGGAAAGGCATTTAAGGAAGCGGGTGCGGACGCTCTTCTTCTGGTAACGCCTTTCTATGTCATTCCAAGCCAACAGGGCGTCATTGACTATTTCCACGCCTATCGTCAGACAGTCGATCTGCCTATTGTTTACTACGATGTCCCTTCTCGCACGAGCTTTGTGACGGCTGTTGAAACACTCAAAACATTGGGTGAAGACGGAACGATCATCGGCGCCAAAATCTGCAATACCGATGCCTATTACTTCAATCGCTTATCGGCAGCGATTGGCGACAAGATTGCTCTGCTTTCCGGCGATGACATGATGTATGCCGTGCATATCATGTATGGCGCGACGGGCGGAATACTTGCCAGCGCGCCGATGTTGCCAGCATTCTGGACCCGTATTCACGACACGCTTATCAGCGGCAACTATGCTGAGGGTATTGCGCTGCATCGTCAGCTACTTCCGACTTTTGCAGCACTTTTCAACGAAGTGAACCCTGGTCCGCTCAAGTCCATGATGGCTGATCTCGGCATGCCTGTCGGTCCGGTTTCATTGCCGCTTAGAGCGCCGAATGAGACAACCCTCAGCCTTATTTCCAAGGCTATTGAAGGTCTGAAAGCGCAAGGGATCGCGTAAGCATGGCAGGCGGGGCGGAGTTTCTGGATTTTGCAGAGGCGAGAGAAAAGGCGAGGTCTTTTCTCCCCCGCGCTCTATTTGATTATATTGATCGGGGCACGGAAGCGGAAGACGCGATAGCAGCACTTCATCGTGGCTTCCAGGCAAAACGCATCGTCCCCCATGTGCTGCGCCCCGTCGCGTCACCGGCCCTATCAACAAGCTATCTTGGTCACGATCATAGTTGCCCCTTCGTGATTGCTCCTACCGCGCTGGCAGGTATGGTTCGATATAATGGCGAGGTCGTTATGGCGCGCGCAGCAAAAGCTGCGGGCCTGCCATTTGTTGTCGCTACCCAATCATCAACAAGCATTGAGCATATTTCGGACGGTGCACCGGGGAGCGAACTTTGGTTTCAGCTCTATGTGTGGAATGATCGCAACGAGACATGGAAACTGCTGGAACGCGTAAAATCATGTGGCGTCGAAACACTCGTCCTAACGGTGGATACACCCGCATCACCCAAGAAAATTCATAACCGGCGCAATGGCTTTGGTGTTCCGTTGCAACCCTCCGCCACTCTGGCGCTCGACTTGATGGCTCATCCACGCTGGACACTTGGCGTTATGGGACGCTATGCGCTCGGCAATGGCTTCCCTTCCTACGCACATTATCCCGGCGCAGTCGCGAAAGCCGTTACGCAATCCATTCGCGATCCGCGCTTCGCATTGGATATGGTTCTAGACCTTGAATTTCTCAAAGAGCTTCGTCGCCAATGGCCACATAAGCTTGTCATCAAAGGTGTCATGGCGGTTAGCGATGCAGTCGCTATGTTTGAAGCAGGCTGCGATGGGGTCGTTGTGTCGGCGCATGGTGGCCGCAATATGGACAGCGCAGCGCTTCCTTTGGAAGTTCTTCCAAGAATACGCGATGCCGTTGGTCCTGATAAAACGCTTTTTTCAGATAGCGGCGTCAGACGTGGTTCGGATGCAGCCAAGTTACTCGCAGCAGGTGCTGACGGTGTATTCTTAGGGCGCGCGCCACTCTATGGACTTGCTGCTGATGGGAGCGATGGCGTTGTTCGCATAGTCGACCAGCTCCGCGATGAGCTTCGATCATTTCTCGCTTTCGCAGGTGCTCCCACCATTCCAGATCTTCGACAATCTGAGTGGATTGGTTAGCAATCCAAACTTTTGTCCAGACAGCTCTTTTTCAGGCCAGTTTCATGCAGTTCAAGTCCGATAATAATGATCAATTACTCGCAACCCTGCGCGAGGTGATTGGCGATCAGTATGTGATGACAGATGCGCACGATACTGAGCCCTATCTTACCGATTGGCGGGGTTACGAAACAGGCAACGCACTTGCTGTTGTTTTCCCTGCGACGACTGAAGAAGTATCGCAACTATTGCGTATCGCAGCGGATTATAAATGTTGCGTGGTTCCTCAGGGAGGGAATACAGGCCTGGTGCAAGGCGCAATCCCGGTAGGGCAAAGCCGTGCAATTGTTATCGGCCTTCGCCGGTTGGATCGTATCCGCGAAATTGATAAAGCGTCCAATATTGTTGTACTGGAAGCTGGTGTTACCCTTTCAGCCGGACACGATGCTGCTGCACGTGTTGACCGCCGTATCCCGCTGCATCTTGGCAGTGAGGGCAGCGCACAAATCGGTGGCCTCGCAGCTACAAATGCTGGTGGCACAAGCGCTCTGCGCTATGGCCCAATCCGCGAGTTGATTTGCGGTATTGAGGTTGTTTTGCCAGATGGTCGTATTTTCAGCGACTTAAAAGCGCTGCGCAAAAACAACACGGGCTACGATCTGAAAAACTTATTCATCGGATCCGAAGGCACGCTCGGCGTCATCACCGCTGTCGCTTTGCGTATGCAGCCTGTTTTGCGCTCATCAGGCCATGCATGGATTGCACTGCCCAGTCTTGAAACAGCCGTCGAGATTCTAATCGGAATACAAGACCGCTTTGACAGTGCCGTACAAGCTGTCGAGCTTTTGTCCGGCAATCAGGTTGACCTCGTTTTGCAGCATATACCGCGCTCCCGCCACCCACTGGAAAGCCGCCCTGAATGGTCACTTCTGGTAGAATTGGGAAGCACGGATCCCAAAGCTGATCTGCACAATGCCCTTGAAGAATGGCTTAGCGAGCTATTTGAGGAAGGCATTGTCGAGGATGCATTCATCGCGCAAAGCGATGCTCAGGCCGCCGATATCTGGCATTTGCGGCATTCGGTTTCTGAAGCAAATAAGCTCGAAGGTCATAGTCTTTCGCACGATATCGCCGTTCGTCCAGCACTGGTTCCCGAGCTGATTGAGCGGGCAACCGACGCAGTTCACGAGTTGCACCCAGATGCGCGTATTCATATTGTCTCACATATTGGCGATGGCAATGTTCATTTCATTGCCCATTTCAAACATGATCAGTGGACCAATTTTGAAAATCCGAAGCGCGTGACTTCGGAAATCATGACAAGGGTGCATAACGTTGTTGATGAGCTCAATGGGACGTTTTCTGCTGAGCATGGTATTGGCCGCAAGCTAACCGCAGAACTCAACCTGCGCACCGACCCTGTACGTATGGAACTGATGCGTTCAGTTCGGCATTTGCTTGATCCATCAAAAATCCTGAACCCAGATAGCGTGATTGCGAATGAAACTTAGAGACAAAATAGATGCCATTTATCGACTCAGCCAATCGTTGAGTTCAACCTCTGCCCGTTCCAACGCACTGTAATTCAAGAGCTTTCGAAGCAAGGCGATTGTGACTGCACGCGATCGAAGGTTGAAACGCCCCTCCTCTGGCTCACCTTTCTCCTGGTACACGCCCAGTTTTTCGTAAAGCTGCTGCAATCGGTTCTGCACGCTTCTGAGCGACAGATTACGTCTGCGTGCGATAACGCGATCGGTCAAACCAAGTGCTATATCGATCAGAATTTCATATTCGCTCTCGCTGAACCCGCTGGTATGACCAAGGCTCTTCTGCTGTAAACCGCGGACTTCACGGTCGATCACGCACTGCGCCTCAACAAAAATGCTGCGGAGCGCCAAGCGCAATTTGTCGTCAGATGCCGATTTCAGCACATAGCCATAAGCGGCGCCTTCCGGCACGATGCGCGAAACACCACGCACATAGGCTTCATCGGCATAATTCGACCAGAACAGGATGCGCGTTTCCGGGTTTTCCTTCCAGATGGTTCGCGCAGCTTCAATGCCATTGCGTCCACTCATCTGCAGGTCCATGACAATATGCGCTGCACGATGGATACGGGCCAGCTTTTCACCGGCCGAGCCGTTATCCGCTTCCAGCACATCAACGCACTCAGGCAAAGCGGCGCGGATCGCCTCGCCGAGATAGGTGCGATGCAATGGATCATCCTC
This sequence comes from Brucella pseudogrignonensis, assembly GCF_032190615.1. Classification (NCBI taxonomy): domain Bacteria; kingdom Pseudomonadati; phylum Pseudomonadota; class Alphaproteobacteria; order Hyphomicrobiales; family Brucellaceae; genus Brucella; species Brucella pseudogrignonensis. The sequence continues at coordinate 353,114 of NZ_JAVLAT010000002.1, forward strand.
TACGATCAGAACCTGCATCTTACCCTCCAATTGGTTCATTCATTTCCGGCGGCAGATGGATCGTCACGCAAGTGCCGCTGCCGTCCGTATTTTTTCTGATGGCGAAGATTGCAGAAATGAGCCGTGCTCTTGTGCGCATATTATCGATACCATGGCCGATACGCGGAGCCTGACGGTCCATACCAATGCCGTCATCCATAACTTCAACGAGAAGCCGACCACCCTTATCGCGCAGACGAACGCGGATTTCTCCAGCGAGAGCATGACGAATCGCATTGTTGATTGCTTCCTGCACAATGCGGAAAAGCGAAGTCGCGACCGTCTCTTCGAGCCTGTCGGTCATGCCGTCGCTCTGGTCTTCCAGAATCCATTCAATTGCAGCGCCGCTTTCGCGGATCGAACGGTCGAGATGGTTCTCCGTTGCCTGCGCAAAACCGAAGAGCTGAAGCACGGAAGGTTTTGCTTCTTCGATGATCTGCCGCAAATCCTGCATGCAATGCTGCAAGCCGCGAAACAAGGGTTCGAGCTGTTCGCCCGAAAGGTCGGGCGCGCGTGTCAAACGCTCGACGTGACGGGCAAGACGGGTGAGATCAGCGAGTGTCTGATCATGCAGATCCATGCCAATGCGATGGCGTTCCGTTTCCAGAGCCTCTGTGAGTTTGAGTGCGCCAAACCGCAAGCCCTCCTCACGCGCCCGCGCTTCCGCCTCGACAATCGCCGAGCGCTTCGCCTGTTCAGCGGCACGGATTGCGAAGAAATAAGGTGCCAGAAGATCGGCAATCGACTGCGCATTTTCTACATCGCGTGTTGAATAACTGCCCGTTTGCAAGCTCGAGCAGCTGAGCGCGCCAATAATATCTCCCTGTGCCTTGAGTGGCACATGCAATCGGGCTTTAAGATCATGTTCAATGATCGGTGTCGAAAACGCCCCTTCAAAATGAAAACGCGGATCTGTGCGGGCATCATCCGTCAGCAAATATTCAACTTCGCCCGACAATACCGTGCGGATCGGACTTCCCGAAAGAAGTGCGGGTGGATTGCGGCTCCAGGCAGTGGCAATGCCGCTCTCATAAGCAATGTGAAACTTGCCATCCACCATCTTGATGCAGACATCGAGATGGTCATAGGGCAGGATATGATTGATCTCTGCAGCGACGGACTGAATAATAGAATCAAAATCGAGCTGCCCTGCCAGCAATCTGGAAATAGTCAGATAGCGGTCAAGCAGGCGTGAGGGGGCCAGTTCCAGCAAGCGACTCTCCTCCCAAAGACAGGTTGCTTTACTCTTATAATACGCCGCTTCTCTATCAGCGCGTCTTGCGGTTTCCCGCAATTTTGCTGCGCAAACCCGCAGCATGGTTGCTTTGATCAGCCTTCACAGTGCAACGCATTTGTTTCATCCTCGCTTCATCAGAAAATTGCCCGCAAGACAACAGGAAATGTCATGGGCGAGCTGATGCTGTTGAGGAGCGGCGGTGCGGGAGGTTTCGCGCCACATTCAAATTCGAACGATCCGAAGCGCTGACAGGCGCTGCGGGGCGGATATTTGCAACTGGGAGGAATGAAATGAAGCTTGGGAAAATTCTTTTGGCATCTGCAGCACTCGCCACATTGATGGCAAGCGGTAGTGCATTTGCTGACACATCATCAAAGAAGATCGCATTCTCCAACAATTACGCCGGTAACTCATGGCGTCAGGCGATGCTACAGAGCTGGGACAAGCTTACAAAGGAAGCCGTTAGCGCAGGCACAGTTTCTGCAGCCGATGCTTTCACCACAGCTGAAAACCAGGCCACCGAACAGGCAGCGCAAATCCAGAATATGATTTTGCAAGGCTATGACGCAATTGTCATCAATGCTGCTTCACCAACTGCATTGAATGGCGCCGTCAAAGAAGCCTGCGATGCGGGCATCACCGTCGTTTCCTTCGACGGTATCGTCACCGAGCCTTGTGCATGGCGCATTGCGGTTGACTTCAAGGGAATAGGCGAAGGCCAAGTCGATTATCTGGCCAAGCGTCTTCCTGAAGGTGGCAACCTGCTTGAAATTCGCGGGCTTGCCGGTGTTTCTGTCGATGATGAAATCCATGCTGGCATTCTGGAAGGCGTGAAGAAACACCCGAATTTCAAAATCGTCGGCTCTGTGCATGGTGACTGGGCGGCAGATGTTGCGCAGCGCGCTGTGGCCGGTGTCCTGCCTAGCCTGCCGAAGATCGACGCCGTGGTAACACAAGGCGGCGACGGTTACGGCGCAGCACAGGCTTTTGCCGCAGCAAAGCGCGAAACACCAATCATCATCATGGGCAACCGTGAAGACGAACTGCAGTGGTGGAAGCAGCAGAAAGATGCGAACGGCTATGAAACCATGTCGGTTTCTATTGCGCCGGGCGTTTCAACACTCGCTTTCTGGGTCGCACAGCAGATTCTTGATGGCAAAGACGTCAAGAAGGACCTCGTCGTTCCATTCCTAAGCGTTAATCAGGACACGCTCGATAAAGAACTGGCAAACACCCAGAAGGGTGGCGTTGCGAATGTCGAGTATTCGCTTGAAGACGCGCAGAAGGTTATTGCGGACGCAAAGTAAACCTTTTCTCCCAGGGGGTGGACATTTCATGTGTCCGCCCCTCCCTTATATCTCCAAACCAGTTCGAGTGCATGGCAAATTCAATCGACAAAGGCGAAGTCGTCGCCGCACGCAATATTCGCGTGCAGTTCGGTGCGGTGAAGGCACTGGATGGCGCGGAACTTGTGATCCATGAAGGCGAATGTGTCGGACTTGTCGGCCATAATGGCGCGGGCAAATCCACCATCGTCAATGTCATCAATGGTGGCCTTACCCCGCATGAGGGCAGCCTTTCCTATCACGGTGAGGCAGGCCATGGCGTGGCGACTGCCCGCAAGCACGGCATCCGCTGCGTCTTTCAGGAGCTGTCGCTCTTCCCTAATCTGACAATTGCCGAAAATGTCCGCATCATGCAGCGCGACCTTACGGGCGCGAACTGGCGCGGCAAGGCCGTAGACCTCATTGCAAAAAAGCTCAGTGAGATTTTCCCCGGCCACAAGATTGATTGCGCGGCAACCGTTGATGAGTTGTCCATTGCTGAACGGCAGATGGTTGAAATCGCCATTAACTTCACCGCCCCCGGCACGCCACCAAAGCTGGTCATTCTCGATGAACCAACCTCATCGCTCGATGCGGGCATTGCTGCACAGCTGATGACCTATGTTCGTCGCTTTGTCGGCACAGGTGGTTCGGTGATCCTCATTTCGCATATGCTTGGTGAAATCCTTTCAACATCCGACCGCATCGTCGTGATGAAAGACGGCAAAGTCGTCGCTAATCGTGCAGCAAGCGATTTCACCAATCGCAGCCTTGTCGAAGCCATGGGCAGTGTCGAACGTGAAAAAGCGGCACGCCGCACGGCACAAGCCAGCACGACAGGCACTGCCGTTCTCTCTGCAAAAAAGCGCGCCCATGACAGCAAGCCGTTTCAGGCTTTCAAGGGCGAAGTTATCGGCCTCGCTGGACTTGCCGGTCATGGTCAAACCAAGATGCTGCTCGATCTTTATTATGCGCGTCGGCCAAACTGGTTGCCTGCGCGCAATTGCGAGATCGCATTTGTGGCGGGTGATCGCAGCTTGAACGGCACGTTTCCGCTCTGGAGCATCCTGCACAATCTCACCATTGGTTCGCTTGATCGTCTCTCATCGCTAAAGCTCGTCGATCAGTCACGCGAAGATCAGCTTGGCGGACAGTGGAAAGACAAGATCCATATCCGTACACCCGATATGGGCAATCGCATTCTGTCGCTTTCCGGTGGCAATCAGCAGAAAGTGCTTTTTGCGCGTGCGCTTGCGACCAGCGCCAATGCCATTCTGATGGACGACCCCATGCGCGGTGTGGACGTCGGCACCAAGCAGGAAGTCTATGAAATCCTTCGCCAGGAAGCTGAAAATGGCCGTACCTTTGTCTGGTATTCCACCGAAATGGACGAGATCGAATTGTGTGATCGCGTCTATGTCTTCCGCGACGGTGCAATCGTGACAGAACTTATCGGCGACGAAATCACGGAAAAGAACGTGCTTGCTGCATCCTTTGAGGGAGGACACGAATAATGCGTTTCTCCGCTTCATCTCTCCGCCTTCTGACGCCGGTCTTCTCGCTCGCTTTGCTGCTGGCTGCTGTTTTCTACATGCAGCCGCGCGCAATGAGCTATACCGGCCTTAACCTGCTGTTCAACCTCGCCGTCCCGATTGCGCTCGCAACAATCGCGCAGATGCTGATCATGGCAGTCAATGATCTTGATCTGTCGATGGGCACCTTCGTGAGCTTCGTGGTCTGTGTGGCTGCGACCTATCTCAACACAAATCCCGTCATCGGTGTTCTGATCCTTGCAGCGGCGATTGCAGCCTATGCGGCACTCGGCGCCATCATCCATCTGCGCAATCTGCCCTCCATTGTCGTCACACTCGGAATGTCGTTCGTGTGGGGTGGCCTTGCCGTTTTGCTCCTGCCCTCACCCGGCGGTCAGGCGCCCGACTGGGCACGCTGGATCATGACCACTAAACCGCCATTCATACCGATGGCAATTGTCGCAAGCATTCTGATTGCCATTGTTACGCATTTCATCGTCATGCGCACGACATTCGGCGTGCTGATGCGTGGTGCAGGCGGCAATGCCCGCTCCATCGAGCGCGCGGGCTGGTCGATCACAGCAATCCGCGCCGGAACATATGCGCTTGCGGCCTTTTTTGCAGTGCTTGCAGGCATCGCACTTGTGGGACTGACCACCTCGGCAGATGCCAATATTGCGCTGCGCTATACGCTGCTCTCCATTGCCGGTGTCATCCTTGGTGGTGGTGAATTTGTTGGCGGTCGCATTTCTCCCATTGGCGCAGTCATCGGGGCGCTAACACTCACGCTTGCGGGTTCCTTCCTTTCCTTTATGCGCATCTCGCCCGACTGGCAGATTGGTGCGCAGGGCGGAATCCTCATCATTGTTCTGGCGCTTCGCCTCTTCCTCAATCGCCTCGACCGCCGGGAGAAAAAGCAATGAACGCTGTCTCCGTTCTCACAAGCCGTCCGTGGATATGGTCCTTCATCGCAACCATTGCTGTCTGGGTCATCACCATATTGTTTACGGGTGGCGCGGGTGCCGCAGGGCTTTCTCACGCGGCCTTCACCTTCGCATCGTTCTCGGTGATTGTCGGCCTCGGGCAGATGTTCGTCATAACGCTTGGTCCCGGCAATATCGACCTCTCGGTTCCGGCCACCATGACCCTTGCCGCCACATTGGCATTGAAGCTGATGGACTCGCAAGACAGCATGCTGCTGGCAGGGCTTGCCGTTGCTCTTCTGATCGGCCTTGGCATTGGCATCTGCAATTATGCGCTGATCAAGGCGCTGCGCATTCCGCCTATCATTGCAACTCTGTCGATGAGCTTTCTGATCCAGTCGACCGCTATCTGGAGCAATCGCGGTCTGCGCGTAAAACCGCCCGAAATTCTGGCACAGTTCACCACCTCTTCTGTCTTTGGCATCCCCAATGTTGCAATCGTGGCGCTGCTCCTCTCGGTGTTGGGCTGGGTGCTTCTCAAGAAAAGCATTTATGGTCGTTGGATTTCAGCCATCGGACAAAATCCCTTTGCTGCACGTATGGCAGGTGTTCCGGTTGATGGGACACGCTTCGTCACCTATCTGCTTTGCGCAGTATTGGCTTCGCTCTGCGGCTTCCTGCTTGCCTGTTTTTCAGGCGGCGCGGCACTCAATATGGGTGCTGAATATCTGCTGATGTCGATTGCCGTCGTCATCATTGGAGGCACAGCGGTCGCCGGTGGCGATTCCAATATCCCCGGCATCTGGGGAGCCGCTCTCTTCATGTTCCTCATAGTCTCCATGCTCAACACCTACGGCTTCGGCGCCGGTGTTCGTCTCGTTCTGACAGGACTAACCATCATTGCGGTGATTTTCCTGGCGAGCCGCCGCAGACCTGAGCGTTAAACAGCATTCCCGGAGTAGTATCTTTGTCTCAGCATCCTTCGATTTACGAAATTCACGACGAGCGCTTTCAAAATCTAATCATATCGAGCGCCGATCTTGATGAACTCTATAGTGATTGTCGCTGGGCCGAAGGGCCGGTCTGGTTCGGTGATCTGAATTGCCTGCTGTGGAGCGACATTCCCAACCAGCGTATTTTGCGCTGGGTGCCGGAAGGCGGCGTTTCTGTGTTCCGCCAGCCTTCAAATTTTGCCAATGGCAATACGCGCGACCGTGAAGGACGACTGGTCTCCTGTGAGCATGGCGGGCGTCGTGTCACCCGCACTGAACTTGACGGCAGCATCACCGTGCTTGCCGATAGCTATCAGGGAAAAAAGCTCAACGCACCAAATGATGTTATCGTCCGCTCAGACGGTACCATTTGGTTCACCGACCCGACCTACGGCATCATGGCGGATTATGAAGGCTACAAAGCAGACGCCGAACAGCCAACCCGCAATGTGTATCGTCTTGATCCGAAGAGCGGCGAACTTACAGCCGTCATAACAGACTTTCAGCAGCCCAACGGCCTCGCCTTTTCGCCCGATGAAACGAAACTCTTCGTTGCAGACAGCGCCTATAGTCACGACGAAAAAGCACCGCGTCATATCCGGGTTTTCGATGTCGTTGATGACGGCAAGCGCGTCACGGGTGGTAATATTTTCTGCACGATTGATAACGGCCTACCAGATGGCTTTCGTTTTGACACGGATGGCAATTTGTGGACCAGCGCTGGCGATGGCGTGCATTGCTTCTCACCCGACGGTGAACTGCTTGGTAAGATCAAGACGCCGCAGACCGTCGCAAATATCACTTTTGGCGGCCCGCGCCGCAACCGGCTTTTCATTGCTGCAACAAAATCGCTTTATGCGGTCTATCTTACTGTCACAGGGGCTCAGCATCCATAAAGGCTCGATCGTTAAACAGTGCGAAAAATAATTTCTTTCCAATTTAAGTGAGACAAAATATCTGATCATGACATCTGTGATGGACCTGGGTCATTCGTGCTGAAGGTTGTGATCGTACCACGCTCACTCAATATGAAAAGGAATTGACGGTGTTCAGCCGGTTTCGTCTGTTTATACCTATATTGGCCGGCGCGAATTTGCGCGATCGCGTGATCGCGTGTTTCGGTGCTTTGCTGGGTATCGGCCTCACAGGTTTTATCACGGCACTCATACTGGGGCAGTCGATGGCTCTGCCCATCATCGTTGCTCCGATTGGTGCTTCTGCGGTGCTTATTTTCGCTGTTCCAGCGAGTCCCCTGGCACAGCCATGGTCAATCATCGGCGGCAACGTGATTTCAGCGCTGGTTGGCATAACAATTGCAAGATTTGTCGACCATCAGGTGCTCGCCATCGGCCTGAGTGTCGGCCTGGCCATCGCCGCGATGTCTTTTGCCCGTTGCCTGCATCCGCCGGGTGGCGCGGCCGCTTTGACAGCTGTAATCGGTGGCCCTGCCGTGACGGGGATTGGATATCAGTTTGCTTTTATCCCAGTCGGATTGAACTCGGTCACGCTGGTTGTGCTGGGCATTGCCTTTCACAAGCTCATGCGGCGCAAATATCCGCATGTGCCGGTAGCAACTCCCGTCAATACGCATAAGACCAGCGATCTGCCTCCATCTTTGCGCGTCGGTTTCAATTCAGATGATGTAAACAAGGCGTTGCAGGCCATTGATGAAACATTTGATATTGATCCTTCCGATCTGGATCGACTGTTAAGGCAGGTCGAGCTGGAAGCGCTTCTTCGCACCCATGGCACATCGCAAGCAAAAGATATCATGTCGCGCGACGTGATTTGCGTCACTGAAGATGACACGCCAGACCGGGCGCGAGAACTGCTACTCACGCATAACATACGCGCATTGCCAGTGGTCGATGGGACAGGCAAGCTCAAAGGAACGATTGGATTGCGCGAGCTCCAGAACATCGGTACCGATGCAGGCTCGTTGATGATAGAGGCAATCAAGGCTTCACCGGACGATCCGGTGGTAGGACTGGTGCCAAAGCTGACCGACGGACATGCACATGCCATCATCGTGACCGATCACGATGATATCGTGCAGGGCCTCATCTCGCAGACTGATCTGCTCAGTGCGCTTGGACGCTCGCTGCGTTTTCAGGAGCCGAACCAGCCAAAGAAGCGGAAGTCTCCGCTTCACCTTCTGCGCGGTGCAGGCATTTAACCAATATGAATAAGCTCTCTTGAAAGCCCATTTCCTTTAATTTGCTGCGGACATAGCGAAGTGCTGAAAAATCTTCGATCGCAAAACCGACGCTATCGAACAAAGTAATCGCCTGTTCTGATGAGTGTCCTTGAATGCTACCAGTAATGACTTCCCACAATTCCTTAACCGGATAATCGGCATCAAGCTGCTGAATTGCACCTTCAATACGGGTCTGCGGCGGTTATTCGACAAAGATATCAGAGCACATCAAGATATCCTTATTCAGCTCAGTCTTACCGGGGCAATCACCACCAAGAGCATTGATGTGCACATTCGGTCCAACCATGTTGTCACTCAGAATCGTCGCATATTGTTTGTCTGCCGTCACAGTGGTGATGATATCCGCGCCTTCAACAGCTTCCTAAGAGGTGCCAAATATCAAAATAGAAAGGCCTGTATAGGCAAGGTTACCACGCCAATGGTCAAAACCAGCTTCATCATATTATCAACGCTGACGAACGGGACAATGTTCAGCTTTTCAATCGTCATATTGTCAATCCTCTATTGGATGGCTTGTTGCTGAACTTCAGGCACGCTTCGACAAAAATTCTTCCGCGATCAACGATACAACCTGCGGCAAGATCTCAAATGCATAAGGCGCATGTACGCGCTCCAGCTTCTGGTGAAACTCGCGGCCCCAAGGACCGATGTTAACCACAGGGAACCGCAACGCATCGCTGGCCGGATGGTCAACCAAACGTGCAACCGGCGTATTGAGTGAAACGAGATCCTGACCAAGCGTCGCCTGCCCCAAGAAGCTCATATCTGAAATTCCCTGGAAATAAGGCTTCCAGACCAATGCCTGATCCGCAAAATTTTCGAATTGCTGCATCGTCGCGTCAATCGCCTGTTTGAATGCACGATCATTCGCCTGCTTCTCATCCAAATGGCTTGCAGGATAATGAAGACCAGCAAAGCCGACCACGACTGCCGGACCAGACAGATGAGCCACACCCACCAGCCATTCCGTTAACTGACGGCTGACAGATAAAGGATTGTCTATGTGGGAGAGGCGCTTTTCCTGCTCGCTGTAAAGCGCCTCGAACTTGTCGCCTGCGACTTCCGCAGCGATAAGCCGTAATTGCTCAAATGTAATGAGCTTCGGTGCAGCCGGAATGGCGCCCGGACGTTTGCCAATCAGCTTACCGAAGGCTTCAGACTGCGCAGAAAAACGTTCAACCGCTTGCGTAGCGCCTGCCAGCACTTCATTCTTGAAGCGTTCAAACAGCTCTTCTGCAGTCATGGCATGATAAAGCCAGTTCAGTGCGATCCAGAAGCGTTCAGGCGTGGTCACTTCATATCCATCGCGCAAATCTTTTGCTTCAAGGCAGATTGGCGGTGGTGAAATATCATTCTCGTCGCGATCAGCAAGAGCAGCATTGCCCTCAAAGCGAGCCAGAATACCAGCAGCCATAGCCTGTGCACTGACACCTTCATAAGGATAGCTTGCATGTGAGCTTAGTCCGATGACCAGCGCAAATGGTAACAACTTACCGATGGTTCCGGCATAGACCGCGCGTCCCTCCTGACCGTCGCCTTGATCAGACGTCACATCGAGATTGATAGCTGCTGCGATTTCAATGTCGAAATCACGGGCTATCGCGGGCAGCGCATTGCGCATTGAGCGCATACCGCGGCTTTCGCGTTCTTCATCCGGTGTGAACACAAGCAGGAGATTGCCGTTGCGATCTTCATCTTCAGCAAATTTTTCAGCGCAAGCGATACCAACGGCAAGGCCGCTTTTCATATCAAGCATGCCGCGCCCCGGAAGAAAATCGCCACTCAGCAAATCTTCCAATGCACGATCTTCCTGTGCAGAACGTGAACGCTTGGATAGATCCGCAATCAACGCATCTTTGAGCTTGAGACTCTCGCAGGCAAGCGATTTCAACTCGTGATAATTATCCGTTGCAACCGTATCGAAATGGCCTGCCAGAGCGAGTGTGTGTTTGCCCTTACCACGCACCAGTGCGACGACATTGTGCGTCAGCTGATCACCATGACTGGCAATTGTGCGGATATTATCAGGGTTCTGCTGAAAGTAAGGAATTTCCTTCAAAACAGCCACCAGATGATCAGAGAATGTCGCTTCGCCAGGCGTTCCGGTTTCGCTGTTCCAGCCAACCAGACGCAGCGCCAGTTTCTCAACATGCTGTGCATCAATATGGTTGTGCGCCATCGTTACGGCGTTAGACGCGCCGTTTGCAATATTCGCAGTCATAGATCAAATCTCCTTTGATCGAAGCGTGTTCGCCTTGCGCAACACACCGCTAAGACATTAATTTCAAATTTAATGAGACAGATGCTTGCGCAGGAATGCCCGCGTCCGCTCTTCCGTGGGATTGGACAGAACCTGATCTGGCGAGCCCTGTTCAACCACCACACCACCATCCATGAACATGACGTGGTCACAGACTTCGGCTGCAAAACGCATCTCGTGTGTGACGATCAACATAGTCATATGTTCACTTGCGAGCTGCTTCATCACCTGATTCACTTCTTCAACCAATTCTGGATCAAGTGCTGAAGTCGCTTCATCAAACAGCATCACTTTGGGCTGCATAGCCAATGCGCGAGCAATCGCAACACGCTGCTTCTGACCACCCGAGAGCCGTGCAGGATAGGCATGACCTTTATCGATAAGACCAACCTTCGCAAGCAAGCTATTTGCACGTTCCAATGCATCTGCCTTGGACAAACCCTTCAGCTTCATCGGGCCAACCATGATGTTCTGGAGAACAGTCAGATGTGGGAACAAATTAAACTGCTGGAACACCATCCCCATTTCCTGACGGATATGGTTGATGTGCTTTTCAAAAGCACGGCCCTTCAGCGGGCGATTAACTTGATGGCCATCAAGCCAGATTTCGCCGCTGTTGGTTTCTTCCAGCATATTGATAGAACGCAAAAGCGTGCTTTTGCCTGAACCGCTGGGGCCGATAATGGAAACAATCTTTCCTTTGGCGACAGTCAGATCAATGCCTTTCAGCACCTCAATATCGCCATAAGACTTTCTGATCTGACGCAGTTCGATCATGGGGGTCTGTGTGTTCATCGGATAGCTTCCGCTTTCTTGGCCGCTTTGCTCAAAACCCACTCCATCAAAAGATTGATGAGGTAATAGAGGACGGCTGCAACGAAGTAGAACTCAAAAGGACGATAGGTTTCGCTGATGCCACGCTGTGCACTCAGCACCAATTCTGTGATGCCCAGAACCGACAGGACGGCTGTATCCTTGAGCAGGATAATGCTGTTATTTCCAACCTGTGGCAGCGCAGTCAGGATCGCCTGTGGGATAATGAAATAGCGCAGCGATGCGCTGCTTCCAAAACCGAGCGAACGTGCGGCCTCCATCTGTCCTTTATCAACGGCTTGAAGCGATGCACGGAAAATATCGGCATTGTAAGCCGCGTAGTGCATACCAAGGCCAAAGACGCCGGTCCAGAAAGCTGGCACCATAATGCCGATCTGCGACAAACCATAATAGAGCAGATACAGCTGTAACAGCAGCGGCGTTCCCATGAACAGAAACACGATACCGCGGATGGGCAAACTGATCAATTTGGGCGCATGCAGCGTGACAATTGCAATAACAATTCCCAAGACAATGCTAATTAAGCCAGCCAGTACAGTAATGAGTACAGTCCAGGTTAGCCCAATGAACATAAGCTCGGCATACGGCGGAACAACGCTAAAATCGAGACTCATGCCCCTGCCCTCTTGTCTGCACTGAAGTAGATTTCAAGGCCGCGAATGATCAGAGAAATGACAGCGATAATCACAATATATGCCGCCGCCGCGACCGCAAAAACCTCGAAGGGCTTATAGGTCGAAGTTACAAAACGCTGTGCGGTGTAAGTCAGTTCAACCACGCCAATTGTGGACACAAGCGCGGTACTTTTCGTCAAAATCACCGTGTTCACGCCGAGCGAGCGGATCATCAAGGGTGCAGCTTGTGGCAGAATAAAAAGCCGCATCGTTCCAACGCGACTAAAGCCAAGTGACCGTGCCGCTTCATTCTGCCCCTTATCGACGGCCAAAATAGCGCCGCGCATGCCTTCCGACATATAGGCCCCGATGTTGAAGCCCATGGTAATCACGCCAGCGACAAAGGGCGAGAATTCGAAGCCGAATTGAGGCCCACCGAAGAAAACGAGAAACAACTGTACCAGTAGCGGCGTCCCGCGCATCACGCTGATATAAGCGGTTGCGATCCAACGCACCGGCGCATAACGCGAAAATTTGGCAATCACCAACGAGCTGGCAACAAAGAGGCCAATGAGCAATGACACAACAGTCAACTCAATTGTGACCCACCCTGCCTGGACAATGAAGGGAAAAATCCGCTCTATGAGTGCAATATCCATCCTTCAACCTTTCTGCTCCAACACAGGACGCATCTGCCAAACCTGATCAATCCGGCAATGCGCCAGCCAGCAATGCGCCAGAAAGTGCATATGACAAAGTTTAGGAACGAAAGCATTCTCCGAACAATTACCTGACATCACTGGTCGAAGCCAAAGACTCGGGAAGCTAGAGCGACAACAAAAAAATATCGTCGCATATATCGAAGGTGGAGCGGCTTATCAGCCGCTCTCAACCAACCGTGACATTAGCGGATATCCGCACCAATCCACTTTTCAGAGATGGTTGTGTATGTGCCATCTGCCATCATCTCATCCAGAGCTTTCTGCATGGCATCGCGCAGTTCTGGATTGTTCTTACGCACGGCAATACCAATGTCATAGCGCGGCAGCTGATCATCCTTGACCTGGTCAATCGGTGCATTGCTTTTCCTGATTGCAACCAGAACCGGAACGTCGTCTGCGACAACCGCATCAATACGGCCTGAACCAAGGTCAAGCAGCATTTCTGGCAACCCCTTATAGGTGCGGACTTCATATTTGCCCTGCTCACGAACCCACTTTTCAGAAGTTTCGCCCAGCGTCACACCGATGGTCTTGCCGTCAAGCTCATTAAGCGATTTAACCGCGTCACCCTTGCGGACAAACAGCGCCAGACCGGAACGGTAATAAGGACCGACGAAATCAATCGCCTTCTTGCGCTCTTCGGTAATGCCCATCGATCCAACGATCGTATCAAAACGACCCGTGACGAGACCGGCAATAATGCCATCCCAAGCAGTCGTCACAATCTCAGGCTCCGCCTTCAGACGGCGCGCAATTTCGGAGCCGATATCAACGTCAAAACCAACGACCTGATTGTTTTCATCGACAAAGCTGAAAGGTGGAAACACGCCCGAAAGCGCAATTGTCATTTTGCCGTTCTTCTGGATTTTCTCCAGATCATCGGCCTTAGCCACATGCGCGGACAAAGAAATACCAAGCGCAATAAGCGCCGTAGAAATAAGTCTCACCATTTTCATTATCGATGTTCCCTACGAAAGCTCCGAACGAAGCTGTTGACGCAATTTTCACAGCCTTGTAGCCGGCCTGAACGGGGAATTGTGTAGCACTCCTCCTGCTTGCAGCATTTTAGGAGCCACTTTTACATTCCCCTTAGATGAAATCATTAGTCACAATTTCGTTGACAAAAAAGAATAGAAAGTGATTATTTTTATAATAAAATGACGATTTAGTCAGAAATAATTACGAAAAAGACAGTGGGAACGATGGACGACCTGGATAAGAGACTGATAACAGAATTGCGTATCAACGGACGTGCCTCCGTTCCGCAGCTCGCAGAGTTACTCGGCGTTGCGCGCGCGACGGCTCAAAAACGCCTGGACCGCTTGATTGCCAATGGTGACATCAAAGGCTTTACGGTGCGCGTTCGGGATGACATCGGAAAAGACCAAATCCGCGCTTTTATGCTCATCGAAATGTCAGGCGCATCTCTGAAAGCCACCATCGCCGCAATTAAACGCGTTCCCGGTTTAACCAGCTTATGCAACACCAATGGGATTTGGGATGTCATCGCAGAGCTCGAAGTTTCAACGATCTCGGAATTGAATGAAGTAATCTCGACCATCCGTTCACTTCAAGGCGTCAGCAAAAGCGAAACCTTCATCATGTTGGGGCCAGCATAACATATGATTTTTCGCTATTTTTGTAACTTGTGATATCGCTTAATTAATCGGTCGCGCTTGAGCTTTGAAAGGCGTTGAAGCCAGAAAATACCGTCGAGCTGGTCAATCTCATGTTGATGGCAAACTGCAAGCAAGCCATCAGATTCTTCAGTCTGCTCCGTGCCATCAATATCCTGATAACGCAGATGAATGCGGGCATGTCTTTCAACATCGTCCACCACACCCGGCATGGAGACGCTCCCTTCCTGATGACGAATTTTCTCATCGGAAGCCCATGTGATTTCGGGATTGATATAGGTCTTGGCGCTGCCGGGGCCGGAAAGCTCAAGCACCACCACACGCGTCAGAACGCCGATATGCGGAGCTGTGATGCCGATGCCGGGTGCTGCGCGCAGCGTGTCGAGCAAGTCCTGTGCGAGAACACGAAGATGATTATCAAAGACGGTGACAGGTGCTGCTGCTGCACGCAAAGCTGCATCCGGAAATTTGACGATTTCTCTTACGGTCATTCTGCTTCTCTGCTCTTCGCTGTCTGCCAACTATTGCGTTGAGCAATGTCTTTATTTTGCAAAATGCGCAAGCGGGCACGGCAATATGCAGTGCCCGCCAGTGGTTCAGAACGAGACTTACTTGGCGTTTAGGAAATCTGCCACTTCGAGCAGGATAAATTCGTTATTCGCAGCTTCGCCAATCTGGCGACCGCCCGAAAATGGCAGATTATTATCATTGGCGACCAGGATATGCGTATCGTCAACGCGCATCACGTCTTCAATGGTGAAGAACGGGAAGGTAAACTTGCCCTTGAGATCGCGGGCTGCTGCGGTCTTCAGGATTGCCTTGTTGTCAGGGTCCTGAATGTCCATCAGATTGATATGACCGATACGATGGATGTAGCCGTCTGCGTCGATCTTCGATGTATCGACGAGAACGATGTTCTTGACCTTTGCTGGCAACGGGTAGCAGGCCGAAAGATCGTCGGTCTTGCACTCAAGGCTTGGATCGCCTTCGCCATTGTCACGCTCGATGACCAGCGCGCGGGTGTCGTCAATAAAGTTGAAATCACCGATAGCAGTTGCGCCTTCGGCCAGACGGAAACGGTAGCTATTGCCTGTCCATTCGCCCTTGCCGGTGTCGAAAGTGATGACGCGCAGGAAATCGCCTTCCGGCTTGCCACTGTCGTCAAAAAGCGGCTTTTCAAGCATAGCCCAGAGCTGGTTGGTCTTTGGCTGCAAGGCCATGCCTTCGTAACCGCCCGAACGCTGAACGCGATAATCCTTGCCAGCAACCGCTGGCACGACGATGCCCGCTGTATCCGGTCCTGTCAGCTGCTTACCATCGAGCGTGGTTGGATAGACGGCTTTCACGCGACCATCGAGACCAGCGCGAATGATGTAAGGGCCAAACTCATCACCAATCCAGATCTCGTCATTGAGATACTGAATGCTTTCCGGGTCAAAATCCGCACCCGTCAGGTAACGGCCATCGGTGCCTTCATAAGCGATGCGGAACGGCACTTTCTTGTCGGGGTCGCGCAGAAAAACCGATTCCACGCGCTCAACCTTGCCGGTTTCAAAATCAGGCTTCATGCGGTGGAAGAACAGCAGTGCATCCGGGCTGTTGGCCTTGGTGCCAAAACCGTTGTCGGTGAGTGTGAAAATGGTGCCATCGGCTGAGCGGTTCATCGCGAAACCTGACATGCCCTGTACCGGTTGGCCGATGAAGGGAAGCGAGATGCCGGTGGTGTGGCTGCCATAGGCCTTGCCGACATCGCCCATGACGCTCATTGGTTTGTCATTGCGTGCCTTGCCGGTAAACTTGCCGGAAACCCAGGCGTCGCGGGGTGCATCGGCAGGCGGTGTTATCAGCGTCAGAGCTGGCAGATAGGCGTGACCTGCCAGTTTAGCGGTGAATGTCTCGTCAGCCATGGCGGAAGACGTCATAGCAATCGTGGCAATAGAAGCGAGAAGATAACCAAGGCGCATAAGGGACCCCCTAAATTGCGAAAACAAACGCAATGGTCCTTAAAGGGGCCCTGTGACGGGTGATTATCATCACGATTAAGGTTTGATGACAGCTGCTAAGGAAACTTGAGCACGACGAACTGGGTAAATTGGTAAACAAAAAACGCACCGACCAAAGCGAAAATTTTTTCTCGTGCAAGGATGGGCATGGCGTTGTTCCGAGGGCGTATATCCAATGTGACGATTAACAGTGCTTTCAGCATCATATGTCACCTGCCTGATCAAACAACATAGCCGGCAAAGCAAGTTTTACAAATTAATCGGCGAATTGTTATACCAGTGTCATCTAGCTTTCTTATCTGACCTCCGCACGCATTACACAGTGGGGATTTCTGATATGCGCAAACTGCTTCTAGCTCTCGCCTCAGCAACAATGCTGACAACTGCGGCCGGTGCTGCAACCGTCTATCCGATTGACCGGGCGACAATCCTTGTCAATTCGCCATTCGATTTCAAGGTTGAGTTCGATAAGGTCGTTAAGCCAGAGGACGTGAAAGTTACCGTCAATGGACAGGACTATGAAGCTGTATTTGGCAGCAAAGCCGAGTTTACCGCTGAAGAAAAGGGCGCAGAAGACAAGGTTCTGGGCTCTGCTCTTATTCTGCGCGGACTGAAAATCGGCAAGGCTGGCGATTACAAGGTTGAAGTTTCAGCTGGCGACGAAACCAAGTCTGTCAATTGGGATGTCTATGCGACCGGCAATGAAGCCAAAGCCAAGAACATCATCTTCCTGATCGCTGACGGTCTTTCGGTCGCGCACCGCACCGGCGCGCGCATCATGTCGAAGGGCATGACCGAGGGTAAGGCCAATGGCCGTCTCAACATGGATGACATTCCACCTGTGGCTTTCATCGGCACGTCGTCGACCCATTCGATTGCGACTGACAGTGCCAACACCATGTCGGCTTACATGACGGGCCATAAGTCACGCGTGAATGCACTTGGCGTTTATGCCGACCGTACACCTGACAGCCAGGACGACCCGAAGGTTGAAACCATTGCAGAAGCAATGCGTCGTGAAACCAAGAAGTCCATCGGCATTGTTTCGACATCCGAACTTCAGGATGCGACACCGGCAGCACTGGTCGCACATACGCGCAAGCGTTCCGACAAGGCTGATATTGTCGGCATGATGTATGACGTGAAGCCTGACGTTATTCTTGGCGGCGGTTCTGCTTACTTTCTCGCCAAGGACGTTCCGGGTTCCAAGCGCAAGGACGACAAGGATTATATCCAGTTGTTCAAGGATGCCGGATATGCGCTGGTCACAAGCAAAGATGAGCTTGCAGCATCGGGTGAGTCCAATCAGGACAAGCTGCTCGGTCTTTTCCATACCGGCAACCTCGACGTGACGCTTGATCGTGAGTTCCTCAAGAAAGGCACGGTTGACAAGTTCCCAAACCAGCCGGGTCTGGTGGAAATGACCAAGACTGCTCTCGAAAGGCTGTCCAAGAATCCGGAAGGCTTCTTCCTGATGGTTGAAGGCGCATCGGTTGATAAGATGAGCCATCCGCTTGATTGGGATCGCGCACTGGTCGAAACCATCGAGTTCGACAAGGCTGTTGGCGTTGCCCGCGAATTTGCCGAAAAGAACCCGGACACGATGATTATCGTCACCGGCGATCATACCCATGGCGTTGCCATCATTGGTACAGTCGATGATGAAAAGCCGGGCGATGAAATGCGCGAAAAGGTTGGCACTTACGATGCCGCCGGATTCCCGAATTACGAAGACACCAATGGCGACGGTTATCCGGATCGCATCGATGTTTCGCGTCGTCTGTTCCTCGCCGCCAATAACGGCCCGGATCATTACGAAACCTTCCGCCCAAAGATGGATGGCGCCTTCGTGCCAGCCGTTAAGAACGAGAAGGGCGAATATGTAGCCAATGAGGCTTACAAGGATGTTCCGGGCGCAGTCTTCGTTCAGGGCAACATCCCTAAGGAAGATGACACCGGCGTTCACGCGGTCGATGACGTTGTTCTTCAGGCAACGGGTCCAGGTTCCGAGGGTCTGCGCGGCTATATGGAACAGAGCGATGTTTACCGTGTGCTTGCTGACACCTTCGCGCTCGGCAAGGCCAAGTCTGAGTAATCTTCGTTTGATCAAGGACAGGCGGGTTTTCCGCCTGTCCACTTCTCTTCAGGAGGGCAAGATGCGCACAGGACCGCATTTCAATCGCAGGCAACTCATGCTTGGTGCATTGGCAACTGCGCCTTTGATGTGCATTGCAAACAGGGCACAAGCCGCAGAGCAACTTGGCTTTGACAATCTGTATAAAAGTTTTGGCGTGCTGGGTCTGGAGTTTTCCGATCAGGTCAAAAATGCTTCCGGCCGGCAAGTGGCGATCCGCGGGTTCATGGCACCGCCACTCAAGGCTGAAGCCAACTTCTTCGTTTTGACCGAAATTCCGATGTCAATCTGCCCATTCTGCTCGTCGGATTCCGACTGGCCCGATAATATCATGGTTGTTTATCTGGCGTCCAAACAGACATTCGTGCAGTTCAATGCGCCAATTCTGACGCGCGGCACGCTGGAATATGGTTCATGGACAGACCCTGAAACGGGCTTTGTCAGTCAGCTTCGTCTGCGTGATGCTTCTTTCAAAACGGTCTGATGATGATGCTTGCCAAGCCATCGGGCCTGTCGCTCGATATTGCCGATCTGGAAGTGCGCTTTCCGAGGCTGGCTCTCCCTGTGCTTTCCATTGAAAAATTTAATCTGGCTGCTGGTGGTCATCTGGCAATTACCGGTGCCTCCGGTTCGGGGAAAAGCACGCTGGTCAACGCCATAACGGGTCTCGAACCCGTGAAAGCCGGCAAAGTCGTATGGGGCGAAACGGCAATCAGCAGCCTGTCTGCTTTCAGGCGCGATGCGTTTCGTGCGCGCAACATTGGTCTGGTGATGCAGGATTTTCACTTGTTTCCGGGTCTTTCCGCACTGTCCAATGTGCTGTTGCCGCTCAAATTGAGTTTTGGGGTGAAGGCTGATGATCGCGCACGCGCGCTTCAATTGCTTCAAACAGTCGGAATAACCCGTCCCGATCAACATATCGAAACGCTGTCGCGCGGCGAGATGCAACGCGTGGCTATCGCGCGGGCGCTTCTTTCTAAGCCCGGCGTGATCGTGGCCGATGAGCCGACTGCAAGCCTTGATCAGAAAACCGGTGCCGATGTTGCCGAGCTTCTGGTGCGGCTTGCGACCGAAGAAAAGGCAACACTGGTTGTTGTCACGCATGATCCGCAGCTGATGCAATATTTGCAGCGCCGCATTCGCCTTGAAGGCGGAAGGATTGCAAGCGACAGCGCGGAGATGGAATTGTCATGATCGCATTCATTCTTGCCGATCTGCGCCGCTTCTGGGGTGGTGCCGTTGCCATCATCGTTCTGCTGGCTTTGTCGGTTGCATTAAGTTCGGTCGTAACCTTGCAGGAACGGGCAGTGAGGCTTGGCACGGCGCGGGCATCCGACAAGTTTGACCTTGTGATCGGTGCGGCGGGAAGTGACACGCAGCTCACACTTTCTTCGGTGTTTTTGCAGCAGTCGCCTCTGCCACTTATGTCGGGTGCGATGCTGGGCAAACTTGCCAATGACAAGCGCGTGGCCTTCGCAGCACCCATAGGCTTTGGCGACAGCGCGATCGGCTTTCCCATTGTCGGCACGACAACCGGGCTTATTTCCGCCCTGTCACCACAGCTCGCCGAAGGCACGATGTTCACGCGTCTGGGTGAGGCAATTATTGGTTCGGCAGTCGATCTAGCAGTCGGGGCTAAAGTCAATCCAATGCATGGTACGGTTGAAACCGGCGGACATGCCCATACCGAGGTCAGCTATCATGTAGCTGGCAAAATGGCCCCGACCGGCACTGCATGGGATCGGTCCATTCTGGTTCCCATTCGCACGGTCTGGCAGCTGCATGGCATGGAAGCTCATGAAGAGCACGAGCATGATGACCATGCTGAAAAGCCGGGTAACGGATTTGGTGTGCTTATCAATGAAAAACCACATGACCATGATCACGAAATCGACGTCAATGCGCCGCTTGACGAGACTTTCGATGCCGATAGCCCCGGTGTTCCGGCTATTCTTGTAAAACCAAAGACCATTGCGGATGCCTATCGGTTGCGGCAGGAATATCGTTCTGATCGCACATTGGCGATCTTCCCGGCAGAGGTTCTCACAAGGCTCTATTCAACATTGGGAGATGCCCGCAGCCTGCTGCTTGGTATCGCCATCGGTACGCAGGTGATTGTGGTTTTCGCCTTGTTGTTGGTTGCGGTCATGCATATCGGCGCGCGAAAACGTCAGATCGGTGCGCTGCGGGCGCTTGGTGCGCCGGTTCGCTCCATCATGGCGATTGTCTGGGGCGAGTTATTTTTCCTGCTGCTGCTTGGAATCTTTCTTGGGCTGGCAATCGGCTATGCGGCAGCGCGGGCCATCACATCATGGCTCACCGCAACAACAGCAGTTAGGATGCCGGTGGAATTTGCGATGAGCGATGTCTGGCTTGCTATTGGCTTTATTGCTGTTGCAGCACTGGTTTCACTGATTCCGGCGTTAATGACGCTTCGCATGAGCCCGGCAGAAGCTTTGCGGGCTTAACTTTGTAGAACAAATGATATCGATATGGTGTAAAAGGGCTCAAAAAGGCCATTACCATTTACGGCGTCCAAGTTTTAAATTGGACGCCGACTCTTGAAGTCAGGTTCGATCGGATATTTTCCATCCGCACGGGCTATGCAGATCTGGATAAGCTTCTGGTGCATTTACTGCGCCGTAAGCACGAATTGCTCAAAGTTCTTGAACGCCCGGAAATCCCGTTGCACACCAATGCGTCCGAGATTGATCTGCGCAGTTGCGTCACAAAGCGCAAAATCTCCGGTGGCACTATGAGTCGGGACGGCCGTGCCGCCCGCGACACAATGCTCGGCCTTATGAAGACTTGCAAAAGGCTTGGCCTGTCCTTCTGGCATTATCTCGGCGATCGGCTTGGCGTGCCCGCTGAACGACCAGTGACCCAGGAACTCGCAGGCTTCATCATTGCAGAAGCCTGACCCTGCTTACTTACGGCGGTAGGGCTTTGAGAATAGGACCACCTGCCCTGCTTTTGTCGGGACTTCATCCCGACTATCAATGTCGATCTCAGTCATCCGTGCCTTCCTCAAAATGCAATTGCACGGATTATGATAGACTGCGATAATCCGTGCAATTGCCCAGTAAGATGGCACTGCCACCAAATCCGCTCCGCTTACCCGCCCCCCGCTTACGACAGACTGAAGAAATCAGGCCAAAGTCAAACAATTGAAAAGATATAATAAAACAAAAGTTAATCTATTTAACCGCAACTTTGGTTTAAGCACCGAAGAGATACGCCCTCTTCGTGCAGTCGCAAAGAGTGACTAATCAAGCCTTCTGCACTACTTGTATACGGTGTTTAAGCGAAAGATGTCCATGCATACACCATATAAGGACGACATTCACGCGGAAAAGCCTGGAAATAGCGACTACCATTCAATCTCAGGCTGATCTTGTTTCGCAAAGCTCAAAAATGCGGCGGTTAAAAACTCAAACGAACATCGCATTTTACAATTCCTATGCGCAATGAACCCGCCCAATACACACCGCACCTTTTTGAAGGCTCACTTCGAATATACGCTCCAAGCATCGCATGATGCGCTAGTCTTGAAAAGAATACAATAAACAGAAACCATCCGTCACCGCGAATTAAAAATCTATCATTCAGGATGAAACTCACCATACCCGCGGAACAATAGATTCAGCTTCGCAGCTGATAAAGAATAGATACCCACTTGGAGCTGAATGAGCCCTCCCGATTCCCCCACAACTAATGTTGTCGCTCCCAGAAACGGCGCTTGAAAAGCGAACCGAATCTCCTATTTTTCGTCTCTAAAGATGTAGACTGCCGTCTATTATGATTAATTCTCTTTGAATTCAATTAGATAGGCTTTTTTCGATTCGTTGTAAAACAAGACAAAGCCCTTAAGGCAGATACGCTAACCATTTGTTAAGTTAGACCTCTTGCAGCAAAATAAGAATCGGACATAATGACGGTATTTAGACGGCATTAGTTCCAGTGCCGTCATTAGGGATGCTAATTCTATGAATACCGCAAATCAGGCAGAGCAAATGTCGTTTGACGACATGATATTGACGCAAGGTCGCGAAATCTCGCGCAAGCTCAATTTGCTGCGCCATGAAAACTTTCCGCCAGATGCGCGCAAAAACTTGCGCCAGTTTTCTATGGCTGAAGCTGCGTATTTTCTAGGTGTATCTCCAAGCAACCTCAAAAAGCTTCATCTGGAAGGTAAGGGTGTCGAGCCGATCATTCTTTCTGGCGGGCGGCGCGCCTATACGATCGAACAACTTCAAGAGCTGCGTCAATGGCTCGATCAGAATGGTCGTGCCGAAGTAAAGCGTTATGTTCCACACCGTCGTGGCAATGATAAATTGCAGGTCATTGGTGTTGTGAACTTTAAGGGCGGCTCCGGCAAGACAACGACAGCAGCGCATCTGGCTCAGCATCTGGCTCTTACCGGCCATCGCGTACTCGCCATTGATCTCGATCCACAAGCTTCGCTTTCAGCGCTACATGGCATTCAGCCTGAGCTTGATGAGTTTCCTTCGCTCTATGAAGCCGTTCGTTATGACGAGCAGCGCAAATCAATCCGGGAAGTTATTCGTAAAACCAACTTTCCGGGTCTTGATGTTATCCCTGCTATGCTCGAGCTTCAGGAATATGAATATGACACACCTCTAGCAATGCAAAACGGTGGAGAGGGTAAAACCTTCTGGAACCGTATTGCATTAGCTCTTGAAGAGGTTGATGCAGAATACGACGTTGTGGTTATCGATTGCCCACCGCAACTCGGTTATCTGACTTTGACCGCCCTTTCGGCAGCCACATCGGTCCTCATCACCGTTCACCCTCAGATGCTCGATCTTATGTCGATGTCACAGTTCCTGTTGATGCTGGGCGACATTCTCAAGACTGTGCGTCAGGCAGGTGGTGCGGTCCAACTTGATTGGTTCCGCTATCTCATCACGCGCTATGAACCGACTGATGTTCCGCAAGCACAAATGGTTGGCTTCATGCAGAGCATGTTAGCCTCTCACATGCTGAAGCATCACATGCTAAAATCAACGGCGATATCCGATGCTGGCCTGACGAAGCAGTCACTCTATGAAGTTGAGCGCTCTTCCATGAACCGTGGAACCTATGATCGCGCCATGGAAGCCCTGGAAGGCGTCAATACTGAAATTCGCGGCCTTATTCATCAGGCCTGGGGTCGTTAGACGGCAGTCTAATACGAGAAATATGAAATGAAATCAGTGCTATCGCTGATTTAAGGATAAGAGAATGGCACGGAAAAACATTTTTCAGAGCGTCATGAAGACGGAAGAAGCAGATGGAGCCGCTGCTGCGCCGGTCGAGAATGTTACGCGCCGTTTTGGTGCCGCAAAATCATTGTCAGCATCGATCGATGAACTCGCCAAACAGGCATCCCATAAGCTTGATGGTGAAGCAATTGTCGATCTGGATCCTGCTCTTCTCGATGTGTCTTTCGTTGCAGATCGTCTTCCTGAAACTGATGATCACGAATATAAAGAGCTTTTAGAGGCCGTTCGTGAGCGGGGACAGGATAGTCCTATTCTCGTGCGCCCTCACCCAGAGACCAACGGTCGCTATATGATCGTCTTTGGTCATCGTCGTGCCAAGGTCGCGCATGAGCTTGGTATCAAAGTTAAAGCAGTTATCAAACCGCTGGCTGATCTGGAACATATCCTGAGCCAGGGTCAGGAAAACTCAGCACGTGCAAATCTCAGCTTCATTGAACGCGTCTTATTTGCAGCGCGCCTCGAAGAGCTGCATTATAGCCGCGAAGCTATTCAAGCAGCGCTTTCTATCGATTATCAGACTCTATCGAAAATGCTGACAATTCCACGTGCTATTCCAGAAGACATGCTGGTTGCTATTGGTCCCGCAAAAGGTGTTGGTCGTGATCGCTGGTTGGAATTACGCAAGCTGATTG